>NZ_VFIY01000018.1:0-300000 GCF_006385175.1 Emcibacter nanhaiensis
TATTCGATAATTGAGGCTACGACGCCGGCGCCGACGGTACGACCGCCTTCACGGATGGCGAAACGCAGACCTTCGTCCATGGCGATCGGGGCGATCAGCTCGACGTCAACGGTCACGTTGTCGCCCGGCATAACCATCTCGGTGCCTTCCGGAAGATGCACAATACCGGTCACGTCAGTGGTACGGAAGTAGAACTGCGGACGGTAGTTGGTGAAGAACGGGGTATGACGACCGCCCTCTTCCTTGGTCAGGATGTAAGCCTCGGCTTTGAACTTGGTGTGCGGGGTAATGGTTCCCGGCTTGGCCAGAACCTGGCCACGCTCAACCTCTTCACGGCCAACGCCACGCAGCAGCGCACCGATGTTGTCGCCGGCTTCACCGCTATCCAGCAGCTTGCGGAACATTTCAACGCCGGTAACAGTTGTTTTCGTGGTGTCTTTGATGCCCACGATCTCAACTTCCTCGCCCACATTGATGATACCGCGCTCAACACGGCCGGTCACAACAGTACCACGACCGGAAATGGAGAACACGTCCTCGATCGGCATCAGGAACGGCTGGTCCTTCGGACGGTCCGGCTGCGGGATATATTCGTCAACAGCGTCCATCAGTTCCAGGATCTTGTCTTTGCCGATGGCGTCGTCACGACCTTCCAGGGCGGCAAGCGCAGAACCGGCAATGATCGGAATATCGTCACCCGGGAATTCATATTCATTCAGAAGTTCGCGAACTTCCATCTCAACCAGCTCAAGCAGCTCTTCGTCGTCAACCTGGTCAACCTTGTTCAGGAATACAACCAGGGCCGGAACGCCAACCTGACGGGCCAGAAGAATGTGCTCGCGGGTCTGCGGCATCGGGCCGTCAGCAGCGTTCACAACAAGAATCGCGCCGTCCATCTGCGCCGCACCGGTGATCATGTTCTTCACATAGTCAGCATGACCCGGGCAGTCAACGTGAGCATAGTGACGCTTGTCCGTCTCATACTCAACGTGGGCCGTGGAAATCGTAATACCGCGCTCGCGCTCCTCAGGAGCCTTGTCGATGTTCGCAAAATCAACCGCTTTGCCGTGACCGGCATCGGCAAGTACTTTTGTGATCGCCGCAGTCAGTGTGGTCTTACCATGGTCAACGTGACCAATAGTCCCAATATTGCAGTGCGGCTTCGTGCGTTCAAACTTTTCTTTTGACATTTCTAAACCACCTAAAAATCAGCGCCCGGCATCACCCGCAGGAGCTTCTTCCAATTTTAAGCCAGCAAATGGGCGTCGAGCCGCATTCACCCCATTAAACAGACGCATCAACTGATGCCATTTCATTCCGGTATTTTTTTTTGGAGCGGGTGAAGGGAATCGAACCCTCGTAACCAGCTTGGAAGGCTGGGGCTTTACCACTAAGCTACACCCGCCCATACCCAGTCCACGTCCCCCTTGCAACCGGATCGGGGAAATGGTGGAGGGGGCAGGATTCGAACCTGCGTAGGGAAACCCGGCGGATTTACAGTCCGCTGCTTTTGACCGCTCAGCCACCCCTCCAGGAGTGGATTCGACCGCCCCTTGAAGGGCAGTTGTGAAGCCGCAATATGGACATTTCTGGCACGATGTCAACGTTATTTTGAAAGAAATCCCAACTTCTCGTTTTTTTTCGCTCTGCACAAGAAAAACAAGCCCAACCGTCATCCTGCGATCAAACCAGTTGCCCTCGCCTTCTTCCTGCCCTATAGCTTTCCGGATGAGCAAAAAAACAAACCCTCGTAAAAGCCGCCATGGCAGTGCCGGACCCAAATCGCCGCGCCGGATGAAACCGGCTCCCGAGCGGGACAAACAGATACCGGCTGCCGGCGGCGGCCTGTGGCTGTTCGGCCGGCATCCCGTTATGGCAGCGCTGGCGAACCGGGAACGACAGAAGCACCGGCTGCTCGTCTCCCGCAAGAACGCCGATCAATATCGCGAGGAGCTTGCCGAGCTGCTGGATGGCGTACCGTCGCCACACCCCGAACTGGTGGGCGCGGAGGAGTTCGAGAAGCTCCTGCCCGAAGGCAGCCTGCATCAGGGGATCGCCCTCAAATGTTCTCCCCTGCCGGGTCGACATCTGGACGAGGCCTGCGCCATCGTTGAAGAAGCCAAGAACCTCATTCTGGTTCTCGACCAGGTCACTGACCCCCATAATGTGGGCGCCATTATCCGGTCGGCCGCGGCCTTCGGCGCCAAGGCCATTGTTACACCGGACCGCAACGCGCCGCCGGAATCGGGCACCTTGGCCAAGTCCGCCTCCGGATGCCTGGAACTGATCCCCTGGGTGCGGGTCACCAACCTGTCCCGCGCCCTCGACCAGCTGGCGGAGATGGGGTACTGGCGCCTCGGTCTTGACGGCTATGCGGAACAGACCGTGGCCGAAGCTGATTTCGGCAACAATATCGTGCTGGTGCTGGGGGCCGAAGGCAAGGGCCTGAGGAAAGGCACCAGGGACCATTGCGACGCCCTCGTCAAACTGCCGATCAGTGAGCGGGTTGAAAGCCTCAATGTCTCCAACGCCGCCGCCGTGGCGCTCTATGAGTTTTCACGCGACTGAAGCTTTGCCGTTAAAATTCCGGCCGACATGAAAATTTGGCTTGATTTTGAAACAAAGCCGCACTAGGTTGCGCCTACTTTCCGTAAGGAAGCCCCTATAGCTCAGTTGGTAGAGCAACTGATTTGTAATCAGTAGGTCCGCGGTTCGAGTCCGTGTGGGGGCACCACTTTCCGCCTTTCCCCGTCAGTTTCCATGGCGCTCATCCGATGTCCGCCATTGTTTGTATTCACGCACCGAAAAGCTGAACCGGCACCCCAAAGGCGCCCCACCTTCTTTCCGTGGTTCAAGTATAACCTGATGTTGTCTAAAATCGTCCCGGTCCAACACGGTGCGCCGCAAGTTGAAGAGCACTTTCGCTTCCTTTGTTGACAATATGACACCGTCCTCGCCAACCTGTTGCCAACGTCCCTTTTCAGGCGGAAAAGATGGAGGTTCTGACATACTGTCCAGTTGAAACTGTCCGCCGGAGAGCATGTCCAGTATGGCGACCCCTTTGCACTCACGACTGACAAGTTCTGAATCAGAGAGGGATGGCACAAACGGCTCTCTGGATGGGATATCCAGCAGGTTCTGATCTTCATGCGGAACCTGACCTGATTTCGGCAGTATATAAACCCCGACATTTGACTTGGTATAACTGTGATTGCCCCTGGAGGCATATGCCAGATCAAATGTGCCATACCCCTTTCCAAGAAGTATGGCCTGGATTTTTGCAAGTGCCTTCTCACTGCCACCGGAAGGGAAATAGATCAAAGTATTGCGGTAAATGGTTTCAGGATAGTGATTTTGCCTGCGTACTACCGCAAATCCACTGTCTTCGAAACTGCGAACAAGTTCCTTTATTTCCTGTTCATCCAGAAACTGGTCATTCAGGTGTACAACCGTTCGGCTACAGCCTGCAACGACAATGAAAGAAACGGCCAAAGCCAGGCGCCACATGGATTCCCCCTCCCCCTCTTTTTCAATCTGAATATACCCTAAACGGGTCAGCCATTCAAAAGAGATTCGGACTGTCGTTTCAACAACCGATCCTTCCCGATTCCGTCGGCATCGACGAAGTTCATTTATCCCAATGAATGTATTCCGAAAACACACAAACGCTAAGATCTTGATTCTTATCAATATCTTAACAAAATGCGTCGCAGCACTGCAAAATTAACTTTTTGTTAACGATTTGGGCGAACAATTTCACACCTGTTACTATTTGCCGACGGGGTAAGGGCTGTCGGAGAAGTTATTCTTTGTTAATAAGTTAAAAAAAACTTCCGGCATTTGGCGGGAAGACGTTGTACGAGTTTTAAAGGGGAACCAGTGAGTAATTTCATTATTGATTTTACGACTGATGATCTGACCAGCGACTATCAAAATACAATTTTGCAGTATTGGCACGAGATCAGAGGCGACAGGACAATGCCGGCGCGCAAGGATTTTAACCCCCTGCATGTGCCGGATGCGCTGGGCAATCTGATGCTGATCGATGTGAAACATACCCCCCGGGATTACACCATCAGACTCATCGGCACCAATATCACGGAACTGACCGGCAAGGACAATACCGGTCAATCCGCCTCAAGCTTCAGAGATGCCGCCGAGGTCGTTTCCCGATTTGATTGGATCCTCGAAAACAAGCAGCCCTATTTCAGCAAGGATGAGTTTATCTGGTCTTCACGGGACCGCCGAATTTATTCGGCCCTGGTCCTGCCCTTTTCCGAAAATGGCGAGGATGTCTCGATCATCTTTTGCTGCCTGCACATTTACAAAGATAACGACTAGATTTTACAAAGATAACGACTAGATTTATCGAGCTATCCCAATGCCGAACCGCACCCGGGTTTCCTCACGGTTATAGGAAAGCATTTTCTCTCCATACCCGGTGACCAGCTGGGCCTGGAAATACAGGTCCGGATGATTGATAAACAGTTTGTTCAGCGGATAGGTAAAATCAAGGCTTAAGAATCCCCGCCCGGTCTGGAAATTTCCCCTCAGGGCGGCGGCGATCTGGAAATCGTCAAGCTTCCCGAACCTGGCAACAAAATTCGTATGGCCCCTGTAATCGATAATATCGGGATTGTCCGACAGATCCCCTACATAGGTGTGAACTCCGGCTTCCAGCTCCAGGCTGTAACCATTGTCAAACTCAAACGTCACCGCCGGACGCACATAGAGCGTGTTTATGCTGCGGGATTCTTCTCCTCCCCGGCCGTTTGATTCATGCAAAAACCCGAATTGCAGATCCAGCCGGGTATCTTCAGACAGGAATCCGTCGCCTACATCTTCCCAGAGATAGAAAAACTCCGGTTTGAAATTGGTGTCTGCGAACGGTTTCGAGGCTGCTGCCAAATCCCAGAAGTTCAACTGAGTATAGGAAAAATGGAGACCTTCGATCCAGGAGCGGTTGACAGGCGCTTCATTTCGGTCTGCTCCGAACAGCCGGTATTTGAAACTGATCTGAAATTTCGCGTTAAAACTGTCACCGCCGAGCAGAAAATAGGATGGTTCATAGGGGGAGAGATTGTCGAAATAGAGCCCCTTCTCTTCCTGCAGGTCCTCTATATCCTTCGGGCCGAGAACGATATATTCGTCCTCTTTGTCGTCCTGTTCCCGATCGCCCCGGGATTTCCCCTCCGGCTCCTGGTCAGCATCCTCCGCCTTTTGTATTTCCTGCTGTCCTGTTTTTGCGACTCCTACCATAAGGAAGGGGCTGTTGCCGTCGCCTTCTGCCGGAATAATTTTCAACGGCCCGGGCCTGATGTCTGCCGGCAGCAGCAGGAAGTATTCTATTTTTCTGAAACTGCCCGGATCAAGGATCAGGCTGCCGGCCTGTTCCTGGCCGGATAGCTGCAGCTGCCCGACCTGGCTATACAGTCCATATTCGAGGTAGACCTGGATATTTTGTTCGATCCGATGTTCCTGCCTGTCGGCGGAGGAGTTGTTCATCACCAGCAGGGTCAGGGGAATAGCCCGGCCGCCCGTCACCGGATGATCAGGGACAATCAACAGTTTTTCGACCGTCGCACAAGCCGGAGCCGCGCCAAGATACAGGACGCTAAAGCACAGCAGAAACAACTTCCTGCAGCAAAGATTACCGGGCACCATTGACGTTTCCTTCAACCAGAGATCCTTATTTTTGTCACAGGCTATACGTTATTTGTGAAAATTCAAATGATCCGCGCAAAATAAAAAAGCGGCCAGTGGCCGCTATTGGTTTTCGGGTCGCCCGGACATATGGTCCTAGGCGCCTTTCCGCGCTGCCCCAATGCTTGCATATTTACGGGTGAGACGGTCCATCTTCTCGCCCCCGATAACCGTGCGTTCATTTACAATCAGGGTCATAAAAACCTGGTCTTCATCCACATTCAGGCTTTTCACCGCTTTACGGGGAAGGACTATGCCTGTCTCGCGGCAGAACAGCATAAGTGCTGCAGCCAGTTCAGGCATCGGAAATTCGATCTTCACGGGTGGTTCGTTGCTGATTTTCTTGACCATCAGCGTTGCGGAAACAGAGCCGGCATTGTTGACGATTAGGCCTTTGATGTCGCCGAATTCAATCGGTTGCTTCTTCACCAGGGAATATTTCATCAGCGCCCGAATGAGTTCGGACTCTTCAAAAAAGATATGTCTAACTTCCGCTGCCATGACTGAAACCTGCCCAAATACGCATACACTGACCTGATGTTTTTATTATTTTGAAACCGTGAACGGTTACTACTTTATAAGCACAACACAATATTACAACTATATTATTATATAGTTACCAAGCACCTAACAATCCGTTAAGCTTGGCAGATGAGCGGGGATATACAAATATCTCCGGGAACCGGGTGCGAAATATGGATATCGAGATCTACCGACAAAAACTTCTGGAAATGAAAAAAAACCTGGAAGAGCTTCTCGCCATCTCTGAAGACGGCCGGGCGACTGTTGAACTCGACCAAAGCAAAGTGGGGCGCCTGTCGCGGATGAACGCCCTGCAGGCCCAGGCCATGTCAAAGGAAGTTACACGTCGCCGGCTTCAGGAACTGCGCCGGATAGAATCCGCCCTTGCCCGCATGGAAGAGGATGAATTCGGCTTTTGCCTGACCTGTGGTGAGGAAATCGAACAGGAACGACTGGCACTGGATCCCTCAGTAACCCAGTGCCAGAATTGTGCAAGATAGGTCCCGCTAGAATTTCACCAGAAGACCACCGCCGGCACCGAAACGGGACATGTGACCGCCGACCAGTGATATCCGCTTGTTGATTTCATATTCAAGAAGGGTTTCCCACTCGTCATCGGTATCCCAGGACCATTCAAAAGATAATCTGGGTGTAAGCTGTACTTCACTTGCCAACGCGAACCGAACATGCCCCTTTGTATCAACCCGCAGGTCTGCTTCGATCAACAGAGGCAACACATAGCGGGCCCCAATCATGGACACATTTCGCTCGTGCCAGTTCCCGTCTTCCTGTTCACGCTCGAACCAGCCGCCGGCGTAAAGTTTCAAAAACCGGTCAATGGTCCTGCTATAGGCAATTTCGCCTTCATAAGCGCCGTCATAATCCGCCTCGACCATGGCGGACAACATATTGTAACTGTTCCTGGTCCAGACTTTCGCCGTCGCCACATGACTCTGGGCCGACAGGTCGGCAAAGCTGTACCAGTGCCGATCCCCGGAAATTTTCCGCACTGTCTCTTTTGTCAGCCGGCTTGTTTCGGCGTAACTGACGACCCGGGCCATTCCGGCCTTCATGTGGTAGAGATTGTGGCAATGAAAAAACCAGTCCTTTTCCTCATTGGCGTCAAACTCGATAATCACCGTCGCCATCGGCGGAACATTGACGGTATGTTTCAAGGGGCTGCGATCGCCCCTGCCGTTCAGCACCCTGAAAAAATGACCATGCAGATGGATCGGATGATGCATCATGGTTTCGTTTTTGAGGACAAAACGGACCCTTTCCCCCTTGCGGATCAGGATCTGGTCCGCTGCAGACAAGACCTTGTTGTCAAAGGACCAGACATAGTCCTCCATATTTCCCGTCAGCAACAAATTCACTTCGCGCAACGGACCGGCATTCCTGAGGCTGGTATCCTCAAGTCCCTCGAGACGGCTGTAATCGGTCATGTAAGGGACAACAGGTTCAGCCGGCTGGCTCATCATCATTGAGCCGTGCCCCATTTGACTGTGGTCCATCTGGCTATGGTCCATATTCCCATGCCCCATGGCTCCATGGTCCATGCCTTTTTGTTCCATCTGACTGTGGTTCATGGATTCATGTTCCATGCCGCCATGATCGCCGTGAGACATGACATAGGGATCAGGGGCTGGTGCCTCGGGCGCTACCACCTTCTCGCCATGTCCAAGATAAGCAGAAGCATATCCGGTCCCGTCCTCGGAGGTGGCGCGGAATTCATAGGCCCCGTGGTCAGGAATTTCGACAATCATATCCCAGGTTTCCGCAATGGCTGTGCGCAACCGCTTGACCTGGAAGGGTTTGACATCCACCCCGTCGGCAGCGACCACAGTCATCGGGCCACCGGCGAATTCCACATTGAAATAGCTGGATGCCGCCGCGTTGATGACCCTGAGGCGGATCTTTTCACCGGGCATGATGTGATGCTCTGAAACCGGCTTGCCATTGATCAGGAACAGATCATAACCCACATCGGAAATATCCATGGGCCCCATGCGGTTCCAGGAACCGTCGAGGCGGTTTTTCACCGCCTGCCAGCCATGGGCCAGCACCCGGTCCCAGGACTGCACGCTGTCCTTCTTCACGGCATAATAGTCCCCGTCGCGTTTCAGGTTGCGGATCACCTGGTTTGGATTTTCATCGGTCCAGTCGGACAGCACCATCACCAGATCATGATCGACCCGGTATTTTTCCTCTTTCGGGTGGAAAACTATCGGGCCATAGACGCCGCGCTGTTCCTGTAGTCCGGTGTGGGAATGATACCAGTAGGTGCCGCTGTGAATGACAGGATATTCATAGGTAAAACTGCTGTGCGCAGCGATCGGCTGAGTAGTCAGATACGGCACGCCGTCCTGATCGTTGGGCAGCAGAACCCCGTGCCAGTGGATAGAACTTTCCACGTCCATTTTGTTATGGAAGGTGACCCTGAGGGTATCCCCTTCCCGGGCTTCAATGGTTGGCCCGGGAATGCCGCCGCCCACCGTCAGGGCCTGGACCGGCTTACCGGTAAAATTGACAGTCTTCTCTGCAATATCAATAGAATATTCAACGACTTCCGCCTTCGCGGGAAGCCAACTCAACATCGCGCTGGTGAAAATCAGCGCTGAAATATTTTTCATATTTTTGCTCCAGGAATTTGATCTGAATTATTTAGGTCAGATCATCGTCCTGGGAGGCGGAGAATGGAGAGGTGCCAGATATTCCTCCGGAATATTCCCGGCAGGATTAAAGGCCTGGACAACCTTGTGGAAGGCTTCCCTGCCGCCAAAATCAGCAGGCAAGATAACAGCGGAGCAGGACAGCATGGCATCACAGTGACAGGAGACTTTCCCGGCGTGTCCGGCACTGTTGTCCGACATATCTTCGTGACAGGGCATGTCCTGCGACATGCCGGCCGCGTTCACCGCGGCGGCATGTTCGCATGCCCTGGCCGCACTGTGCTCAACCCCGGTTGCCGAAACAGCGACCAGAAGCAGAACAGCCAGAGAGATGACTTGCCGAACTCTTTTCATAAGAAGAAAGGTATACGCTGTTTGCAAAACTTGTCCACGCTTATTTTCCCCGCAGCAACCAGCGGAAGTCACGTTTTCCGAACGCATAGAAAATAAGAATTACACCGCTCAGAACAATAAACAGCCCCACAGACGCGGCACTTACCAGTAGCAGATTATTGATATCAGTGCGTTCTTCATAATCCATAATATGCAACATCCAGAAGAAGTCGTGCCGGCGCCAGATATCTGACCTGACCCGAATGATTTTTGCAGTATCTGGGGAAATATACAGGCTGCTGTTGATGTCGTCATCGAAATCCACTCGCCACAGCGGCAGCCGGACACCGCTGATTTCCCCGACCGGCTCTTCAAGCCAGGAGACAGCGCGCACCTTTCCCTGCCCTGCATATCTCTCCTCAGCAATGTTCAGCGCATCTTGTTTGTCGATTTTACGAAAATCCAGTCCGGTCAGGGCATTAAAAAGGAATATATCCTGTCCCACCCCAACCTGGTAAACCGGGTGTCCCCGATAGAGGAGCAGCGAAAGAGTACTGACGTCCTGCCCCGCGAAATGGGCCAGAATTACCGACGGTGAAACATAGTCCTGCGACGGAGAAAGGGTCTGAGCAGGTTCTTCAGAAACAAGGTGATTGCCGCGAACCTCCCCGATTGGAAACCAGGACATGATGAAACCGCTGAGTGTCCAGAGCAAAAACTGGATCCCGACAATCAGGCCGAGCCATTTGTGGATACGCCTCAGCCAGAAATTATAGTTTATTTTTTTCATCGTGCTTTTCCGGGCCGCTGTCGAGCAACGGCCCGGGCAATTGAATTATTTCATCATGGCATCGCGCATGGCGCGGAATTCGGTCCCTTCCCGCCAGTTGGGGAAAGTTTTTTCGCCGGCAAGCCGGAGACCGATTTCATAGATCAGCGTCAGGTCGGCCACCGCACCGGACATATCCCAGTCCTCGGAATATTCGTCAGACGGCTTGTGATAATTCTTGGCGGTATATTCTTCCGCCTGCTTGAGGAACCATTCCTCGCCATGGGCGATGGAATCCACCCCGCTATCAAGATAAAGGGCCGGCACGCCAACCTTGCCGAGGCTGAAATGATCCGAGCGATAATAATAGCCCCGTTCCGGCGTCGGATCCGGGCGCACAACCCGGCCAACCTTCTCAGCCGCCGCGACAACATAGTCGTCAAGGTCCGAATTGCCATAGCCCACCACAGTCACATCCCGGGTCGGGCCCAGATAGTTCAGCACATCCATATTGATGGCTGCCACCGTCTTGTCGAGTGGCACAAGGGGACGCTGGCCATAATATTGCGAGCCCAGCAGCCCCTGCTCTTCCGCCGTCACCGCCATCAGCATGATCGACCGTTTCGGCTTTACCGCACCATTCTTGTAGGCATGGGCCAGTTCAATCAGTCCCGCTGTGCCGGAAGCATTGTCCAGGGCGCCATTGTAAATCTGGTCGCCTTCCAGACTCTCATCCTTGCCCAGATGATCCCAGTGCGCCATGTGGATGATATATTCGTCAGGCCGCTCGGTGCCCGGCAGAACCGCCACCACATTGTGGGATTTGGAATGGCGGACCTTGTTTTTCATGTCCAGGGACATTTTGGCCTTGAGGGGGACGGGTTTGAACTCCGCCTTTGTTGCCGCTACCTTCTCAGCGGCATAGTCAAGCCCGGCGGCGGCAAAGACCTTTTCTGCCGTTGCCCCCGGGATCCAGCCTTCAATTTTCACCCGGTTCATATTGCCGTCGGCAGTTTCCAGCGAGAACAGCGGGCCGGACCAGCTGCCCTGCACCACTTCCCAGGGATAGGCCGCCGGGGCGGTCTCGTGAATAATGATTGCCGCTTCAGCGCCCTGGCGCGCGGCTTCCTCATACTTGTAGGTCCAGCGCCCGTAATAGGTCATGGCATTGCCGGTAAACAGCTCCGGATCCTGGGTGGCATAGCCCGGGTCATTGACCAGGATGACCACGGTTTTGCCCTTGACATCCAGGCCTTCATAATCGTTCCAGCCATATTCCGGGGCAACAATGCCGTAACCGACAAACACCATGTCGGAATCTTTTACGGAAACTTCGCCAACAACCCGTTTGGTCCAGGCCATATATCCCGGACCATACTCAAGTGTCTGGTCCCCCGCCTCCTGGGAGATGGTCATGACCGCATCGGGAGATGCAGTGATTTCCACCATGTCGAGTTCCTGGAAATAGCTGTCGCCATTGCCGGGCTTCCAGCCTGCTTCCTCAAATTTCTTTTTCAGGAAATTGATGGTTTTCTCTTCTCCGACAGAAGACGGCGCCCGGCCTTCAAATTCGTCAGAGGCCAGTATCTTGATATTTTCCTTGAGGCGGGACGCGTCGATATCGACCACATCCTGTTTCTTGCCGTCCTCGCCGCCGCAGGCGGCCAAAGACAGTGACATTATGATCCCGAACAGATATCTTTTCATTTTATTCTCCATTTTTATCTCAGGGACGCTAACACAGCTGCAGCATTCCTGAAAAGGGCATACAGGTGATAAATGGATATTTTCGAGGTTGATACCGTTGTCATCGGTGCCGGTGTGGTGGGACTTGCCTGTGCCAGGGCGCTGGCCCGCGCCGGACATGAGGTCTATCTGCTGGAGAAGGAAAACACCTTCGGCACCGGCATCAGCTCCCGAAACAGCGAAGTCATTCATGCCGGCCTATACTATCCCCCGGACAGCCTCAAGGCGGAACTATGTGTGCGCGGCAACAGGATGATGCGCCAGTTTTGCGACGACTTTCATGTGGACTACCGCATGCCGGGCAAGCTGGTGGTCGCGACAACGGAAGAGGAAATCGCCAAACTCGAAATCATCAAGGCCAACGCCGAACAGTGCGAGGTTACTGACCTGACAATTTTAAACAGGCAGGAATGCCGTGTGCTCGAACCGGAGCTGGAGGTGTTGGCCGCGCTCCATTCCCCCTCCAGCGGCATCGTCGACAGCCACGGACTGATGCTGGCCCTGCTCGGTGATGCGGAGGCTCATGGCACGGTTGCGGCCTACGGGGCGGAAATGACGGGAATATCCACCGCAGCCGGTGGCGGTTTTATCGTCAGTCGGGACGATCCTTCCGGCGACAGGATTGAAATCCTCTGCCAATACCTGGTCAATGCCGCCGGACTGGGGGCGACCCGGCTAGCCTCAACATTCCGGGAACTCGACCCGCAAACCATCCCGCGCACCTGGTTCGCCAAGGGCAACTATTTTTCCTATGCCGGGAAACTGCCGTTCCGGCATTTGATCTATCCGGTGCCGACAAAAGGCAGCCTCGGCACCCACCTGACCCCGGACCTGGGTGGACAGGGCAAATTCGGCCCCGATATTCAATGGGTTACGGAGGAAAATTACGATGTGGATGAAAGCCGTAAGCCGCTGTTTGTGAACTCAATCCGCAAATACTGGCCGGGCCTGGATGAAAACCGGCTGCAGCCTGCCTACAGCGGCATCCGCCCCAAGGTGGTCGCGCCGGACATCGCCAGCCAGGATTTCATTATCCAGGGTCCACGGGATCACGGCCTCCAGGGCTTTGTCAACCTGATGGGAATTGAATCCCCGGGCCTGACCAGTTCCCTGGCCATTGCCGAAAAAGTTGTGGCAAAGATAGGGGATTAGTCCCCTTTAGTCGCCCCGTCCTGGTTGGCGGAAATAAAGTCGGTAACAATATCTCCGACCGTCAGGATATGCTCGGCCATGAGGCGGGTTGCTTTTTCTACGTCCCGGTCGCGGCAGGCCTGCAGGATGTCGGCATGTTCCTCACGCCCCTTTTCCGCCTGCCCTTCCATGGAAATCTGCAGTCGCTGGTAGCGATCCGTATTGTCATGCAGGGAACGGCAGAGCGCCATGGTGATCGGCGTATTGCCCGGGCTGTACAGTGTCCAGTGGAATTTCCAGTTGAGCTCGGACCAGCTGGCGGTGTTCACACCGGAGTCCACAGCCTTGTCATATACGGCCAGGGCGTCTTCAGCATCCTCGATGTCCTTGTCGGTCATATTGGGAATGGCATGTTCCAGCATATCGCATTCAAGCATGGCGCGGAGACGGAACAATTCACGGACTTCGTCAACGCTCAGAGGTTTTACTACCGCCCCCCGGTGAGGCTGAAATTCGACCAGGCCATCGCCTTCCAGAAGAAACAACGCCTCGCGAACGGGAATACGACTTGTCCCCAGGTCCTTGGCCAGCGCATCCTGACGCAAACGTGTCTCGGCCGGATACTGCCCGGCGATAATCCGTTCCTTCAGGATTTCATAAATATTGTCTACCGCAGTCTTTTTGGACAAGACCCTCTGCCCAGACTTGATGTTCATGCTTCCTCACTCCAACAAATGTGTCAGATTTTATAACCTGTTTTGTTTTCGCTGTAAAATCTAATAGTTGCCAAGAAGATAAACGCATTTTTCTTTTTTAGAGAATAATCTTCAGTGCTTGAGTAATTGTGTTGTACAATGGACTTTGAATGATGTCCGGTCAAAATCGGACTCAGAAGTTTTTTGTGTATCTGCCGCCACCGAAAAATATGTTCAAATCGCCTATAGATAACTCAGATTTAGATCTGGCTCCCCTGAAAGCACTGTTCAACTATTGGCAGAAAATCAGGGGAGAGCGGGATATGCCAGCCAAAGCGGATTTCTCGCCAGCGGCCGTCCCTAAACTTCTTCCCTATATCGCCCTCTTTGAAGTTGAAGAAAATCCCCGACGGTACCGTACTCGACTGGTCGGTTCAAAGATTACTGAGATCTTTGGATTGAACATAACAGGGGCTTATACAGACGAGCGTCCCGAATTCGACGAATTCATGAAACGCCAAAGTTGGCTGGTGGAGAACAAAACACCCTATCTCTACATTGACTCGCTTGAATGGATTAACAAGGAATATCTTCATTACAAGGGCTTGGGCTTGCCTTTCTCCGATGACATGGAAAATGTAAACTTTATCATGTACGGGGTTTTCAACTATTCTCCCGACACCCGTTAAAGAGGCGGGTTTCAGGTTTCTGCGGGATGTTGCCCATCTAAAATCCGTTTGCTGCATGGAAAATCTGCACATACAGAGACAAAATCAATGTATTACTGTCTTCTGATGTTTAATTATTGTATACCTTATACCAGCTAAACTACTTAAAGATAAAAATTAGGGGCCAACATCTCTGGAATACTGCGAGTAATGTTCAAGTCACCTGTAAAACTATCCGATATCGAGCCGGAGCCTCTTCAAAAACTATTCAGCTATTGGCAAAAGATAAGGGCGGACCGCAAAATGCCTGCCAAACAGGATTTTAACCCATCGGATGTGCCATCATTGTTACCCTACATCACCTTGATCGATGTCGAAGAAAATCCGCGTCGCTACCGCACACGGCTGGCCGGCACAGAAAACACCCGGGTTCTCGGTTTCGACCCAACCGGCCGATATTTTGAGGAGACACCTCAACTATCCGGTGCGATCAAAAGGTTTACCTGGCTGGTAGAACATAAGGAACCCTACCTCTACAGGGGTTCGCTCAAATGGTCTGACAAGGACTTCCTGGACTACTATAGTATTGCGCTCCCTTTTTCTGATGACGATAAAAATGTAAACATACTCTTGTTCGGGGTGTATTATCTGTTCATCGAAGAAAGTGAACATGGGATGGAGCATAATGTATAAATCACCGGTTGTTGCTGAAGATATAAAACCGGATCATCTGAAAGAGCTTTTCATATACTGGCAAAAAATCAGGGGCAATAAACCCATGCCGAGCCGTGCAGATTTTCATCCGGAAGAACTTCCGGCGGTCCTGCCACATATTGTCCTCTTCGACGTCAGCGACAAAAAACCCTACCGTTATTTCACCCGCCTGGTGGGCACGGAAACCGTCAGAGCCATGGGGTTTGATTTCACCGGAAAATACCTTGATGAAATCCCCTCACTTTCCGCCGTTCAGGAGAGGTTCGACTGGATTTCTGAAAACGGAACTCCCTATTATTATCAGGGAAAACTGGTGTGGTCGGAAAAATCATATATGGATTATTGCACCCTTGCGCTGCCCTTTTCCAACGATGGTAAAAAGGTGAATATCCTGATGTACGGAACCGATTACTATTTGCCAGACGACCACCCGGAACGATGGTATTCCTGACAGCGCAAATGCACAAACCTGGATAAAAACAACAAGTTGGTAATGTCCTGCACAGAGGAAAACCGAATTCATACAATATTTACTTTAACTTAAATTCTAACCCACTAAAATAATTCAGGGACAAACATACTGCGGAGGCGGGGACTTAAATGTTCAAATCCCCCATTGAACTTTCAGACATTGAACCAAAAGCCCTTCGGGACCTGTTCATATACTGGAACAAAATCAGAGGCGAAAAATCCATGCCGTCAAGAAAGGATTTCCGCCCCAGCGATGTACCGCGCCTTCTGCCCCATATAGTCATGGTGGATGTGGAACAGGACAGTGGTCGTTATCTCACCCGGCTGGTCGGCACAGAGACCGTGAAAGCCATGGGGATCGATCTGACAGGCAGGTATGTCAACGACGTTCCACAAATGTCGGTTGTCCTGGAACGATATCAATGGATCGTAGAGAATAAAACCCCCTATATCTATACCGGACAGCTGGCCTGGTCCGAGAAATCATATCTGGAGTATTTTGCCCTGGGACTGCCGTTATCAGACGATGACAAGAGGGTCGACATCATCATGTGGGGGCTGGTCTATTATTTTCCAAGCGAGCAAAGAACCCGCTTTCCCATAGAATGAGAGCAGAGCTGCCCAAACACTTCTCCTGACACTCAACGAAACTGTTTTTCCAGTTCCGAGGCCATGCAAGAACAACCTGTCGTTTACGGGGCTTACCCCGGCTGATGAAATAGTAACGAAAAAAAATTCTCTCCTTCAGGAAAAGCTGATAAACTCGCAACACTTAAAAACAGAAGAGCGGAAACGGCACCTGCCAACTAGTTGTATAGATGTTCAAGTCACCTGTCACACCAGAAGATATTCCCCCCGAAGAACTGAAGGAACTTTTGCGCCTGTGGCAAAAGATAAAAGGTGAAAAATTCATGCCCACCCGCAAGGATTTTAATCCCGCGGCGGCGACACGCCTTTTGCCACATATCTCGCTGGTAGATGTGGAGAGCAGTCCCCGGCGTTACCGTTTCCGGCTGGTAGGGTCCGCCACCGTAAAAGCCATGGGACGGGATGTCACCGGCAAATATATGGATGAGATTCCGGGCATGGAGAATATGAAGGAACGCTATAACTGGCTGGTGGAAAACATGGTCCCCTATCTTTACAAGGGACAGCTGGTCTGGTCGGAGAAAAACTTTCTCGACTATTTTGCCCTCGGGCTGCCGTTTTCTGAAGATGGTGAAAACGTCAGCCTTATCATGTATGGCATGTATTATCTGTTCCCGGGTGACGAGCGAACCATTATGCCCTGAGGACCGGCGCCCCTCTCCTCCCAAGCAGCAGATACAGATTTCCCCCCACGTCCAGAATGTTATTTTTCCGTTAACCTGTAGCTGCTAGACAGAGATATTTGTAACTGAAAGTATTGTTCACAGGTTAGGTTTTAATGTTCAAACACCCTCTGGAAGCCTCGGATATTCCGCAGGAGGAGCTGAAGGAACTTTTCCTTCACTGGCAAAAAATAAAGGGCGATAAATTGATGCCCGCGCGCAAGGATTTCAATCCTGCCGACGTGCCAACCCTGTTACCCAATATTTTGCTGGCCGATGTTGAACAGGCCCCGCGCAGGTACCGTTTCCGTCTGATCGGCACCGCCGTAACCCGCGCCATGTCCCGTGACTCTACAGGCAAATATCTTGACGAGGTGCCTGGCACAACAGCGATGGAAGAACGATGGAACTGGCTGGTGGAGAACAGGAAACCCTATCTTTATGAGGGCGACCTGGTCTGGTCAGAAAAATCTTTTCTCGGATATTATGCCCTCGGCCTGCCTTTTTCGGAGGATGGCACCAATGTCTCGCTGTTGATGTATGGTCTCTATTACATGATCCCGAGAGACCAGCGGACAATTGCCCCCAAAGACTTGCAAAACTGACAGCGGCTTTACTGAACGACAGCAACCGATTTGATCTGAGCCCAGACCTTCATGCCCGCGGCCAGCCCAAGTTCCGCCACCGAACGGCGAGTCAGGCGCGCCAGCAGGATTGTCTCACCGGCTTTCAGGTAAACCATGGCAAGGGCTTCATCGGGCCTGGTTTCAATTTTATCAATTTCTGCTGGCAGGCGGTTCAGGATACTGCTGTCAGTCTGATTGCCAAGTGCAATACTGACATCCCGCGCCAGCACCCTGAGCCGGACATCTTCTGTACCTTCCCTGTCCTGTACACAGAGTCTGCCGCCGGGAAACGCCACGGTCATCAGTTGCCATTCCGGCTCCCGTTCGACAACAGATCCCTCGATTATCGTGCCGACGTCTTCCCCGGGCTCCCCCGTCAATCCGGACAGGTCCTGCAAAACACTGTGAAAGGAACCTTCGGTCTTTACGCGTCCCTCTTCCAGAACCACCACATGGTTGGCCAGGCGGGTCAGTTCCTGCAGAGAATGAGTTACATAGACTACCGGCAGGCTGAGTTCCTCCCTGAGGTGTTCGAGATAGGGCAGGATCTCCTGTTTACGGCCCTGGTCCAGGGCCGCAAGCGGTTCATCCATCAGCAGCAGGTCGGGCCGGATCAACAGCGCCCGGGCGATGGCCACCCGCTGTTTCTCGCCGCCCGACAGGGCTGCCGGATAACGGTCCATAAAACGGGAAAGCCCGAGCAGTGAAATAACCTTTTCGAACTCGTCCTTTTCTGCCGTTGTCGCCGACCGGCGGAGAGCATAGTTAATATTTCCCCGCGCTGTCAGATGGGGGAAAAGATTGGCTTCCTGGAAAACATAGCCGACTTTCCTTTTATGCACCGGAATGAATATATTCCCGTCCTGCCAGACCCGGTCACTGAGACGCATGACGCCGCCGGGAACCCGTTCCAGTCCCGCCATGCAGCGCAAAAGTGTGGTTTTCCCCGAACCGGATGGGCCAAACAGAACAGAAACCCCCTGACCGGGCAATCTCAGATCAACGTCCAGCTGAAACTCACCCGCCTGCCCGCGGTCAAGCCTGAAGCATGACTGTATCACCGGCGCCATCGTCATTTTCTGCCTCCGAACAGGCGGACAGATGCGGAACGGCCGCGATTAAATCCATAAAGCGCCAGCAGCACCAGGAAGGAAAACAGCACCATGGCCCCGGCCAGCCAGTGTGCATCGGCATACTCCAGCGCTTCCACATAGTCGTAGATCTGTACGGACACCATGCGGGTTTCACCGGGAATATTGCCGCCGATCATCAGCACAATACCAAACTCACCGACCGTATGGGCAAAGCCGAGTACGGCAGCGGTGAGAAAACCCGGCTTGATCAGGGGGACAACAACCGTGAAGAACCGGTCCCAGGGTCCCGCCCCCAGGGTGGCCGCCACCTCCAGCGGTTTGTCCCCCAATGTCTCCATGGAGTTTTGCAGCGGCTGCACCACAAACGGCAGGGAATAGAAGACCGAGGCCACCACCAGCCCCCAGAAGGTAAAGGGCAATAGCCCCAGTCCCAGCGCCTGGGTCAAGGCGCCGAGCGGGCCGTCCGGCCCCATGGCCAGCAGAAGGTAAAAACCAAGCACCGTCGGCGGCAGCACCAGCGGCAGGGCGACAATCGCCGCGACAGGACCTTTCAGCCAGGACCTGGTTCGCGCCAGCCACCAGGCAATGGGCGTACCGATCAACAGCAACAGAAGCGTTACCGTCGTCGCGATCCGAACCGTCAGCCAGATGGCAGCAAGGTCTGCCTCGGCAAATCCCATGCCCGCTCCTCTTAATCGTCCGTCGGCACTCTATAGCCGAAAGAAGTAATTATTCTTCCGGCCTGTTCACTGCGCAGGAAGCTCAAAAGTGCCCCTGCCGCTTCATTTGCCTCGCCGCGCTTAAGCAGCACCGCATCCTGGCGGATCGGTTGATAAAGCTCCGGGGGCACAATCCAGGCTGATCCGGCCTTCACCTTGTTGCCCTGCATGACCTGCGACAGGGCGACAAAACCGATCTCTGCGTTTCCGCTGCCGACGAATTGGAAGGTCTGGGAGATATTTTCCCCCATGACCAGTTTACCTCTGACTATGTCAGTCAATCCGAGCGCGTCAAGTACCTGTGTCGCGGCCACGCCATAGGGGGCCAGTTTCGGATTGGCGATGGCAATCTTGCGGAATGTCCCCCGTTTCAGGATCCCGCCTCCGTTGTCCACGACCTTCGCATCCGACGACCACAGCGCCAGGGCGCCAATGGCGTAGCTGAAGCGGCTCCCGGCCACGGTTAGCCCATCCTTGTCCAGGGCTGCGGGTTTGGCCTGATCGGCGGACAAAAACACCTCGAAGGGCGCCCCGTTCCTGATCTGGGCATAAAATTTTCCGGAGGAGCCAAAGGAAAGTTTGACCCTGTGCCCGGATTGCTTCTCGAAAGCGCCGGCAATTTCTTTCATCGCACCGGTAAAATTGGAGGCGACCGCCACCGTGACTTCGCCCGCATGTGACGACACCCCCAGAAAGGTTGCAAACAAACAGCTCAAAACGGCGATAAACCTCATAAATCCTCCCTCTGCCGACAATAATATCATTATGCTGCGCACCACATAATGATCGTAACTAACCGCAAAGTCATTGTTTTTTTCGTCACGGCAAGCGACAGCAAGGGACAGATATTCGGCAATAACAGGCAAATGCCGGCCCCCACGATAGGAGCCGGCATTTTTACATTCTGACGCATGCTGTCGCTGGACTGACTTAAAGCGCCAACATAAAGGCCACCAGATCGGATTTTTCCTGTTCGGTCAGTTTCGTTTCCAGCACAATGTTGAAGAACTCAACCGTATCGGCAAGGGTCAGCAGACGGCCGTCATGCATATAGGTCGGGGAATCCTTGATGCCACGCAGCGGGAAAGTCTTGATCGGCCCGTCGGCGGACGCCATACGACCGTTTATCATCTGTGGCTTGAAGAAGCGTTCCGTTTTCAGATTATGCATCAGGTTGTCGGTGTAATAAGGCGCCATATGGCATTCAGTACAACGTCCTTTGCCGTTGAACACCGCTTCGCCCCTGAGTTCGGCTTCGGTGGCCTTTTTCGGGTCCAGACGCCCAAATACATCAAGCTTGGGCGCCGGCGGGAAATCGAGCAATTCCTGGAACTCCGCCATGAAGTGAACCTGGCTGCCGCGCTCGAGAGCATTGACGCCTTTCTTGGCGGCAATGACATGGTCGCCGTCAAAATAGGCCGCCCGCTGTTCAAACTCGGTGAAGTCCTCGACCGATTTAAGCGCCCGCTGGGAGCCGAACAGGCGCTGGACATTGACCCCGCGCAACGGCGGCGTATCAAGCCGGTGGCGGAACTCCTGCGGACGGATGTCCCCGACCAGGTGAGTAGCCGCATTGGTATGGCCGTTGGCATGACAGTCAAAGCAGGTCACGCCCCGGCTGGCCAATGCGGTCCGGCGATCTTCAGTCTGGTTGAACTGTTGCTGCGGGAACGGCGTCACCAGCAGCCGCAGGCCTTCGAGCTGCTTCGGATTGAGGATACCGTTGAACAGTTCATAATAGTTCATAATAGTGACCAGCTGCCCCTGGGAAACATCCCCGAGATCCGGGCGGGTTGTCAGGTAAATCGGCGCTGGGAAATCCGGCAGCAAATGGGCCGGCAGGTCATAGTCAAGGTCGAAACGGGTCAGGTCGCGACCTTCCTGTTTCTTGATTTCATCGATGTGTGACTGGGGGAACACCATACCCCCTTCTGGATGGTTCGGGTGCGGCAAAGGCAAAAATCCTTTGGGGAACAAACCCTTATCACGGATTTCCTCCGGTGACATGGCGGCAAGATCTTCCCAGGAATCCACTCCCTTGGGCAGTTTGACGCGAACCCCGCCCTGGACTGCCTTGCCCCCGGACATGGTAACACCCTTGATCGGGCTGTCACTCAGGTCATATCTTTCTTCCAGAAGCTTGTTGTGGCGTTTTTCAATTTTTTTCTTATCGCCTTCCATCCGCTTTTTGGTTTTGGCAAATTCTTCCTTGATGGCGATCGGGGC
This sequence comes from Emcibacter nanhaiensis, assembly GCF_006385175.1. NCBI lineage: Bacteria > Pseudomonadati > Pseudomonadota > Alphaproteobacteria > Emcibacterales > Emcibacteraceae > Emcibacter > Emcibacter nanhaiensis. Next base: position 21,400 of record NZ_VFIY01000018.1, read on the forward strand.
GTAACTTGTCGCCTGATCCGCCCCGGCAGAAGAAACCAGACCGGTAGCCAAGATAGTAGACGCAGCCAGAACGGCTGTCAGATATTTGCAGGATTTTGGAATTTTCATGATCTGTCTCCTTGCTGATGCGGCATCTCCGAATCAGGACGGAAGGAATCAAGATCACTAACGCGCCTCCCCCCCTCCTCTTCAGGGAATGGTTATGTCTTTGCGATGCATGCGTTTACTTTTACAGGGGAACTACAACACGAAACTAGTTTAGATACTAATTTACTTTGTTTTTATGTTCAACTTTTTTCAGGGATTTTCCGGCCTGTCACCAACTGCTGACAGCCGCCTGCTCTCACCCCAATCGCCTCCACCGACAATATGGTTGACAATATCAATCATATTGTCTACTTAGTTGACAAGTTCAACCAAATGAGTTTGCCTTTCGATGACCAGAGAACAAATCGGCGAATCCCTTCATACCCTGATGCATACCTACCGGCGGGCGATGAGAACGGCGTACCGGCGGCGCCATCTGCCGTTGAGCATTCCCTATATCCGGGCCCTGAAAATGATCAGAAGTATGCCGGACTGCACCGCCCGTGATGTCGGAAAACGGCTTCGGCGGGACAAGGGGCAGATCACCAGAGTGATTAAAGAGCTTCTGGCAGAGAGACTGATCGAAAGACACCCCCACCCCGAAGACAAACGCAGCCAGATTCTGATGCTGACGGACAAAGGCCGTGAAACCCTGACAACCGTCACGGCCGCTGAAAATGAAGCCGCCGCGGATATGGTCCAGGGGCTGACGGCAGGCGAAATAGAGGAGTTCACCAGACTGTCTCAGGTCATGGTCGCAAACCTGGATAAGCAGAAACCAGCAAGAGGAAAAGAATGACAATACCCCAGGGAAAACCAGAAAAACTGTTGAAGGGAAATAACATGCAACGACGTCCCGCCCCCCGCGAGCTTACGGTCATCAACCGGCAGATGATTACCCCCAATATGCTGCGTCTTACACTGGGCGGGGATGGCATGGCATCTTTTCCGGCCGACCAGGCCGGCGGCTATGTCAAGCTGATGCTTCCCCTGCCGGGCAGCGAGCGCCCCGCCGTGCGCACCTATACCATCCGCGCCCAGCGGCAGAGGGAAATTGATATCGACTTTGTCCTTCATGAAGACGGCGGTCCGGCCTCGCGCTGGGCCCTGGACGCCGAGCCCGGCGGCAAGATCATGGTCGGCGGCCCGGGGCCGAAAAAGCCCATTGATCCGACAGCCGGCTGGGTCCTCACCGTCGGCGATATGACCGCCCTGCCCGCCATCAGCGTTAACCTGGCAAGCCTGCCGCCTCATGTGCGCGGCCACGCCGTGCTGGAAATCCTGTCCGCTGACGACAGGCAGGACCTGAAAAAACCTGACGGTGTCGAACTCCATTGGCTCGTCAATCCGCTTCCCGGTCAGAACAGTGAGCTGCTGCTGGACAAGGTCAAAACGCTCGACTGGCCGGAAAAGGCCCCTCATATCTGGACCGCCTGTGAATTCAGCGGTATGAAAGCCCTGCGCAGCTATTATCTTGACGAGTGCAGCCACGACAAAAAATGCCTTTATGTCTCCAGCTACTGGAAACACGGCAGCAGTGAAGACAAACACAAGGTACTCAAACGGGAAGATGCAGAGCGCGTGAAATAGAAAACGAGCGCAGCTGGTGGCTGCGCTCGTCTTGTTTGAAATAGGCTGGACGCGATTACTTCAGGTCAAACCGGTCGGCATTCATCACCTTGTTCCAGGCGCTGATGAAATCTGCGACAAATTTGTCCTCTGCGCCGTCGAAGGCATAAACCTCGGCAATGGCGCGAAGTTCGGAGTTGGAACCGAAGATCAGGTCAACCGGCGTCGCGGTCCATTTTTTCTCGCCTGACTTGCGGTCATAGCCTTCGTAAACCCCTTCGGCATCCGCAGACTTTTTCCACTGGGTGGACATGTCGAGCAGGTTGACAAAGAAGTCATTGTTCAGGGTACCCGGCTTATCGGTGAACACACCGTGTGCAACCTGTCCGGTGTTGGCGTTGAGCGCCCGCAGGCCGCCGACCAGAACCGTCATTTCCGGCACTGTCAGGTCAAGCTGATCCGCCTTTTCCACCAGCATTTCCGCCGGGGAAAAATAAGCGCCGTCGCTGTAATAGTTCCGGAACCCGTCAGCCTTCGGTTCCAGGAAGGCAAAGGATTTCACGTCGGTCTGATCCTGGGAGGCGTCGGTACGGCCCGGCTGGAACGGCACCTTCACATCCTTGAGACCGGCATCCTTGGCAGCCTTTTCGATCGCAGCGTTACCGCCGAGCACAATCAGGTCGGCCAGGGAAACCCTGGTCTTGCTGTTCTTCTTGTTGAAGCCAGCTTTAACCTCTTCCAGTTTGGACAGAACCTTGTCGATTTCGGCCGGGTTATTGACCGCCCAGCTTTTCTGGGGCTCCAGGGCCAGGCGTCCACCGTTGGCGCCACCACGCATGTCAGTGGCGCGGAAGGTTGAAGCGGCTGCCCAGGCAGTGCGCACCAGTTCCGGCACAGTCAGGCCGGTCTCGAGGATTTCGGCCTTCAGCTTCTTCACATCCCGGGAGCTGATCACTTTGTAATCGGCCTTGGGGATCGGATCCTGCCAGATGAAGGTCTCCTCGGGAGCGTCAGCACCCACATAAAGCGCTTTCGGGCCCATGTCGCGGTGCGTCAGTTTGAACCAGGCCTTGGCAAAGGCTTTTTCAAACTCTTCCGGGTTTTCCTGGAAGCGCTTGGCGATCTTGCGGAACTCCGGATCCATTTTCAGGGACAGGTCGGTGGTGAACATCATCGGGGCATGGAATTTGCCGTCGACATGGGCGTCAGGCACCATTTCCCTGGCGGATTCATCGGTCGGGGTCCACTGGGTGGCGCCGGCCGGGCTTTTGGTCATCTTCCATTCAAAGCCGAACAGATTGTCCAGATACATGCTGGTCCACTGGGCCGGGGAAGCTGTCCAGGCGCCTTCCAGGCCGCTGGTGATGGTGTCTTCGGCGTTCCCTTTACCGCATTTGTTTTTCCAGCCAAACCCCTGTTCTTCGATCGGGGCCGCAGCCGGTTCCGCACCGACGCATTCTTCCACTTTGTGGGCGCCGTGGGCTTTACCGAAGGTGTGACCGCCGGCGATCAGGGCAACGATCTCTTCGTCGTTCATCGCCATCCGGCCAAAGGATTCACGGATGTCCGCAGCGGCCGCGATCGGGTCCGGATTGCCGTTCGGGCCTTCCGGGTTCACATAGATCAGGCCCATCTGCACGGCCGCCAGCGGGTTGTCCAGCTTGCCGCCCTTGCCGCGACGGCCATGATCTTTCGCCAGGAACTTCTGTTCCGGGCCCCAATAAACCAGTTCCGGCTCCCAGTCGTCCGCACGGCCACCGGCAAAACCAATGGTTTTGAAGCCCATATTGTCCATGGCCACGGTACCGGCCAGAACCATCAGGTCGCCCCAGGACAGCTGCTTGCCGTATTTCTGTTTCACCGGCCACAGCAGGCGACGCGCCTTGTCGAGGCTGGCATTGTCGGGCCAGCTGTTGAGCGGATCAAACCGCTGCTGGCCGCCGTCGGCGCCGCCGCGGCCGTCATTGGTCCGGTAGGTCCCGGCGCTGTGCCAGGCCATGCGGATAAAGAAGGGGCCATAGTTGCCGTAGTCGGCCGGCCACCAGTCCTGGGACGTGGTCAGCAGCTCGTTGATGTCGCTCTTCACCTGCTCCAGGTCGAGTTTGGCAAATTCCGCAGCATAGTCGAAATCTTCACCGTAGGGATTGGATTCCGCGCCCTGGTCGCGAAGCGGGCTGAGGTTCAGTTGTTCAGGCCACCAGAACTGGTTGGATTTGGCAACACCTTCCCCCATGGCGGAGGAGTCTGCCGTGGCAACAGCGGGCACAGACAAGGCCATGACTCCGGTGATTGCAGTGGCGATCAGAAAATTGCATTTTTTCATGTGAGATATACTCCTTCTTTAAAGGTTGCTCAAAAAGCAGGCTTCCTGCCGGTAAACAGTTACTTTCACAAATGTCGGGGGTATTTTCAGGTCCAGGCCGCCTATTTAACGCCCTGCAGTCACCGTTTTCTCTGAAACACTCCCTTAAATCTTTCATCGATTTTTACGTATGCTACAGGCGGCAAGACTATAAATATATTATATATTCTTTATCATCATAATAAGTTTTGCTTATGATAGGAGAATGCAAAACCATGCGCCGGCATACCGAATTCAGCGGGGCGTAATTGTCAGGGAAAATTAAAAGAAGGGAGTTGGTGCGCCTGGCCGGACTTGAACCGGCAAGACCTTACGGTCGACAGATTTTAAGTCTGTTGTGTTTACCAATTTCACCACAGGCGCATCCCAGACAGAAATTGGACAAAACCGGATATGACATATTCTGCGGCGGAAATAAACAGGCTTTTCACTTTTTCCGGGGGAAGACCTTGATTTTACTTCCTAATCCACCGGCCTGGACTTGAAGGCAGGCTCGCCGTCATGGCATTCATAGCCGTCGTCGACGATCTTGTGCTTCAGCATGCCGAGCGCTTCGTCCAGCGCCACTTCGTCCTGGGAGCGCAGCACGAAGGTGGCGCCGTAGGCCTGCTCGTAATAGAAGGGATAGCTGCCGATCGAGACTTCCTCGAACACATCATTGACCTGGCCCAGCAGGTCGGCAAAGAAACTCTCGCCACGGAAGACATGGATGGTCCTGCTGATCATCTTGTCACCGCCCTCAATCTTTTTGCTCACGTCCAGCAGCATGGCCTGCATCACCACCGGAATACCGGCGAGGACGAAGATATTCCCGATATGAATGCCCGGCGCGCGGCTGATCGGATTGTCAATCAGCTCCGCTCCCTCCGGCATCATCGCCATCCTGAGGCGCGCCTCGGTCAGGCCATCGGGACCGTAATGATCCTTGAGCACGTCATAGGCTTCGGGGTTCTGCACGAACGGCACGCCGAGGGCGCGGGCGATATTTTCAGAGGTGATATCGTCATGGGTCGGACCGATGCCGCCGGTGGTGAACAGATAGTCATAGCGGGCCCGGAGTTCATTGACCGTATCGACAATCACGTCCCCGTCATCGGCGATGACCCGCGCTTCACGGAGCTGGATCCCCTGCTCGGTCAGCCAGTGGGCCAGGTGGTTGAGGTTTGCATCCCGTGTCCGGCCGGACAAGATTTCATCGCCGATCACAATCATGCCGGCGGTGACCGTTTTATTCCTGTTCATAACCCGTAAGCCATATGTCAGATTGCCTTTAGTTATTTTTCCGACTATACCCTGTGCTCATGAAATTTACAGAAAAACTTACACGCGGAATCCTGATCAAAAGATACAAGCGTTTTCTGGCCGATGTGGAGCTGGACAGCGGTGAGATCGTGACCGCCCATTGCGCCAATTCCGGCTCGATGATGGGGCTCAAGGACCCCGGCAACGAGGTCTGGTTGTCCCCCGCCGCCAACCCCAAGGCCAAGCTGGACTGGAAATGGGAACTGGTCCGGGCAGACGACGCCTTGGTCGGCATCAACACCTCCCATCCCAACAAGCTGGTGGAGGAAGCGATCCTCGACGGCACCATTGAGGAACTTTCCGGTTATGAAAATCTGCGCCGGGAAATGAAATACGGCCGGAACAGCCGCATCGACATTTTCCTGTCCGGCCATGACGACCGGCCGGACTGCTATGTGGAGGTGAAAAACGTCACCCTGGCCCGGGAGCCGCAAGTGGCCGAATTTCCCGATGCGGTCACCGCCCGCGGCACCAAGCATCTGTATGAACTGGCCGACATGGTCAAGGAAGGTCATCGCGCCATGATGGTTTACCTTGTGCAGCGCGAAGATTGTACTATATTCAGGGTAGCTGAAGATATTGATCCGGCCTATGCCAAAGCCCTTGCGGAGGCAAAGGCCACAGGTGTGGAAGCGGTCTGTTACAGCTGCTCCCTCACGCCAACGGAAATCAAGGTAAACCGGCCAATGGAAATGGCCGGAAAGTAAACAGGGTATCGAATGAAATATATCAAAGCGTCAGAAGCGCCGCTGGAATCCACCAACGCCATCAAGATCCACGATGCCGCGGATTTTGAAGGCATGCGCAAAGCCGGGCGGTTCGCGGCAGAAGTGCTCGACATGATCACCCCCCATGTGCAGCCGGGTGTGACCACCGAGGAACTGGACCGCATTTGCCACGAGTATATCGTTGATCATGGCCATGTTCCGGCGCCGCTCAACTATCGCGGTTTCCCGAAATCCATCTGCACCTCCATCAATCATGTGGTGTGTCACGGTATTCCCGGCCCGAAAAAGCTGAAAAACGGCGATATCCTGAATATTGATGTCACTCCTATTGTCGACGGCTGGTACGGGGATACCAGCCGGATGTTTTTTGTCGGCACGCCATCAGTCAAGGCCAAGCGGCTGGTGGACATCACCTATGAGTGCCTGATGCGCGGCATTGCCCAGGTCAAGCCGGGCAACACCATGGGCGACATCGGCCACGCCATCCAGGAATATGCCGAAAGCGAGCGGTGTGGCGTGGTGGAGGTGTTCTGCGGCCACGGCCTCGGGCGTATTTTCCATGACGCACCCAATGTGCTGCATTACGGCAATCCGGGCGAAGGCCCGGAAATCAAGGAAGGCATGTTTTTCACCATCGAGCCCATGATCAACCTGGGCACATCAGAGGTCAAGGTGCTGAGCGATGGCTGGACGGCGGTTACACGGGACAAGTCCCTGTCCGCCCAGTTCGAGCATAGTATGGGTGTTACGGCTGACGGCGTGGAGATCTTCACAAAGTCACCGAAAGGATGGACCAAACCGCCGTACGACTAATCGAACTTAACTTGGGGAGCCATGTCAGACCAGGAAGATGCCCATTATGTTGGCCACCGCCAGCGCCTGAAAGACAAGCTCCGCACGGCCGGCCCCGCCTCCCTGGCCGACTATGAACTGCTTGAGCTGCTGCTGTGCCTGGCCGTCCCGCGCCGGGATATGAAACCGCTGGCCAAACAGCTTATCACCATTTTCGGCGATTATGCCGGCGTGCTGTCGGCGCCGGAAGAGCGGCTCAAGGAAATCAGCGGCGTCGGCCCCACCGTCATTTCCGCCATCCGCCTGGCCGAGGCCAGCGCCGCCCGGCTCGCCCGGGCCAAGGTGCTGGAACAGCCGGTGCTCTCCAACTGGCAGGCGCTGCTCGATTACTGCCAGGTGGCCATGGCCCATGAAAGCCATGAACAGTTCCGGATATTGTTCCTCGACAAGAAAAACCGCCTGATCCGGGACGAGATCCAGCAGAAAGGCACCGTCGACCACACGCCGGTCTATCCCCGGGAAATCATCAAGCGGGCGCTGGAACTGAACAGCACCGCCCTGATCATCGTCCATAATCATCCGAGCGGCGATCCGACACCGAGCCGGGACGACATCGACATGACCCGCCGGATCGAGGAAATCGGCAACCAGCTCGGCATCAAGCTGCATGATCACCTGATCATCTCCAAAACCGGCCACCAGAGCTTCCGCTCGCTCGGCCTTCTTTAAGCAACGGTCTTGCCTTTAGATTATTTATGCAATATATTGCGCAATATATTGCATAAATTGGAAGCCACCGATGAAACTGCAGCAATTCAAAAAGGAACTGGATAGAGATCCGGCCTTTACCGGCAAGATGGCGCTCGATTTTGCCATGCTGATCTCCAGGCAGGCGGAAACCGTCTATGAAGATAGAGGCATCGAATTTCCGGTGATCGTTTCCTCGACCCTGCTCTGCCTCGCCGAGGTTGGCAGCGCCTCCCTGGTTGAAATTGCCCGCACCCTTGATCATCCGCACCAGCTGGTCGCCCAGCGCGTGAAAACCATGGCGAAACTCGATCTCATTACAAGCGCGCCCGATCCGGACGACCGCAGGCGGACAATTTTCCGCCTGACCCCAAAAGGCTGGCAGCAGGCGAACTTGCTGAAGGACTATCGCCGCGACGCGGCATTGGTTTTCAGCGCCCTTTCAGAGGAAGTCAGCGCTGATCTGCTCGCCCTCCTGCATCAGGCTGTCACCGCCCTGAAGGACAAACCTCTGGCCGACCGGTTCGCCGATCTTGCACAGACGGAGGACAAATGATGACCTCCTCCCTGTTTCGGACTTTTCTTATCCTGCTTGTGGGCTGCCTCGTCCAGAACCAAGCCCATGCTGCTGCGAAGATCGATGTTACCGCGCTGACAGAGCGTATCTCGGAAATCGTCAGGGCGCAGTTCGTCGATGAACAGGTTGCCCATAAGACCGCAGACGAATTCCTCGAAAAGGCCCAAAGCGGCGCCTATTCCGCTGTGTCCGGTCCCGAGGATTTGGCCAGTCAGTTGACGGATGACCTGCGGGCCATTTCCGGCGACACCCATATCGGCGTTGTTTATGATCCGAACTCCGTCGCCCGCTACCGGGCCCGGGAAGCGGCGAAACAGATTGTCGCCGCAAAGGAACGGGACAGCGCCAACAGGCGTGCCAAAATCGCTGAAGCCAAACTGGATAATTTCGGCATTCGCGCCGTGGAAGTGATGAAAGGTGGCGTCGGTTATCTGCGGATCGACTATTTTGACGGCCATGTGGACGAAAGCGCGCCGGTCTTTACCGCCGTCATGGACCTGCTGGCAAGCTCCCGGGCGATCATCCTGGACCTGCGCCGGAATGGCGGCGGCAACAGCCGCATACTGCCGCTGTTTCTCGGCTATTTCCTGGGACCGGAGCAAGTCCATTTTGCCACCCGTCAGGAACGCTGGAACGGGAATACCGAGAAACTCCTGAGCCGGGCGGATGTCAAAGGAGCCCGCCACTTTGACAAACCCATCTACATTTTGACCAGCGGCACCACCTACAGCCTGGCCGAACATGTCACCTATCACCTCAGGGCTTTTGGCCGGGCGACCGTTATTGGCGAGCGCACCTACGGCGGCGGAAACGGCTGGGATCCGGTGGTCCTGGACGATCAGTTTTATCTGCGTATCCCGCGTATTTCCTTCACGAATGCCCACACGGGGACACTTTACACCGAAGGCGAGGGCATTACGCCCGATATCGCTGTAAATGCTGCCCAGGCCAGACACAGGGCCTATGCCGTCGCCTTGGAACAGCTGCACTCGACAACCTCTGATCCCCAAACCCTGGAGGAAATCGAGTGGGCCCAGCGCCTGATCCAACAGCAGGGGGAAGACACCTCACCCGTAAGGCCTGATGACCTGCCGTCCCTTGGCACCTTCGGGCAGTTCAACTTCAAAGGAACGGCGGACGACCTGTGGCTGTCCTATCGCGACCTCCCCTTTGTAAAGCTCGAAAAAATCGGACCGGGGCTTTATCTGGATGACCGCTCCATCCAGCAGCAAATCCTCTTTCCGGATCCGGAAATTACCGACTCCGCCTCCCTGACCGTGATGCGATACGGTGAAGCGTCGCGGCAAATCACCAGGGATCCCGACTGACCGGCTAAAACGATCGTTTTAATGATTTGGCCTTTTCCCCTCCGACTGCTAGAATGAGGGAAAAACAGGAGGCCGAAACATGTCATTTTTCAATCCGCACACCGAACTGCGCACCCATGAGGTCACCAACCAGCCTCCGGTCCTGGAAAATTACAACCTGTTCACTTCGGACCCGATCCTGCAGGAGGCGACAAAGCGGGAAAGCACCGGCAGCACCTTTGAAAACCTGGTTTATACCGGCTCCCAGCTCGGCCATGAAACCTGTCTCGAGAACGGCCGCCTGGCCAATGAAAATCCGCCCAAACTGAAACTGTTTGACCGTTTCGGCCACCGCATCGACGAGGTGGAATTCCATCCCGCCTATCACGAGATGATGGCCGTCGGCAAAGGCTCCGGCCTTAGTTCCCTGCCGTGGGAGGAAGACGTGCAGGACGGCCACCTGCATCATGCGGTGCTGGAATATCTGCTGCACCAGGTGGAGGCCGGGGTGTGCTGCCCGCTGACCATGACCTATGCCGGCATCCCGGTCATCAACCGCGTGCCGGAGCTGCGTGAGACGTGGTTGCCGAAACTGGTCTCCCGCAGCTATGACAGCCGCATGGTCCCGGCCCACCTGAAGGAAGGCTGCACCATGGGCATGGCCATGACCGAGAAACAGGGCGGCTCCGACGTGCGCGCCAACAGCACCAAAGCGGTGAAAAGCGACGAAGGTTACCTACTCACCGGCCACAAATGGTTCTGCTCGGCGCCGATGAGCGATGCGTTCCTGACCCTGGCTTACACCGACAATGGCCTCAGCTGCTTCTTTGTCCCCCGCTTCCGCCCCGATGACAGCCGCAACAATTTCTTTGTCCAGCGCCTGAAACACAAGCTCGGCAACCATGCCAATGCCTCCAGCGAGATCGAATACCAGGATACCTGGGCGATGCTGATCGGCGAGGAAGGCCGCGGCGTCGCCACCATCATGGATATGGTGCACCATACCCGGCTCGATACCGCCATCGCCCCCGTGTCGCTGATGCGCCAGGCCCTGGCCCAAGCGGTGCATCACGCCCGCCACCGCTCCGCCTTCCAGAAAAAACTGATCGACCAGCCGCTGATGACGGCGGTGCTGGCGGATCTTGCCCTCGACCTGGAGGCCGGAGTGCTGACCTTCCTTCATCTGGCCCATAAATTTGACGAAGCGGTGGAGAATGATCAGGCTCGCACCTATGCCCGCCTCGCCGTCGCCATTGCCAAATTCTGGCACAACAAGCGCTGCCCCAACTTCGTCTATGAATGTATGGAAGCCCTTGGCGGCGCCGGTTATGTGGAGGAAGGGATCATGCCGCGCCTCTACCGCGAAGCCCCGCTCAACAGCATCTGGGAAGGCTCTGGCAATGTGATCTGCCTTGATATCCTGCGCACCCTGGGCAAGGAGCCGGAGGCGCTCGACCTGTTTTTCCATCAGGTGGCGCCCGTTATCGGCCAGAACGGCGCCCTGGACGACACCCTGTCCCAGTTGCGCGACCTGTTGCAGGATACCGCCGGGTTGCAGAGCAATGCCCGCATGATCGTGGAAAAAATGGCGCTGTGCCTCCAGGCCTCGCTGATGCTGCAATATGCCCCCGCCGATATCGGCGTCCTGTTCTGTGACAGCCGGCTCGGTGAAGGGCGCAACTATATCTATGGCGCCACCCGGATTGCTGACGCCGCCAGCATCCTGGACCGGGCCTTTCCGGCATACGATGGTGCCCATCCGGCCGGCAGCAACAGCCCGACACAACATCTGAACCGTTAGCACTGGAACCTCATAAGTATTATGTGATATAAACAATCCTTGAGTTGGCAATAGTAGTTCAAAGCCGGGTTGCGTAATGGACAGAGTGCTTTTTTACCGAGGCGTTAAACGCCTTTTCATAATATTTTTCCTTGGGGTACCCTTCTGCCTGCCTTCAGCCTCCTTTTCGCAAGTTCCCAACACACCCGAAGCCGGGAAAATAAAAATCTGTGGCAATTTCAACATCGGTTTCCTCAGCACGCTGGCGCCGACACTTGTCACCATCTATAAGCATATTGGCTACCAGGTCGAGCTCACGTCACAACCCTCCCTTCGTTGTCTCAAACTGACGAATGAAGGCCTGTTTGACGCCGAAGCCTTCCGCACTCACAAGGTTGAGGACATTTACCCTAACCTGATCAAGGTCCCGGCACCGATCGGAAAAATCACCTTTGCCGCATACGCGCTAGATAAATCTGTGAAGGTAGAAAATCCCGATGATCTCAAAAAATTAAGGATTGGTTTTGTCAGGGGCATTCAAACCCTGCAAAGCCACACGGAAGGCATGAATGTCACGCCAGCAAATGACCCGAAGCAACTAGTCACTCTGCTGACGCATCATCGGGTTGATGTGATCCTGATGGCGTTGTCGAACGCCCGAATTGTGATGTCCGGCAATCCCGAATATCAAAATATTATGTCGGTGAACAATCAGTATCTTGAGTATCAGATGTATCATTATGTCCACAAGAGACATAGCGACCTTATCCCCCTGTTGAACCAGACCATACTGGAATTACAGGGAAATGGCACAATCACCTTTCATGAATATTGAACGGCTATCCTGCAAGGAACAGGAATCCCGGATATAACTGACACCCTCCGGTATTTCGCACCGGCCTGCGGCAGGCCGGCGAAATTGCCGGCCCGGCAGGTATTTTGATCTTTCTGTTAAAACTCTTCTGCAGACCGGAATATGATCAGGTGACTTCCCAGCCGTTCGGGCTCTGGCACACCTTAAGTTTCTCAACCTTGGTCTTGCTATCTTCGCCGGTGACCGCTTGTTCAACTTCCTTGCAGGTCTTGCTGACTTTGGTCTTTACTTTTTTGGTCTTCCCTTCGGGGACCGTGGTATCAGTAATACTCTTGTCAAAGGCTTCCATGAGCAGAGCGGAATGGACATATCCACTGGCGGCGCCGCCGGCGCTGACCATATACCAGTCACTCTCCTGTACTTTACCGATGACATTGATCACTTCCCCGGCCTCCAGCTGGTCAACTTCCTTGTAATCGGTCCCCGGTCCACCGCGAACAGCCGTCGTCTCCAAAGCCTCATAATTCATGCCGATTAGATTAAGCGGAGGGATCTCTTCCACTTTATCTTTCATGACGGTGATTTTTTCTTTCTTTTCCTTGGTGGATTCCTTCACCACCTTGTTTTCACCACTGGCGCCGGTATCGGGATTGCTCCAACTTGTGGACTCGCCGGAATAGATCGTATCCCTGACCGATGCGGATTGGGTTTCCACGTCCTCCTTAGACAGCATCTTGCTGAATTCCCCGGAAACCTTGTCAGTCACCTTGCCTTTCAGGTAGGCTTTGTAACTGTCGGGATTTGTCGGATCCAGGCCTTCAAAACCGGCCGCCTTCATGGCTTCCTTGGTTGCTGCATCCTTCACAGCGTTTTTCAGAAAACCGCCAAACTGCGCCTGCGCAGGAACCACTGCCAGCCCGGCGAGACAAGCCACACTGGCCACAAAAACACCAAAACGTAACTTCATTACTCCCCTCCATGGGATTTACTGTTCATAGCAATTCAATATTTATGGAGGAGCAGAATACATCAAAATTACTCGCATGTTAATATTTTAGGATATTCTAATTTTCATACTTAGCATCGACCTGTCCTGCTTTTCGCAAATAATCTTGAGCCGAACGCCATTCTCTGCTACAGCCTGCCCTTTAGCAATCCCGACAGCATCAGACAGGAAAAGACATGATCCCTCGCTATTCCCGTGAAGTAATGACCTCCATCTGGGAGCCGCAGAGTCGGTTCCAGATCTGGTTTGAAATCGAAGCCCACGCCTGTGACGCCCTGGCCGAACTGGGGGTGATCCCCAAGGAAGCCGCCAAGACCATCTGGGAAAAAGGCAATTTCGATATCGAGCGGATTGACGAGATCGAGCGGGAAGTCAAACACGACGTGATCGCCTTCCTCACTTCCCTAGCCGAATATGTGGGCCCGGAAGCCCGCTTCGTGCACCAGGGCATGACTTCTTCCGACGTGTTGGACACCTGCCTCAATGTGCAGTTGGTTAAAGCTGCCGACATCCTGCTGGATGACCTGGACAAGCTTCTGGAGGTGCTCAAGCGCCGGGCTTACGAACATAAAATGGATGTCTGTATCGGCCGCAGCCACGGCATCCATGCTGAACCGGTCACCTTCGGCCTGAAAATGGCCCAGGCCTACGCCGAATTCGACCGCAACCGGGAACGTCTGGTCCACGCCCGCAAGGAAATCGCCACCTGCGCCATTTCCGGCGCCGTCGGCACCTTCGCCAATATCGATCCGCGGGTCGAGGAACATGTTGCCAAGGCCATGGGCCTGGAGCCCGAGCCGGTCTCCACCCAGGTGATCCCGCGCGACCGCCATGCCATGTTCTTCGCCACCCTCGGCGTGATCGCCAGCTCCGTCGAACGCCTCGCCGTCGAAGTGCGCCACCTGCAGCGCACCGAAGTGCTGGAAGCCGAGGAGTTCTTCTCCAAGGGCCAGAAAGGCTCCTCCGCCATGCCGCACAAGCGCAACCCGGTGCTGACCGAAAACCTGACCGGCCTGGCCCGCCTGGTGCGTGGTTACTCCATCCCGGCCATGGAAAATGTCGCCCTGTGGCACGAGCGGGATATCTCCCATTCCTCCGTCGAGCGCATGATCGGCCCGGACGCGACCGTGACCCTCGATTTTGCCCTCGCCCGCCTGACCATGGTCATGGACAAGCTGGTGGTTTATCCGGAAAATATGCTCAAGAATATGAACAAGCTGGGCGGCCTGCACAACAGCCAGCGCGTTCTGCTCGCCCTGACCCAGGCCGGCGTCAGCCGCGAAGACGCCTATCGCCTGGTGCAGCGCAACGCCATGAAAGTCTGGGAACAGGGCGCCGACTTTGCCACCGAGCTCAAGAATGATCCGGAAGTTTCCGCCAAGCTGTCAGACGCGGAAATTGACTCCAAGTTTGACGAAAGCTACCACACCAAGCATGTGGACACGATCTTCAAGCGGGTGTTCGGCGAATAAGCGCTATTTGAGGCTTTTATAGGCCGCGAGGGCGCGTTCCCGCGTGGCCTTCAGATCAATGATGGGATCGGGGTAGCCCCCGGTCCTTTCTTTTTGCACTTGCCACGGGGCATGGATTTCATCACTGTCGAGGTCGCGTAGCTCCGGCACCCATTGGCGGATATATTTACCCTGCGGGTCGAACTTCTGCCCCTGGGTCACGGGATTGAAAATCCGGAAATAGGGCGCCGCATCGGCACCGCAGCCGGCCACCCACTGCCAGCTTGCCGAATTATTGGCGAGATCCGCATCCACCAGGGTGTCCCAGAACCAGTCCGCCCCTGTCTGCCAGGGAATGAGCAGGTTCTTGGTCAGGAAGGAGGCCACCACCATGCGCACCCGGTTATGCATAAAGCCGCTTTGCCATAGTTCCCGCATACCCGCATCGACCAGCGGATAGCCGGTCATCCCTTGCTGCCAGCACTCAAGCAGTTCGTCATCCTGTTGCCAGGGGAAATCCGAAAACTCCGGCCGGAACGGTTCGGTCGGGATGTGCGGGAAATGATAGAGCAGATGGGCGCTGAATTCGCGCCAGCCCAGTTCGCTGCGGAATTTGTTCGCTGACCGGCCAATCCCGGCCAGTTCCTCAAACGGAGTGAGGCGGTTCCAGATATCGCGCACGCTGATCTCGCCGAAATGGAGATGCGGCGACAGTTCGGAGATGGCATTTTCCGCCGGAAAATCGCGGTACCCGGCATATTTCTGAAGGCCCGTCTCCAGGAATTTGTCAAACCGGTCCAGCGCGCCCTTTTCTCCCGGGGTCCAGCGCCACGCCAGACCACCGGACCAGTCCGGTTTTGTCGGCAGCAGGCCCCAGTCCCTGAGATCATTGGACTTGACCGGACTTTCCAGCCCCTTCAGCTCCGGTACCGGCAAAATCCGGTCCCCGGCAACCTGGCTGGCTGCCTGACGCCAGTAAGGGGTAAACACCCTGTAGGGACCGCCTTGCCCGGTCTCGACCGCCCAGGGTTCGTTGAGCAGGCTGCCGTTAAAGGACCGGACCTCCAGCCCCCGGAACGTCAATTGCTCCTTGATCGCCGCATCCCGTTTGATGGTTGCCGGTTCATAGAGACGGTTCCAGCAGACGGCGGTCACCTCTGCTTCTTGCACCAGGTCTTCGATGATCTGCTGGGGATTACCTCGGCGCAGGATCAGCGGGCATCCCCGCTGCCGGAACTGCTCCCGCAAGGCGCTCAGACTGTGATGCAGCCACCAGCGCCCAGCCCTGCCCATCCCCGGGACTTCGTTATCTTCGAGGATATAGACCGGCAGCACCCGGCCCTGCCGGGCCGCGTGAGAGAGCGCGGGATTATCAAGCAGCCGGAGGTCCCGGCGTAACCATACAAGTGTCGTCATGAGAATTATTCCTGTCCCATCATACGGTATCTGCGACAGAACAGATGACAAATAAAAAACCACCCTCCGGTGACGGGAGGGTGGTCTGAATTTCCAGTGCTAGCCGGAGCTGACTAGTTTTTCAGCTGTTCGCGGGCCTCGGCCAGACGGTCTTCCATTTCACGACGCAGCTGGTGCTCGGAAACATCCAGGCCCTTGGCATCCAGGTCGCCCTTGACCTTGCGATAGACGTCTTCATGGCCGGCTTCTTCAAAATCAGCTTCCACCACTTCCCTGGCGTAGGCGTCGGCAGCATCGCCTTCCAGACCCATCAGTCCTGCAGCCCACAGTCCGAGAAGTTTATTGCGCCGGGCAATGATCTTGAATTCTTTTTCTTCGTCCTTGGCATATTTCTTTTCGAACGTTTGCTCCCGGTCGTCAAACTGGCTCATCTTTTCAACTCCTGTAGTGTCACGATATCGACAGTAATATTTGGGCCCATATGTACGCCATTAAAGCACAGGTTTCCATATTTTTTATATAGGAATTGAAAGATTATTTTTTAACCCCGTTTTCTCGTCATGGCACATTGAATTTGACAGTTTTATGATATATGTTCGCCTCGCTTGATTCTTAATCTTTATAACTTTTAAGGTTCCCCATATGACCAAGGGCGTGAAACTTTATGAGGGTAAGGCCAAAACTCTGTACGAGGGGCCCGAACCCGGTACTATTATTCAATATTTCAAGGATGACGCCACCGCCTTCAACAATGTGAAGAAAGGCACCATCGCCGGCAAGGGAATCATCAACAACCGGATCACCGATCTGGTGATGCGGCGCCTGGAAAACATCGGCATCCCGACCCATTACATCAAGCGCCTGTCCGACCGCGAACAGCTGGTCAAGAAAGTGGAAATCGTGCCGCTGGAAGTGATCGTGCGCAATATTGCCGCCGGTTCCATGTCCAAGAAGTTCGGCGTCGAAGAAGGCACCCGCCTCAGCCGGCCGCTGGTGGAATTCTCCCTCAAGAATGACGACCTTGGCGATCCGCTGATGGCTGAGGAGCATGTTCTGGTGCTGGGCCTGGCCACCGAGGAGGAACTGGACGACATCATCGATATGGCGCTGCAGATCAATGACTTCCTGCGCGGCATGTTTGCCGCCATCGGCATTGAGCTGGTGGACTTCAAGCTGGAATTCGGCCGCCTGGTCGAGGATGACACCGTCCAGCTGGTCCTCGCCGACGAATTCAGCCCCGACAACTGTCGCCTGTGGGATTTCGAGACCGGCGAAAAACTGGACAAGGATCGCTTCCGCCGGGATCTTGGCGGAGAAGTGGAAGCCTATCAGGAAGTGGCCCGCAGGTTGGGCATCTCCCTGGAGGCAGCAGAGTAATAACCAGAAATCAGAAAGGGACACACCGTGAAAGCACGTGTACATGTAACCTTGAAAAACGGCGTTCTTGACCCCCAGGGCAAGGCCATCCAGCATGCCCTCGCCGCCCTCGGCTTTGATGGCGTGGACGATGTGCGTCAGGGTAAATTCATCGAACTGGACCTCGCCGAGACCGACAAGGTCAAGGCAGAGGCGGCCGTGGACGAAATGTGCAGGAAGCTGCTGTCCAACACGGTCATCGAAAATTACGATATCGAAATCGACTAACGCCCTCTCCCGAGGGCTTTTACTTATTTGGGATTTGCGTCTATGAAAAGCGCTGTAGTTGTATTTCCGGCCTCCAACTGCGATCGGGATATGATCGTGGCTCTGGAAAAGGTCACTGGACAGAAACCACATATCGTCTGGCATCAGGATTCGGAAATTCCCGATGTGGACCTGATCGCCCTGCCCGGCGGATTTTCCTTTGGCGATTACCTGCGGTGCGGCGCCATGGCGGCCCGCTCCCCGGCCATGAAGGAAGTGATCGCCCGGGCCGACAAGGGGGTCAATGTTTTCGGTGTCTGCAACGGCTTCCAGGTGCTGACCGAAACCGGCCTGCTGCCGGGCGCCCTGATGCGCAACCAGAGCCTCAAGTTTGTCTGCAAGCATGTTGATCTGAAAGTGGAAAATACCGACACCCCCTATACCAATGCCTACGAACAGGGCCAGGTCATCAACATTCCGGTAGCCCATCATGACGGCAACTATTTCGCCGACGACGACACCCTGAAGGAACTGGAAGACGACGGCCGGGTGGTGTTCCGCTATATGGACAATCCCAACGGCTCCCGCAACGACATTGCCGGTATCATCAACCGGCGCAAAAACATTCTCGGCATGATGCCCCATCCGGAACGACTGATCGAAGAGGCCCAGGGCGGCACCGACGGTCGCGGATTTTTTGAAAGCATGCTGAACAGTCTGAATTAGGACCAGAGTTAGGAATTGGGTTATGACCTGGAACAATAATGTAGAAATCACCGAAGAACTGATCAAGGAACACGGTCTGAGCGACGACGAGTACCAGCTCTGCCTGAAAATCCTCGGCCGCACCCCGACCCTGACCGAACTGGGCATCTTTTCCGTGATGTGGAGCGAGCATTGCTCCTATAAATCTTCCAAGCTGCATCTGAAGACCCTGCCGACCAAGGCGCCTTGGGTGATCCAGGGTCCGGGTGAAAACGCCGGGGTGATCGATATCGGTGACGGCCAGGCCGCCATCTTCAAGATGGAAAGCCACAACCACCCGTCCTATATCGAGCCCTACCAGGGAGCAGCGACCGGCGTCGGCGGTATCCTGCGTGACGTCTTCACCATGGGCGCACGTCCGATCGCCAACATGAACGCGCTGCGCTTCGGCTCCCCGGAGCATCCGAAAACCCGCCACCTGCTGAGCGGCGTGGTCGAAGGCATCGGCGGTTATGGCAACTGTGTCGGCGTCCCCACCGTCGGCGGCGAAACCAATTTCCACCCGTCCTATGACGGCAACATCCTGGTCAACGCCATGACCGTGGGTCTGGCTGACGCCAACAAGATCTTCCTGTCTGCCGCCGCCGGTGTCGGCAACCCGGTGGTTTACGTCGGCTCCAAGACCGGCCGTGACGGCATTCACGGCGCCACCATGGCGTCCGCGGAATTCACCGAGGACAGTGAGGAAAAACGCCCGACCGTGCAGGTCGGTGACCCCTTTACCGAGAAACTGCTCATTGAAGCCTGCCTCGAACTGATGGCCACCGACGCCATCGTCGCGATCCAGGACATGGGCGCGGCCGGCCTCACCTCCTCCTCCGTGGAGATGGCCTCCGGCGGCGGGGTCGGCTTCGAGCTCAACCTCGACAATGTGCCCCAGCGCGAAGAACATATGACGCCCTACGAGATGATGCTGTCCGAGAGCCAGGAGCGCATGCTCATGGTACTGAAACCGGGCCACGAGGCCGAGGCCGAGGCGATCTTCCGCAAATGGGACCTGGATTTCGCCGTGATCGGCAAGATTACTGACACCGGCAACCTGACCCTGACGTTCCAGGGCGAAACCGTGGCCGACATCCCGGCCGGCCCGCTGGCTGACAACAGCCCGGAATATGACCGTCCGTGGGTGAAAAAGGACCCTGCCGCGACTGTGAGCGCCGATGACATCGCCGCTCCGAACGACCTGGGCGAGGCGCTGCTGAAAATGGTTGGCTCCCCCAACCTCTGCAGCCGCAGCTGGATCTGGGAACAGTATGACCACCAGGTGATGGCCGACACCATCCAGAAGCCGGGCGGCGATGCCGCCGTGGTGCGGGTGCATGACACCGACAAGGCGCTGGCCATTTCCACCGACTGTACACCGCGCTATTGCTTTGCCGACCCCTATGAAGGCGGCAAACAGGCTGTGGCCGAGACCTGGCGCAACATCACCGCCGTCGGCGGCACGCCGCTGGCGATCACCAACTGCCTCAACTTCGGCAACCCGGAACGCCCCGACATCATGGGCCAGTTCGTCGGTTGCATCGAAGGCCTGCGCGACGCCTGTTCGGCGCTCGATTATCCGGTCGTGTCCGGCAACGTCTCCCTCTACAATGAAACCAACGGCACCGGCATTCACCCGACCCCGGCCATTGGCGGCGTCGGCCTGCTGAAAGACAGCAGCAAGATGGCCACCATGGCCCCGAAAGCGGACGGTGAAGTGCTGGTCCTGGTCGGCGAGACCACTGGCCACCTCGGCGCCTCCCTCTATCTGGAGGTGATGGAAGGCCGCGAGGAAGGCGCACCGCCGAAAGTGGACCTGGCGCTGGAGAAAAAGAATGGCGATTTTGTCCGCGGCCTGATCGAGGACGGCACCGTCAGCACCTGCCATGACCTGTCTGACGGCGGCCTGTTCGTCGGCCTCGCGGAAATGGCGATCGCGTCCGGCCGCGGCATCAACGTCAGCCTGGAGAACAGCAGCCTGCCGCTGCATGCCTATGGCTTCGGCGAAGACCAGGCGCGATACATCCTGTCTGTGCCGGCCGCTGCCGCCGACGGGATCCTGGCCAACGCCTCCGCCGCCGGCGTGACTGCCGCCAAAATCGGCACAGTGGGCGGCGAGGCCCTCGACGTGGACGGCGCGTTCAGCCTGTCCGTCGCCGACCTCCGGGACAAGCATGCGGGCTGGATGCCGGGTTATATGGCCAACTGACGCCAGACAAGACACACCATGCAAAAGGCAGCAGAAATCATTCTGCTGCCTTTCTTTTTGCACCATGTTAACAAATTGGTTGGTTTTCTATGCTAAATCCTTGTTAAATATGTAAAAGGAAAATCTGCGACAGGAAAAAGCAGGGGATGAAAATGATCTTTTTAATCGGCTCACCACGCAGCGGCACCACCTGGGTAGCCAAGATTTTTGACAGCCATCCGGACGTCTTGTACCGCCATGAACCGGATTCTGTGGTGGTCAGCGAGGAGATCCCCTTCTTTCCCAAGTCTGAGGAAATGGAAGCACTCGTCCCCGCAACACGGGAGTATTTCTCCCGCCTGTGGGATGTCCGGCAATTGAAATCCGCCGGCTCCCTGCCGGTGTTCCCCAAGAGCTATTTTACCGGCTTCATGAACGCCTTCCGGGCCAAATTCCTGTTCATGCTGAAAGCCATCGGCGCTGTCGCCCATCGCCTGGGCCTGCCGTCCGACGTCAAAGTCCCGGCCATTTCCCGCAAAAAAATGGCGGAAGGCAAGATCGTGCCGGTGATGAAATCGGTCAATTCCAACTGCCGCACCGGCCTGGTTGCCCGCGCCTTCCCCGACGGCAGGGTCGTGCATATCCTGCGCCATCCCTGCGGTTATGTGTCGTCCCAGCTGAGGGGCCGCAAGCTGAAGCTGATGGAAAATGTTGTTTTCTATGAAGAAGTCGCCGCCATGCCGCTGTCACAGGAACGTGGCTGGACCGTCGAGAAACTGAAGGACATGTCCCTTGAGGAACAGCTCGCCTGCACCTGGGTCAGCTTCAACGAAAAAGTCATGCAGGACATCCAGGGCCTGGAGAACTGCTACGACCTGGTCTATGAAGACCTGTGCGACGACCCGATCGGCGTGACCAAAAAGCTGTTTGACTTTTGCGGTCTTGCCTACAACGGGCAGACCGATGCTTTCCTGCAGAGCAGCCTGAATTACGAAGGCGGCCCGGAAAAATACCACCAGACGGTACGCGACCCGAAAACGGCGGCCGAAAAATGGAAAAAAGAGCTGGATTCGGACCAGGTCGAGCGGATCCGCAACATTGTGTCCGGCACCATTGCCGGCGACCGCTATGCTGATCGGTTTTGAGTGAACTGTTAGCCGAAAAAAATACATTTTCCCCTTCAAATTTAAGCCGTTTGCCCCCATATACAGGCCAGTTGTCTTGACCTTGTTTTGGCCAAATGCCAAACTGCATCAGTCAGACCTAATTGGAGTATGTACAGAATGGCAATGGATGCTGCAGAAATTGAAAAACTGATAAAGGAAAGCCTGCCCGACGCAAAGGTCACCATCCAGGACCTGCGCGGCGACGGCGATCACTATGCGGCCCACGTGGTCTCTAGTGCCTTTAAAGGTAAAAGCAGGGTACAACAGCATCAGATGGTCTATAAAGCCCTCAAAGGCAACATGGGTGAGGCACTGCACGCTCTCGCCCTGCAGACCTCCGCAGAATAGATACACTTTTTTCAGGGACTAGTAATCAATGAGCAATCCGGTTTTTACCCGTATTGAAGACGATATCAAAAACAGCGATATCGTTCTTTACATGAAAGGCAGCCCGATGTTTCCCCAGTGCGGGTTTTCCGCCGCGGTCATCGAGGTGCTGAACTACTACAACGTGGACTATGAAGCCTTTGACGTGCTTCAGGACCCGGCCCTTCGCGAAGGCATCAAGGAATTCAGCGAATGGCCGACCATTCCCCAGCTTTATGTCAAAGGTGAATTCATCGGCGGCTGCGACATCGTGCGCGAAATGGCCGCCTCCGGTGAACTGATCGAAGTTTTCGAAAAGAACGACATCAGGCCGAAAGGCTGATCCCCATAGATATTGGTCCCCCGGCTGTTTCGGCCGGGGATGACTCTTCTACTCCGACAGGCTTCTGATCAAGTCTTCCAGGTGGGCCTGCTTTTCTGCAGACTTTTTTATATTTTTCTTCGGCTTTTCAAAAAGGCAGACTTCCAGGTTATCCACCAGGTTAGCCATCGCCATATAGAGGGTCTTGCCATCCACCGGCTTGCTCACATAGTCATCCATGCCGTGCATCAGATAGGTTTCCCGGTCCCCGGCCATGGCATTTGCCGTCAGGGCAATAATCGGGGTCTTGCTTTTCGGGCCCTTCAGTTCCCGGATGCGGCGCGTTGCCTCCAGACCGTCCATTTCCGGCATGTGAATATCCATCAGGACAAGGTCATAGTCGCCATCCCTGACCGCCTGCAGGGCTTGTAGGCCGTTTTCGACAAACCTGAGGGAAATACCTTCCATCTTCAGCATTGCCTGGACGACGACGCGGTTGATATGGTTATCCTCCGCAGCCAGTACATTGACCGGCGCCTTGCAGACAAGCCCCAGTTTCTGGCCCTGTTCAACATCATAACCGGTCTCGTCAATATCCTCATCCCCGGCCGGTTCCAACCTGGCGGTGAAACTGAAGGAGGCTCCCTTGCCCGGCACGCTGCTGACGGTGATTTCCCCGCCCATCAGCGTAACCAGTTCCCGGCAGATCGACAGCCCCAGGCCGGAACCGCCAAATTTGCGGGTTGTTGAGCGGTCGCCCTGGTTAAATTTCTCAAAAAGATAAGCCTCCTGCTCCATGTCGAGACCAATGCCGGTATCGATCACGGTGAACTTCAGCAGACTGGCGTCATCCTCCTGCGCAACCTGGGAAATCCGGATCATGATGCTGCCGCGCATGGTGAACTTGAGGGCATTACTGACCAGGTTATGCAACACCTGGCGCAACCTGACCGGGTCCCCGCGCCAGCGCCGGTTCGCCGCCTCGTCTATGGTCACCTGATAATCCAGCCCCTTTGAGCGGACCCGCGCTTCCCAGATATCGGAAATCTCCTGCAGGATCTGGCCCAGGTCAAATGCAACATTTTCCAGCTGCATCTTTCCGGCCTCCACTTTGGTGAGATCGAGAATGTCATTCAACAGCTGCAGCAGGACCTTGCCCGATTTTACGGCGGTCGCCAGATATTCCTCCTGCTTCTCGGTCAGGCTGGTGTCCCGGAGCAGCGCCAGCATGCCCAGCATGCCATTCATGGGCGTCCTGATTTCATGGCTCATGGCAGCCAGGAATTCGCTCTTGGCCTGGTTGGCTTTTTCCGCCTCTTCACGGGATTTCCTGTTTTCCTCGGCTACTTTTTCATAGGCGTCCTGGCGCTCCTTCAACTTGCAGGAAGTCTTTTCCAGTTCGTCGACTTTCTGTTCCAGGAGCTTTTCCTGCCCCTCGGCCACCAGCTTTTCCTTGAGGGCGACCTCGGCGAGATGTTTGTTGACAATCTTCAGGTAGCCCGCATTGCGCATGCTGGCTTCAATATTTCGCGCCAGCAGGTTGGTGAACAGGGTATAGAACCCCACCATCGCCGCCATTTCATAGCGCCCGCTGATCAGCAGATAGCCGATCAGCGTCACCAGCGGCGGGATATTGAACAACATGTAGGAAATATAACTTGAGGCGGAGGAGACCAGGGCGCCGGCGGTCATGCCCGAGACGGTGAACACAACGATCAGCACATCCTCTGGCGTAGATGCCAGCGCAAGGAAGCCGACCATGGACGCCCAGACTATGCCCGTACAGAAGGTCCCCAACAGATAAATCCTGAGCCACCTGTCCGGGAAATACATCCAGTCCGCCGCATTAAACCTGTTCCAGGCGACAAATCTCAGGCCGGAAACCAGACACATGGTGCCGAGCCACAGAAACAGCACATGTTGCAGGACCGGCTGGTACAGGGCCCAGAACACAAAGGTCGCAATCAGGACATTACAGGTGGCGATAAAGGGAATGCCTTTATAGAACAGGGCAAGCTGATCAAGACGAAAGTCGCGCTCGACCTGCTCCGGATCGAGGGCCATACTCTGGCCGATCTCCGCAGAAAGGGGGGATGACGCATCCCTGTTGCCCGAAAACAAAAACAAATCCAGAACTCCATAAAAGCTGTATTTGCAAACAGTATGCCGCCATTCTTAATTTTTTACTAGCAGCCCCCGATTTTTTGCAACTATCGCTAATTTGTGCCGACGATACACACAACCTTAGCCACTA
Organism: Emcibacter nanhaiensis; assembly: GCF_006385175.1. Classification (NCBI taxonomy): domain Bacteria; kingdom Pseudomonadati; phylum Pseudomonadota; class Alphaproteobacteria; order Emcibacterales; family Emcibacteraceae; genus Emcibacter; species Emcibacter nanhaiensis. The sequence goes on from NZ_VFIY01000018.1 coordinate 46,004, forward strand.
TAAGTTTTTTCCTGAGAAAGGCGCCGGCCTGCGCAAATGCGCGGCTATTGAGGTCCGGCAAAATCTCTTCCGTGGCAGATTCCGTCACACGCCCGGAGGGAAGGCCGCGACCTTTCATGAGTTCCAGCACCGCGCCCGGCTGAGAGCTGTAGGACCTGCCGCGCCGCACCGAACCCGCCACATGGATGCCCGCCACATGGCCCTGCCGGTCAAGGATCGGACCGCCGCTGATGCCGCCGAGCGATCCCCCCACCGCAGGATTACGGATTTTCTCCGCCCAGACCAGCACCGGTTCCCTTCCGAAGCGGCTGCCCTGGGTCACCATGGTGCTCTGGCCGATCAGCCGGGAATAGACATCGCCCGGCTCGCCCCTGGGAAAGCCGAAATGAAAGCCCTCCTGGTCATATTCGGAACGTTCCGCTCTCAAGGCCAGGGCGCCGAATCCTTTGGCGGTGGACAGCAGGCTCACATCCGCAGTCGGATGCACCGCCAACACCCGGGCGGCGAAGGCCTGGCGGTCGTTGACCATGACCAGCAGCCGTCCGCAGCCCTCGGTCACATGCCGGGCCGTGATCCAGTAGCCTTCGTTGCGCACCGCAAACGCCGTGCCGGTGGCGATCGAGTTTTTCTTTTTCTCCTCCGCCTGGATCAGGATTACCGGACTGTCCGGGGAAGGCCGCCTGATCCGCCCCTGCCCCGCGGGCGGCGTCTGGTCCGGCACCGGAGTTGTGCGGGGACGCGGCGCCGGCGCCATTGGTGGCACCGGTTCCAGGCCGTTGTCGCCACCAGGCTTGGACAGTTCACCGCCAATGACGACAATGAACAGCAGGAACAGGGCGAATTTGGTGGACCAGTTCATGGCATCCCGGCTCAGACGGCAATGGCCGCCGCATTGAGGAGGGCGACGGAGATCTTGCCGGCAAACAACAGCAGCGCCGGGCCGATCTCGTTGTTCTCGATCCGCCGGCCCAGGTTATCGATCACCAGATTGGCGACAAAAAAGGCCAGGAGTTGAATCACCAGGATAACAACACCCCAGATCAGGATATCCCACAGCGACACGCTCCCGGCCAGGCATACCGCCAGCGGGATGGCCAAGCCGAGGATCCCGGCGGACAGCGAGATCGCCGCCGCCACATTCCCCTGGCGCACCAGTTCCAGTTCCCGGTAGGGTGTGACTTTCTCATAGATATAGACCGCCGCCACCAGCAGGAGTACGGCGAGGCCAAAGTGGGTGATAAAATAGGGAAAGCCGATGATCAGGCTGTCCAGTACTGCTTGCATGATATGTCCCCGATTGTTGAGGAAGCTATCTTAGCGTGCTGGACGGTCCGGGCAATAAAAAAGCCGCCCGGTAAGGAGCGGCTATCCAGAAGAAGGACATTGTTTGGAACTTCTGTGTATTTGAAATCTGTATTTTAAAGCCTGCGATAGGACTACGATCTATGATAAAAGCTGGAACAGCAACTATTTATGGCAACTTCCCATTACCTTACTAATTGCCTCTTTAGCTCCATTTAAAGTGAATTTTGCTGTAGATTTCTCAAATTCATAATCCGTTAGCCTGATAATCACAGTCTCTTTTCCTTCGAGTAGTGCTTTTACAAAGGGACTCTCATAATCATTTTTAAATAGCAGCGTTTTAGAAGGTCTCATTAAAACAGTGACTGATGGTTGAGAGTCAACTCGATATTCAAAATTACCTTTTGTAGCCCTTACCATATTTCCAATATATTTTCCCGTTGAGACTTTATATTCAAAATAATTATTGCTCCCGCAATTAATCGCAATGAATCCGTTCTTAAGCCCCCCTCTGCGACAACCAATGCCGTTTCCAATATTTCATCAGTAAATTCATCGACATTTTTTACATATTGCCAACTCTCAGTGTTCAGCGCATCTTGTCCATGCACCACATTGGAAAAAAACAAAAGAACCATCACGATCACTTGCTTCATTAGCTTTTCATAAAGTGAAAAGGCAATAGTCAAAGTCCTCTTCATAATTTCTCCCTCCTTAATTTATTTGTTGTCATCAATCGCTGTCTTTATTTCTTGCCAAAGCGAGTTATTCTTAAACCTCTCATACAACTCATCCTCTGTAACTGATACTTCGACAGGATTCACTCCATCACGCAGTACCCTTACTCCCTCGTTCTCACGTCTCAACGTCAATGTTCCGTCAGCATTCTTGTAGATAAATATTTCTTCCTTACTGCCCATATGATGAAAAATTTGCTTGCGATCGCTCATATCTTATCTCCCCAAAAGAAAAAGCCGCCCAGCACAACGCTGGACGGCTTCTATTATTTACTTCTAACGGAAATACTACAAGTAGAAAGAATCTACCTGGATTAACGTGAGTAGAACTCGACGATCAGGTTCGGTTCCATCTGCACCGGGTAAGGAATTTCATCCAGAACCGGCTGGCGCAGGAAGGTCACCTTGTGGCCGTTGTCTTCAACGGACAGATATTCCGGAACGTCGCGCTCGGCGCTTTCCAGACCCTGGACCACCATCGGGATCTGACGTGATTTCTCACGGATCTCAATCACATCGCCCGGCTGTACCTGGTAAGAAGGGATATCCACTTTCTGGCCGTTCACTCGCACATGGCCGTGGCTCACGAACTGACGGGAGGCAAACACGGTCGGGACGAACTTGGCGCGGTAGACAACAGCGTCCAGACGACGCTCCAGCAGACCAACCAGGATCTCACCGGTGTCGCCTTTCTGACGGTCGGCTTCCTTGTAGATGCGTTTGAACTGTTTTTCAGTGATGTTGCCGTAGTAGCCTTTCAGCTTCTGTTTGGCGCGCAGCTGAATACCGAAGTCGGACAGTTTGCCGCGACGGTTCTGGCCGTGCTGGCCCGGGCCGTATTCGCGTTTGTTGACGGGAGACTTCGGACGACCCCAGATGTTTTCGCCCAGCCGGCGGTCGATTTTATATTTGGCTTGAATTCGTTTTGTCATTTCTCGAATCGCTCTGTTAAAAGTTAAAAATCAGCGCCACAGCCCCGATTCCGGCTCATCCGGAAACAGACTGTGCAACCCGGGATCTTCCCCCGAGTCATTCACGATGGGCGGAATATATAGGGATGTATCTGAGAGTCAACGGTAAAAGGCGGGAAAAACGGCGAAATTCAGCCTTTTTTTCCCTTCGCCGCCTTTTCCTTCTGCCACTCGGGGCCGCCGCCGGTGGCCAGCGCCCGGATTACTCCGCGCAGCGTCCGGACTTCTTCCTGGGTAAAGCGGGCCCGGCTCAGCATATTGCGCAGGTTGCGGACCATGGTCGGACGGCGCTTTTCATGACGCAGGTAGCCCGCCTCCAGAAGTTCCCCTTCCAGGTGATCAAACAGGCCCTGCAGTTCCTCGCCGGTGGCGGGGGTGGTTTCCAGCGTCGGGGTATATTCCTCCGGCGTCTCGTCCCCGGCCTGGAACCATTCATAGGCCAGCAGGACCACCGCCTGGGCCAGGTTGATACTGGCGAAGGCGGGATTGAGCGGCACCGAAACAATGGCGTCACAGGGGGCGACATCCTCATTCTTGAGGCCGGCTTTTTCCGGACCGAACAGCAGGCCGACCTTGAGGCCGTTGTCCACCTGTTCCCGCATCACCGCGGCGCATTTGCGCGGGGTCAGGATCGGCTTGACCATATCCCGCATGCGGGCCGTGGTGGCATAGACATGGTGCAGATCCTGGATCGCGTCCGCCGTGGTGGCATAGACCCGGGCGTTTTCCAGCACCACATCGGCGCCGGCCGCCGCCGGCCAGGCCGCGTCATTGGGCCAGCCGTCGCGCGGCGCGACAAGGCGCAGGTCGGTGAGGCCGAAGTTATACATGGCGCGCACCGCCTTGCCGATATTCTCGCCAAGCTGGGCCCCGACCAGGATGATGGCCGGGCCGTTTTCATGCAGGATTGCGTTCTGGGTACTGTCTGTTCCGGCCATGGTCTAATCGATCTTAATCCACAGGCACTTGGCGGCGGCCAGCAACTCGCCGTCCTTGGTATAAATGGCGGTGCCGGACAGCATCTTGCGGCTTTCGTCCCGTTTGATCGGCCAGCTGATGACGATATAGTCCTCATCCATGTCCAGCTCCCGCTCGAGCACCAGCTTCTGGTTGGCGATCAGGGCCTTGTCGCCGGGCTCGAAGATGGCCCAGGCGCTGGGGCAATCGAGCACCGCCGCCATTTCGTGCTGGGATATTTTGTCACCGGTGAGGTAGAGATGCGGCCGCCACACGCAGGCCAGCACGCCGTCGTCGCGGCCCTCGACCGCACCGGACATCAGGTGCGCGGCGTCATGGATATCGCGCTTGTGACCGCAGATATAGCATTCCGGGAACGGGTTATGGGGCGGGAACCAGGGATGTTTCTCGGCTTCCAGCGCCTGCTCATAGGTCACCGGCGCCGGGATATCGGCCAGCACCAGGTCCGTGTCGTCGAATTCCTCGCCCTGCACGATCAGGGTCTCGCCCTGCATCAGGCTGGATTTGCCGTCCTTCAGCTCCATGGTCAGAGTGGTTTCCATGGGGATCGGCTTGAACAGGTTGACCTGGGCCGTGACCGGATAGGGCTTGCGCAAAGCTTCCACGGCAAGGCCGATGCTATAGCCGCCGTTGGCGCCGAACGGCGGGCCCTGATATTTTTTATCGATGATCAGTTGTTCAGACATGCTATTGCCTCTCCCATGTCGTGCCGTCAGGTCCATCCTTGAGGATCACACCCTCTGCGGCCAGTTCATCCCTAATCCCATCGGCGCGACCGAAGTCCTTGTTTTTCTTGGCTTCTGCCCGTTCCTCAATCAGCTTCTGAATATCCTCGTCAGAAATCGCGCCTTCGGCAACCTCTACCTTGAACCAGTCCGGGTCTAGCAACAGGCCGAACAGGTTGGCCGCCGCTTTCAGGGCGGAAGCCTTCTCTTCTTTGGCCAGCGCATTGAGCACGGCAATAGCCTTGGGCGTATTCAGATCGTCACGCAACGCTTCGAGGAACTCTTCCGGAATATCCGCATCGCTCGCTTCCACGCCTTCGGTCAGGCGATACCAGCGATCAAGCTGTTTCTTGGCCTGCTCAATCCCGGAGCGGCTGAAATCGAGCGGCTGGCGGTAATGGGCGCTGAGCAGCGCCATGCGGATCGCCTCGCCCTTCACCCCCTCTTCCAGCAGCTCGTGCACGGTGATAAAATTGCCCAGCGACTTGGACATTTTCTCGCCTTCCACCGTGAGATAGCCGTTATGCATCCAGTAATTGGCCAGCGGCGCGCCGCCGTGGGCGCAGCGGCTCTGGGCGATCTCGTTCTCATGGTGGGGAAAAATCAGGTCGAGCCCGCCGCCATGGATGTCGATGGTCTCACCCAGCACATCCTCGATCATGCAGCTGCATTCCAGGTGCCAGCCGGGCCGACCCCGGCCCCACGGGCTGTCCCAGCCGGGCTGGTCCGGGGTGCTCGGTTTCCACAGCACAAAGTCAGTGGGGTCCTTCTTGTAGCTCGCGACCTCGACCCGGGCCCCGGCGATCAACTCATCGAGGGTGCGGTTACTGAGCTCGCCATAATTTTCCATGCTCGGCACATTGAACAACACATGGCCGTCGGCTTCGTAGGCATGGCCCTTTTCGATCAGGGTCTCGACCATATGGATCATCTGCGGGATATACTGGGTCGCCTTCGGCCGTTCGTCCGGCAGCTCCGCATTGAGCGCCCCCATATCCTCTTCATAGATGCGGGTATATTTCTCGGTGATGGCGGAAATATCCTCGCCCGTCTCCTGGGCCGCGGCGATGATCTTGTCATCGATATCGGTGATGTTGCGGGCATAGGTCAGCCTGGGATAGTCATGGCGCAACAGCCGGGCCAAGAGGTCGAACACCACCACCGGCCGGGCGTTGCCGACATGGGCGTAGTTATAGACCGTCGGGCCGCAGACATACATTTTGACGTGATCGGGATCGAGGGGTTTGAATTCCTCTTTCTTCCTGGTCAGTGTATTGTAAATTTTCAAACTCATGCCGTTTCACCCCGCAGTCGGTTGACCAGCTTATCGCGGCCGATCAGCGGCAGCAAGGGCGCCATTTCCGGGCCGTGATCCATGCCGGTGATGGCCTGGCGCAGCGGCAGGAACAGGGCCTTGCCCTTGGCACCGGTGGCCTCCTTGATCGCTGTGGTCCAGGCTTTCCAGCTGGTCTCGTCCAGCTCACCCTCGGGCAACAAGGTCAATGCTTTGGTGGCGAACTCTTTATCCCCGATAATTGGCACGACCGGGCCGTTGACCAGCCGCGCCCAGTCCTCCACATCCCGCAGCCGGCTAAGGTTTGGCCTTAACGTTTCCCACAAAGCCTTTGAAATACCGCCCATTTCCGGCCGATCCTTAACCTGCTCATAATCAGTCATATGCAGGATCTTGGCATTCAGCACTTCCAGGTCATGGGGATCGAATTTGGCGGTCGAGCGGCTGTAGCTGGAGAAATCAAAACTCTCCACCAGCGGCGCGAGCGAGGTATAGGGCTCCACATCCACACTGGACCCAAGCCGGGCCAGCAGGCTGTTGATGGCCATGGGCTCAAAGCCCTCTTCTTCGCGGTAGCTTTCAATACTGGCGGTGCCGAAGCGCTTGGACAGCCCCTCACCGCCCTTGCCGGTCAGCAGGCTGAAATGGGCATACTCGGGGGTCTTGCCGCCCAGCGCCTCGAATATCTGGGTCTGGACCGCGCTGTTGGTGGCATGATCTTCGCCGCGCATGATGTGGGTGATGCCATACTCGATATCATCCACCACCGACGGCAGGGTATAGAGATAGGAGCCGTCCTCGCGGATCAGGATCGGATCGCTCAGCGCCTCCAGGTCGAAACTCTGGGGCCCCTTGACCAGGTCCTGCCATTCGACGCGGGCCGGCAGGTCGAGCTTGAAACGCCAGTGCGGCTTGCGCCCCTCCACCTCATAGGCGGCGATCTGCTCCACGGTCAGCTTCAGGGCTTCGCGGTCATAGACTGGCGGCTTGCCCTGTCCCAGTTTGATCTTGCGCTTAAGGTCCAGTTCCACCGCGGTTTCATAGCAGGGATAAAGCCGGCCGTCGGCCTTGAGCTTTTTCGCCGCCGCGTCATATTTCGCCATGCGGTCGGACTGGCGGAAGCTGTCGTCCCAGTCGAGCCCGAGCCAGGTGAGGTCGGTCTTGATCAGCTCGGCAAATTCTTGCGTTGAGCGTTCCCGGTCGGTATCATCCAGGCGCAGGATGAACTCGCCCCCCTGCTGGCGGGCAAACAGCCAGTTGACCAGGGCGGTGCGGACATTGCCCACATGGATTTTGCCCGTGGGGCTGGGCGCAAAGCGTACTTTTACAGTCATTTATATCCCTCTGGCCCGAGTATTCCTCAGGCGTCCAGATCCCGCAGGCGCGCGTTGCGGTATCCATTGGTAATCGGATAGCGCCGGTCACGGCCGAAGTTACGGCGGGTGATTTTAACCCCCGGGGGTGACTGACGCCTTTTATATTCAGCGACATAGAGCAAATGCTCGATCCGCGCAACCGTTTCTGCGTTATGGCCGCGGGCGACGATGTCGCGGAAGGCCATTTCCTTTTCAATCAGGCACTCGAGAATATCATCCAGAATGTCATAGGGCGGCAGGCTGTCCTCGTCCTTCTGGTCGGGACGCAGTTCGGCGCTCGGCGGCTTGGAAATGATATTTTCCGGAATCACCTGGCCGTCCGGGCCCAGGGCGCTCACCGGATGTTCCTCATTGCGCCACTGGCACAGTTTAAAGACGTCGCTTTTGTAAATATCCTTGAGTACGGAATAGCCACCGCACATATCGCCATAGAGGGTGGCATAACCGACAGACATCTCCGACTTGTTGCCGGTGGTCAGCACCATATAGCCGAACTTGTTACTGATCGCCATCAGCAGCATGCCCCTGAGGCGGCTCTGGATATTTTCCTCGGTAATGTCCGGTTCGGTGCCGGCAAACTGGCCGGCCAGCATGTCGTCAAAGGCATCCACCGCCGGGACGATGGGGATATTGTCGATGCGCGCGCCCAGCATCTCGGCGCACTGGGCCGCATCGAGCAGGCTTTCCTGGCTGGTGTATTTGGACGGCATCATCACCAGATGGACCCGGTCGGCGCCGAGCGCATCCACCGCCACCGCGGCGCTGAGCGCACTGTCGATGCCGCCGGACATGCCGAGGATCACGCCGGGGAAGCGGTTTTTTTCCACATAGTCCCGCAGCCCCAGGATCATGGCCTGATACATGGCGGCAAAACCGTTACCGGCTTTGCGGATTTCACCCTTCTCACAGACCCAGCCCTCGGGCGTTCGGGTCCAGTCGGTGACGGTCAGGTCCTCGAGCCAGCTTTCCACCTGGACGGCGATATTATAGTCATTGTTGAGGACAAAGGAGCCGCCGTCAAACACCAGTTCATCCTGGCCGCCGACCTGGTTCACATAGATCAGCGGCAGTTCGCTTTCCTGCACCCGCTTCAGGGCCAACTGCAGGCGCTCGTTATATTTGCCGCGCTCGTAGGGGGAACCATTGGTTACCACCAGGATCTCGGCGCCGGTTTCCGCCAGGCATTCGGTCACATCCGGATACCACATATCCTCGCAGATCACGATGCCGAGCTTGACGCCGCGGAAATTGACCGGTCCCTGCAGCGGGCCCTCGTCAAAGATGCGCATTTCGTCAAACACGCCGTAATTGGGCAGGTCATGCTTGTAGCGCAAGGCCGCGACCTTACCGCCATCCAGCAGCAGGGCCGCATTATAGAGCTTCTGGTCTTCCGGTTTTTCCCCGTCCGCGGTCCAGCAGCAGCCGACCAGCATGGCCGGACCGCCGTCGGCGGTCAGTTTCGCAAGTTCCTCGAGCTTGCGCATGGCCTGGCGCTGGAACACCGGCTTCAGCACCAGGTCTTCCGGCGGATAACCCAGCAGGATCAGTTCACCATAGACGACAAGATCAGCCCCCTCGGCCGCCGCCTTGTCCCGGGCCTCGATCACCTTTTGGGCATTGCCCTCCAGATCACCAACGGTGGGGTTCAGGGTCGCCAGCGCGATCTTGAGGCTGTTTGTCATCGGTAAACCTTACTCAGTTGTCAGGAGGCCTTCTTTTCTTCCGCCGCCCGGGCGTCGCGTTCATCCTTCAGGCTTTCGGCAATCAGGAAGGCAAGCTCCAGGCTCTGGCTGGCATTGAGGCGCGGGTCACAATGGGTGTGATAACGGTCGGCCAGCTTCTCGTCGGTAATGGCTTCAGCGCCGCCGGTGCACTCGGTCACATTCTGGCCGGTCATCTCGAAATGAACGCCGCCGGCGTAGGTGCCTTCCGCGCGGTGGACCTGGAAGAACTTCTGTACTTCCCGCAGCACCCGGTCAAACGGACGGGTCTTGTAGCCGCTGGTGGACTTGATGGTGTTGCCGTGCATCGGGTCGGAAGACCAGACCACAGTGCGGCCTTCCTGCTTGATGCGGCGGACCACCGGCGGCAATTTGTCTTCGATGATCTCGTCACCCATGCGGCAGATCAGGGTGATGCGGCCGGCTTCATCCTGGGGATTCAGCTTGTCGAGGATACGGATCAGCTCATCCATGTCGGTGGCAGGGCCCACCTTGAGGCCGAGCGGGTTTTCGATCCCGGACAGGAATTCCACATGGGCCTCGTTCAGCACACGGGTGCGGTCGCCGATCCACAGCATATGGCCGGAGGTGTCGTACCAGCGGCCGGTGGTGCTGTCGGTGCGGGTCATGGCTTCTTCGTACCACAGCAGCAGGGCCTCGTGGGAGACATAGAAGTCAGTGCCCTGGAGCTGGGGAATATCGGCATTGACGCCACAGGCTTCCATGAAGCGCAGCGCCTCGTCAATGCGGTCGGCCATATCCTGGTAGCGGGCAGCGGCCGGGCTGTTGGAGACGAAGTCCAGGTTCCACTGGTGCACCTTGTGCAGGTTGGCGTAGCCGCCCTGGGCGAAGGCGCGCAACAGATTCAGCGTTGCCGCCGCCTGGCTGTAGGCGCGCAGCATGCGCTTGGGATCGGGAATACGGGCTTCGGGGGTGAATTCGATGCCGTTGATGATGTCGCCGCGGTAGCTGGGCAGTTCCACATCGCCCTGCTTTTCCATGTCGGCACTGCGCGGCTTGGCGAACTGGCCGGCCATGCGGCCCACTTTGACCACCGGGCAGCTGGCGGCAAAGGTCAGGGCTACGGACATCTGCATCAGCACACGGAAGGTATCCCGGATATTGTCGGCACGGAATTCGGCAAAGCTTTCGGCGCAGTCGCCGCCCTGCAGCAGAAACGCCTTGCCGGCAGCGACCTGGGCCAGCTGCTCTTTCAGGTTACGCGCTTCACCGGCAAAAACCAGCGGCGGGGATTTTTTCAGTTCAGCTTCAACAGCCTCCAGCTCCGCCTGGTCGGGATATTCCGGAACCTGCCGGATCGGCTTTGATCTCCAGCTGTCAGGTGTCCAGTTCTTGGTCATCTTCAATTCCATTCACATAATTCAATTCAAAAAAGTGGCACTTCAGGCCATTCATATAAGCCCGTTCGGGCTCGAATGCCAGCACAAACCCCGTATTATAGCAATTTTTCACGGGGCGGTCACAATTGAACCGAACTACTTCATCAGCACGAATTCCTCGGCCGAGGAGGGATGCACCGCCACGGTGCTGTCGAACTGGGCCTTGGTGGCGCCGCATTTGAGGGCAATGGCCACGCCCTGGATGATTTCCGCCGCATCCGGACCGATCATATGGGCGCCGATCACCAGGTCGGTGGATTTCTGCACAATCAGCTTCATCAGCGAGCGTTCTTCCCTTCCGGCCAGGGTATATTTCATGGCCCGGAATTCGGAGCGATAGACCTGGACATCGTCTGCGCCGAATTTCTCGATCGCCTCTTCCTCGCCGTAGCCCACGGTGCCGATCGGCGGCTGGGAGAAGATCGCGGTCGGGATATAGTCGTAATCGACCGTGGTCGGCGTGTCATTGAACTGGGTCGCGGCCAGCGCCGCCCCTTCCTTGATGGCCACCGGGGTCAGCTGCACCCGGTCGGTGACATCGCCGACGGCAAAGATATTGTCGACGCTGGTGCGATACTGCTCATCGACAATGATGGCGCCGTTTTTCTGCATCTTGACACCCAGCTCCTCGAGCCCGAGACCCCTGACATTGGGCACCCGGCCGGTGGCATACATCACCGCCCCGGTCTCGAGCGTGCTGCCGTCGGTGAGGCTGAGACTGAGGCCGCTGTCTGTCTTTTCGATGGCGGTGACATTGGTCTCGACGCGCACATCAACGCCTTTCTTGCGCATTTCTTCATAAAGCTTGTCGCGGATTTCCCGGTCAAAGCCGCGCAGGATCTGTTCGCCACGATAAAGCAGCGTGGTCTCGACGCCGAGGCCGTTGAAAATGCCGGCGAATTCCACCGCGATATAGCCGCCGCCGACCACGGTGATTTTTTCCGGCAGTTCCTCGAGATGGAACGCCTCGTTGGAGCTGATGGCGTGCTCGATGCCCGGCACCTCCGGCATCTGCGGCCAGCCGCCGGTGGCGATCAGGATTTTATCGGCGGTGACAGTGCGGGTGCCGTCCGGACCGGTCAGTTCCACCGTATGCGCGTCCAGCATTTTGCCGCGGGCCTGGATGACCTCGACCCCGGCATTATTCAGGGTCTGCAGGTACAGGCCGTTGAGGCGATCAATCTCGTTGTCCTTGTTGCCGACCAGCGTCAACCAGTCGAAGGAGGCCGCTTCCCGGCTCCAGCCGAACCCGGCGCTGTCGGCAAAATGACCCTTGTATTCGGAGGCATAGACAAACAGCTTTTTCGGCACGCAGCCGCGGATCACGCAGGTGCCGCCGACCCGATAGTCTTCACACAGGCCCACTTTGGCGCCGTAGGAAGACGCCATCCGGCTGGCGCGCACACCGCCGGATCCCGCCCCGATTACAAAAAAGTCATAGTCGTACATTATTGATTTCCTGCTTTTGGTTTTTGTTGCCAACGATCTCTGAAGATTGGTCTTATCATAAAATTATCAAGTGACTAAGGGCAAGATTGGGCTATAGTCACAATAATTTGATCCGCCGCACAAAGGCGGACTGTCCTAAGCGGGGAATATCCATGAATAAAAAGCGCATTATCTGGGCCTCTGTCGGCATCATCCTGATCATTATTTTCGCCCTACTGCCCAAATTTTTCGGCAACCTGGCCCATGAAAAAATTGAACAACAGGCCGCCACGATATCGGAAATGCCCGGCTATGCGCTGACCATTCTTGAATATGACCAGGGCTGGTTTTCCTCGGAAGCGCTGATTTCCTATGGCCTGGACCAGCACACCCTGGAAATCCTGGAGGACTCCGACGACCTTGACGAGGCTGACAAATTCCTGCTGGAACTGTTCCGCCACGGCGCCCGCTTCCGGGTGAACATCGCCCACGGCCCCGTGACCTTCCAGAACGGCATTCATTTCGCCCTGCTGACCCTGGACAGCAGTCTGACGGAGTTTGAGGCCGACGCCTACCAGGCGTTTCACGAAAGCGCCGGTGTCGACAGTTTTCTCGAGGGTACCGCCGCCGTCTCCTACTTCGGCACCCTGAGCGCGGATGTTTCCAGTCCCGCCTTCACCGCCGAGATCACCCCCCAAAAAGGCCCGCCGGCCACCGTCAAATCCGGCGGCTTCACCTCCCATACAGAGTTTAACGCCGACCAGACCCATTATGACCTGGAGGCCCTGCTGAAAAGCTTTTCCCTCGAAGCCGGCGACACCGTCTTTGACCTGCAGAATATTGCCGTCACCGCCAGCGGCGACCGGCTGAACGACTATATCTGGCTCGGCACCGGCAGCAGCACGATGGAGCGCATTTCCGTGACCGCGCCGGATGGCGGCACCGTAACTATTGAAGGCGTGGACAGCACCTACACGACCGACAAAATGACCGAGCAGACCCTGTCCTTCGACCTCAAACTTTCCACCGGCGGCATTTCGGTTTCTTCCAAGGCACCGGTGCCCAATGACGTCACTTTCAGTGACATCAAGCTTGATGCCGTGATCCGTAATATGGATGTGGCCGGGCTCACTGAATATGTCAAAGGCCTGTCCGAACTGGAAATGGACATCACCGGGGACATGGAACAGGACCAGGCTGTTTTTGAGCAGAAGAAGAAAGAGCTGATTTCCTCTGCCGGACTGAAGCTGGTGCTGGCCTCGCCGGAGCTTGAAATCAGAAAGCTGAGCCTGAAATTTAGCGACGGCAATTTCGCCGGCGTCGGCCTGATGAATGTCAATGCCGAGGGGCTGGAGAAAGTCGATGCCGACCTGCTGCCCAAGATCCTGGCCCAGCGGCTGTTCCTAGACAGCGAAGTGACCTTTGACCAGGCCCTGGCCGAGCAGTTCACCATTCTCGGCATGAAACAGCAGATGGCCGCCACCGGTATCGACATGAGCTTCATGCCGCCGGAACAGCTGCAACAGGCGGTCAGCGTGCAGACCAGCCTGATGCTGCAGGCTTATGTGCAGCAGGGACTGATCACCGCCGGGGAAGAGGAAAATACCTATCAGTCCCGCCTGCAGATCCGCGACGGCCAGCAGTTCATCAACGGCCGGCCGATCCAGCTGCCGCAGATGCCGCAATAGGCGCTACAGCGGGGCGATATCGCAGGGCGCGGTAACCCGGTACTGGTCCGAGAAGAAGGGGTTGGTGCCGTGCCAGGTGTAGGACGGGAAGAACACCTGCATGCCTTCCTGCGGCTTGATGATCTTGCGCGGTGAATTGTCGCCCGGGATATCAAGCCCGGCCTCGCCGAACTTGACCCAGCCCGGCTTGCCGCCACTCTCGTCTGACTGTTTGATCTCATCCGGCAGGGACACATAATAGGGTCCACTGATCCAGCCCTTGGGATGCATGTGGTTGGTATGGAAGCCCTCGCTTTTGAGGCGGCAGGACCATGACCCGCTGAATTTGATATCCCGGGTCAGCCGCCGCATCACCGGATGGCTGTCATCCTGCGGCAGGTCGGCGATATATTTCTGCGCCGCCCCATAGACCGCGTCGCGCAGCTTGCCGATCACCTCATGCCTGTTGTCATAGAGATGGCCAAAAGTCTGGGTGCCGCCGCGCAGGGTCTGGTCGAGCGGCTGGCGCTGCATCTTGTGCAAGGTGATCAGGGTTTCATGGAGATGCTCGTTGAACTCCTCGATCGAGCCATAGCCCGGCGGCACCTCAAGCTCAATACCGCGCACCAGCAGGTCATAATTCTGCAGCCAGTGTTCCCGCTCATCCCCCTGCAGCCGCCAGATGGTGCCGCGCAGGGCCCAGATGGTCTGTTCGTCCGGATTAAGGGCTTCCGCCGCCGCCAGCTGCCTCTCCGCCTCTTCCAGATCGCCTACATTGATCAGCAGCTTGGCATAGTCAATGTGATACTCCTCATCCTCCGGGGACTTGGCGACACAGGCCTCGAAATGCCGGCGCGCCTGTTCCAGCTCGCCCATCTGCCGGTAGGTGCAGCCATAGGCAAAGTCAATGTCCGGCGCCCCGTCATAACGGTCCCTGACCCGGTCCAGCATCTCAATCGCCCGATCCGACAGACCGGCGAGGTTAAGCCCCTCGGCATAGGTCACCGGCAGCTCCACCGCCTCCGGCCGCTGCTCCATCGCCCATTCATAGGAGCCAAGGAAGCTGTCCAGCTGTTCCGTTTCCCACAGGATATTGTTGAGGATCCGGTGGCTTTCCATATGCACGGGATCGATTTCCAGCAGCTTGCGATAGGCGTTGGCCGCCTGCTCGTTTTCCCCTTCCTCGTGCAGGATCGCCGCCAGATTCTGCCAGCTTTCCAGTTGCTGCGGATTGCGGCGGATTACTTCAGCGCAGCAGGCCTTGGCTTCCTCGAGCCGTTTCTCGGCCCGGAGCGCCCCGCCCAGGTTATGGATCGCCTTAGTGTTATTGGGGTCGAGCCTGACCGCCTGCTCAAACGCGCTGATCGCCTTGTCATTCTGCTGGCGCTTGCGGAAGGTAAGACCCAGGGCATTGTGATAACGGCTGTCCTTGGGATTGAGCTTCAGGGCTTCGCTGAGCTTTTTCTCGGCCTCCCCGTAGCGTTCCAGCGTGGTCAGCGCCAGGCCCCAGTTATACCAGGCGTCGGCGAAGCGGGGTTCCAGTTTGACGGCCCGGGCATACTGGGCGAGTGCCTCCTCCTCCCGACCGATGGCGCTCAGGAAGTTGGCATAGTTGCTGGAAATGGCCGGGTTTTTCCCGCCCTGTTTGAGCGCCTTCTGGAAATAGTCGCCGGCGGCCTTGTTATCCCCCGCGCGCTTGCGCAGCAGGGCGAGGAAATGCAGCGCGTCCGGCTGCTCCGGATGGGCGAGGAGCACCTGACGGCAGGCGGCCTCGGCCTCGACAAACCTGCCGGCCTGCTGGTGCTGGATCACGCTTTGCAGTTGCTGCTGGAGATTATTCTGAAACATGGCAAATTGTATACCATATTTCGGGGGAGAGGGAATGGGAATTTCATTTCAATCGAAAAGCAGGTTTTATATCCGTCCTGCCAAAATCATTGCCAACATAAAGCAATGGAATTTTGCGTCCCATGGCCAAGGCATAGGCGAAGCAGTCGCCGAAATTAAGTCCTGCAGGGTGCTGGCCCTTACCCCAGGTAGTGTAAGCCTGCTGCACTTGGCGCGCGACGGCGCCGTCAACGATGACAATCTCGACCCCCAGCGTAGAAATCAACGCCTCGGCTTCTTCACCAAGCCCGCGACTGGCGGCAACGATCAAAAGCTCGGACAAAGTTCCCGCCGAGATACACAGGTCATTTTCGGTAAGGCAATCGGATATCCTGTCCACCCCTTCTTCCCCCAGCAGCAAAGCCATAATCGCGGAGGTATCAACCGCAATCATCCGGGCATTCCTGTTTCGTCATACAGGAATTTGTCGGCCTCAGCGGCGGGAACGCCTTTGACGGCCTTTTCTTTCGCCCGGACCAGGATACTGTCCAGGGCCGCTCTTTTTTCTTCAGGCGTCTTTACACCGCTCACGGGCCGGATTTCCGCCACCGGCTTGCCGTGCTTGGTAAGCAGTATCTGCTCCCCTTCCAGCGCCGCATTGATCAGGCCGGACAGCTTACCTTTGGCTTCATGGATGGCAATTTTCATGAATTATCTCCTATCTGGTCCATTATATGGTCCTGATAGGAATAAAGTCAAGAAATATGGACCAATAAGTGGTCCAAAATTACTCCACCGTCACCGATTTGGCCAGGTTGCGGGGCTGGTCCACATCGGTGCCTTTGGCAACGGCGACATGATAGCTGAGCAGCTGCACCGGGATGGCATAGAGCAGCGGTGTGACGAACTCATCCAGCATGGGGAGCGCAATGGTGGCCTCGGCATCGTGGCCGTTGGCTTGTGAGCCTTCCTCGTCGGTGATGAAGATCACCCGGCCTTTGCGGGCAATCACTTCCTGCATGTTGGAGACGGTTTTCTCGAACAGCCGTCCGGTCGGGGCGATGACAATGATCGGCACCAGCTCGTCAATGAGCGCGATCGGGCCGTGTTTCATTTCCCCGGCGGCATAACCTTCGGCATGGATATAGGAGATTTCCTTGAGCTTCAGCGCCCCTTCCATGGCGATGGGATATTCCGGGCCGCGGCCCAGATAAATCACATCCCGGGCCTTGGACATGTCGTCAGCCAGCGCCTCGATGGCTTCGTCATGGTTCAGCACCTCGGCCATGCGGGCCGGTACTTCGGTCAGCGCATTGACCAGACGTTCTTCCTCGGCATGATCGATCTTGCCGCGCGCCTTGGCGACCGCAATGGACAGGCAGGCGAGCACGCTGAGCTGGCAGGTGAAGGCCTTGGTCGAGGCGACGCCCACTTCGGGACCGGCATGGGTCTGCAGCACGATGTCGCTTTCCCGCTCCATAGAGCTCTGCGGCACATTGACGATGGTCAGGATATGCTGGCCCTGGGACTTGGCGTATCTGAGCGCGGCCAAAGTATCGGCGGTCTCCCCGGACTGGGAGATGAAAATGGCGAGCCCGCCCGGCGGCATCACCGCCTCGCGGTAGCGGAATTCGGAGGCGATATCCACCTCCACATTGATGCGGGCCATCTGCTCGAGCCAGTATTTGGCGACCATGCCGGCGTAAAAGCTGGTGCCGCAGGCGATGATGGTCACCCGCTCGATGGCGGCGAGGTCAAAGGGAAATTCCGGCAATGTGGTGGTGCCGTGCAGCGGATCCACCATGGTGGCGATGGTCTGGCCGACCACGGTCGGCTGCTCGTAAATCTCTTTCAGCATGAAATGGCGATAGTTGCCCTTGTCGATCATGCCGCCGGACACGGAAGCGATGGTCACCGGCCGGATCACTTCCTTGCCGGTTTCGTCATAAATCCGCGCACTCTCGCGGGTCAGTTCGACCCGGTCGCCCTCTTCCAGGTAGACGATGCGGTTGGAAAGGTCCGAGAGCGCGATGGCGTCGGAGCCGAGATACATTTCACCGTCGCCGTAGCCGACCACCAGCGGGCTGCCGCGGCGGGCGCCGATCATCAGGTCGTCTTCGCCATCAAAGATAATGGCGAGACCGAACGCCCCTTCCAGCCGTTCAATGGCGGCCTTGGCCGCGTCACGCGGCGCCATGCCTTTGTCCAGCATGCTGGTGATCAGGTGGACGATGGTCTCGGTATCGGTTTCGGTCTCGAACACATGACCCTCGGCGGTCAGTTCCTCGCGCAGTTCGCGGAAATTCTCGATAATGCCGTTGTGCACAGCGGCGACGCGCGGGGTGGCATGGGGATGGGCATTGACTTCGGTCGGGGCACCATGGGTGGCCCAGCGGGTATGGCCGATGCCGATCACGCCCGGCAGCGGGGCGTCTGCAAGACGGGCCTCAAGGTTCTTGAGCTTGCCCTCGGCCCGGCGCCGGTCGATGCTTTTGCCGTCGAACAGGGTGGCGATGCCCGCACTGTCATAACCGCGATATTCCAGCCGACGCAGACCGTCGAGAATACGGGGCGTGACCTCTTCCTTGCCGATGATACCGATAATGCCGCACATTGCTTTTTATCCTCTAGATACTCTTTTTATTTCTTTTGCTTTTCACGAAACTTCAGGGCCCAGCCGCCCAGTTCCTTCTGGGTCGCCCGGGTCACCGCCAGCGCATCAGCAGAAACCTCGCGGGTCACCACGCTGCCGGCGCCGACAATGGCGCCCTCGCCGATGGTGACCGGCGCCACCAGCGACGTGTTGGAACCGATGAAGGCCCCCGCGCCGATGTCGGTTTTGAACTTGTTGAAGCCGTCATAGTTGCAGGTGATGGTGCCGGCGCCGATGTTGGCACCCTCACCCACCCGCGCATCGCCGATATAGGTGAGATGGCTGACCTTGGCGCCCTTCTCGATGGTGGATTTCTTCACCTCGACAAAGTTGCCGATCTTGGCCCCTTCGCCGATGTCGGCGGCGGGACGCAGCCGGGCAAACGGCCCGATTGACGCCCCTTCATGAACGGTTGCCCCTTCGAGATGGGAGAAACTGTGGATCTTGACACGGTCTTCCACCGTTACACCGGGACCGAAAAACACATTGGGACCGATCACCACATCACGGCCTACCCGTGTATCATGGGCGAAAAACACCGTGTTCGGGTCGATCAGGGTCACCCCGTCAGCCATAAACTGGTCGCGCTTGCGGCGCTGGAACACGGCTTCGGCCTCGGCCAGTTCCTTGCGGCTGTTGACCCCCATAACCTCGTCTTCATGGGCTTCGACCACGCTGCAGATCAGGCCCCTGCTGCGGGCGATTTCCACGATGTCGGTGAGGTAATATTCCTGGGAGGCATTGTCGTTGCCGACCTGATCGAGCAGGGTGAACAGCTCCCTGCCGTCCACCGCCATGATGCCGGAGTTGCAGAGATTGATCTGGCGCTGCTCGTCACTCGCATCCTTGTGCTCGACAATGGCTTCCAGTTCGCCGGCGTCATTTACGACCAGACGCCCGTACGCCTTGGTGTCGGCCGGACGAAAACCCAGTACCACAACAGAGGCGTCCCGACGCGCCTCGACCATGGCCTGCAAGGTCTGCTCGGTCAGCATCGGCACATCGCCGTACAGGATCAGCACATTGCCGTCGAAGCCCTTGAGCGCGTCCCGGGTCACCTGGACCGCATGGCCGGTGCCGAGCTGCGGCTCCTGGACCACAATTTCAGCCACATTTCCGACGGCCGCTTCGACCTGTTCCTTGCCGGCGCCGACCACAATAACGCGGCGCTTCGGGTTCAGCGGCTCCAGCGTGTCGATCAGGTGCATCAGCATGGGATGGCCCGCCAGCGGATGCAGCACCTTGTGGGTGTCGGACTTCATGCGGGTCCCCTTGCCCGCCGCGAGAATAATGACCGCAAGATCAGAAGAGCTCATGATTTTATATCTTTTTCCGTTATAACTTATTACAAATGACAGGGTCGGATCGTCATCCGTTATTGTCCCATTTTGGAGCAATGTGCCACAAGAACTTTAAAATTTATATAACCCAATTGTTTATTTTTTATTCCGGGTTATCTGTCAGGGATTAGTGTCAACTTTATGTCCAATAAACTGAACGCCGTGATTTTCGACCTGGACGGGACCCTTGTGGACAGCGCCCTGGACCTGACCGCCACCCTCAACCATGTACTGCATCTGGAAGGCCGCCCGCAGATCAGCATTGACGAAGTGCGCCATATGGTCGGCCACGGCTCCCGCGCCCTGATCATCAAGGGTTTTGATCATTCGGGCGAAGTGCCGCCGGAAGCGGAACTGGACCGGCTGCAGAAAATCTTCCTCGACTATTACAACGATCATATTGCCGACCACACCATCAGTTTTCCCGGACTGTGGGAGGCTCTGACCGAGCTGAAAGGCAGCGGCGTCAAGCTGGCGGTCTGCACCAACAAAGTCGAAGACCTGAGCCACAAGTTATTGAAATCCCTGGGCCTGGACGATTTTTTCTGTGCGCTGACCGGCGGCGACAGCTTCGACTATAAAAAGCCCGACCCGCGGCATCTGCTGTCCACGCTGGAGCTGATGGGCTGCGAGGTGGACGGCGCGGTGATGGTCGGCGATTCCGCCAATGACATTGATGCCGCCCGCAATGCCGCCATTCCGGTGATCGGCGTGACTTTCGGCTATACCCCGGTGCCGGTGACAGAGCTCAGCCCGGACCGGGTGATTGATCATTATGACAAGCTGATCCCGGCGCTTCAGGACCTTATGGATTAGTGCGTTTCGCCCCGAAGGCGGCGCAGAGACTTGGTCGCCAGATGTTTGACCAGCAGTCCGGCCGGCATGCGCAGCCAGTGGGACCGCATATAAAGGATCTTGGAGGCGATCTGGAACAGGCGGCTGGTCGGCGGTTTCATCACCAGCGGCACCATCCGGTCCATCATCCCGAGGACCAGGGCATTCGGCGCATAACAGCCGGTTTTTTCAAGAACTTCGCCGGGCACCGCCGTCCCTAGGATCAGTGCACAATAGCGCAGGCAGTAAAACAGCGGCCGGCCGAGCCCCAACTCGTCGGTGCGGTCCAGCAGCCGGTCCCAGAAACCCTCCATCCGGGCAAATTCCGAAATCATGTCATGCTGTTCCAGCAGGTTCCTGAGCGAAACCGCGATTACCCCGTCATGGAACAGATGCACGGCGCTGTGCAGCAGCATGTCTTCCGGCGACAGGGTATAGAGGTTGCCGTCGACCGGTTCGATCTCTGCCAGCAGTTTCAAAGCGTCCACCGTCAGGCGGCCGGTCAGCGGCAGAATGGTGTGGTGCACATCCACGGTCATGCCCCGGTCCGGGTGATAGAGCGGCGGCAGTTCGTGGGCCCATTCCCGGTAATATCTCTGGTCGTAATCATCCTCGACACTATGCACCCAGCCGGCATCCAGCAGCATCTGTTCCACCGTCTCCAGGTCTTTGCGGTCGACCATAATGTCCACATCGGAGCTGACCCGGCCTGTGGCGGCCGTGAGATCGCGGGCGATATAGGCCCCGCCCTTGAGCACGACAATCGGCTCTTCAAAACCGAACAGGGCGCGGCGGATCCGGTTCAGCTCCCACATCAGGCGCCGCTGGCGCGACTGGGCGTCGATCTCGGCCGACAGGAAAATATCCTGCACCCGCTCCGGCAGCCGGTCCCACAGGCCCTGGTCGCGGGCCTCTGCCGCCAGCCGGCCGGTCAGGCTGTTGACCCGGGCTTCATAAAGGCAGCTGTTCCACTGTGCAACGTTGAAGCCGAGCATCACCGCCGGGTCCTGCAACACATCAATGACAAGGGAGCCGCTGGTCTCAGTCATCGCCTGCCCCCGCCGTCTCGCTCATGAAGCGCTCGACCAGCTTGATGCCCTCTTCCAGGTTGGGATAGATGATCTCGCAGCAGGCGGCCTTGTCGGCGATTTCGGTCATGACCCGGAACGACCGCTCGCCGATGTCACCGTAGTTGGCCGAGGACATCACCAGTTTGAAGAACGCCATGCTGCGGGTGATGGGTTTGATTTCGGGCGTGGCGCCGGGCCGGAAAGAGGGCAGGATCACCGCCCCGGCCCCGGCCCGCTCATACATGCGGTTGATGCTCTCCGCCGGCGGGCGCATATAGCAGATGGTGCCCTTGGGTGTGCCATGATATTCCGGGCTGAAGGTGGTGCCGGGCGCGGCCCAGTCCTTCATCACCGGGATGGATTCATTTTTCAGCGATACCGGCCGCGGGTAAGGTACAAATTCCCCGGTATCGATATCGGCCAGGCCAAATTCATCGGAAAACAGCCGCCAGCCGGCGAAGGACAGACCGGCGGCCAGGGTGCTTTTGCCGCTGCCCGAGGCCGCCGGCATAATGACCACGCGGCCATTCTTTTCCACCACCCCGGCATGAAACAGGAGCAAATTCTTGCAACCGACGGCAATCTGCCAGTTAAGCCCCATTTCCGTCGCCACCATGCCCAGTTCCGCCGGCAGCGGGATAAAGGCATCCTTCATCATGGTATCGACACAGGCCTGGGGCTTGATATAGCGGCGGTAGAAATTACGGCCGTACACGCTGAGGTGGTTGTTGGCGATGGCCCCTTCCGGCCAGGCAGGATAGCCGCCATAAAGATGGCAGAATTCTTCCCGGATATTGGGGAACAGAATGCGGACCTGGGTGACGAACGGACCGACTTCGAGAGCCAGTCCCTGCGTCGTCATCAGTTTCCCCAACTGCCTGTCAGGAATTTCGGAAAGGTTGACAGTCTTTTTATTGGCCATATGTGGGTTCGATCAGTCCCATTTTGTCGAATTCGGCCATAGTCTGACGGATATTCAGCCGGATGTCTTCAGAAATTTTTTCTTCCATCACTCTTTCCAGTTCGTTGCAGACCTGGTCTAGTGTTGACGGCTTTTCCTCAATGATGGCAAGAATTTCCCGGGCGAAGATATTCATGGCCTGGGTGTGACCGGACCTTGGATCAAAGATGACATAGGCGTCATCCCAGTTTTTCCATAAAAAACCGGCTGTATCCCCGACACGGAATACAGCCGTTTCATATAAAGACATTTTATCTTCCACGGGTCAGGCGACTGATAAATATATCAGTGGTCGTGCTAGTTGCCGCCATAGAACGTCTTGTTGATATAATCAACGGCATCAACGGACTGCAGACAGGAACATTCATCGCCATTGTGTTTCTTCAGGTAATCCCAGTGATCTTCGTTGGAATCATCAAAATGCGCTGTCCGTTCCGGATGCTCATACTCGTGATCGGCAGACATCCAGCTCCGGTGTTCCCGGGGGATTTGAAGCTCTTCATTTCCCGCGTAGGACTTCTGTTTTACATTGGATACACAAGCTGCGCCGGACACTGCAATCCGGTTCGTCGCCATGGCATTTCCTGTGCTCAGGGTCAGGGCCAGCGGAGCCAGCGCAGCGCCGGTTTTCAGCACCTTACGGCGGGACTCTCTCTTCGCCTGCTCCTGCTCAGAAGCCTGGACTGCGGTGTTTTTACCTTTAAAATCTTCCATTTTACCAGCCTCTAGTGTTAGTTGCTGCATATACGATTGTCGAAAAAATATACAGTTTCAATAAATTCAAACCGATTTACGCTGCTATATGCAATATTCAGGCCACTTTATTTAAATCTTTAAAAACAACACCTTAGAAAAATATCTTTTTTAGGAACCTTAAAAACTGTTAAATATCCCGACACTTGTGGCTCAATCTGACACACCGGGACAGACATGATATGCCCTTCTACCATAAAATCATTAACAACTATATAGCTGTTCTGAAAAAACACTGGTACAAAGTCCGGAGTATTTTTATTATTTTTTTGTTACACAGGTGACAACTTCGCGGCTTGGAGATAACGTCTCCGGTCAGCTCTGAGGAAACAGCAATATTAAAGGTTTTCGCCACCAGATTTAAGGCGTTATCAAAAGGTTAGTCATTGGACCAGAAAAGTTCCTACAATTCCCCCCTGAACGAATTAAGACCGCTGATTTATTCCCTGCCGGTCGCGATTTTGCTGGTTGTCCTGACCTGGTTCGAAACCGTTTCCGTCGCCAACGCCATTATCATCACCGCCCTGATTTTTGTCAGCATGTTATACCTGAACCGGCGTTACGAAGAGGAAATTGCCGAGCTCAGGCGAAAAACCATTCTCCAGGAACATGAGAGCCGGGACACCCGGGCGTCGCAGTTCCTGCTGACCAACATCATGGAAAACCTGACCGACCCCTTCCTGCTGCTGGATTCCCGCAAAAGAATTCTGATGGCCAACAAGTCTGCCATCGATATGCTGGGGGCCGACATCCTGCGCAAGGATATCTCTCTGTTTATCCGCAACCCAGATGTCAACAATGCGATCCGCAAGACAATTCGCACCGGCAAAACCCATACGGTGGAATATATGCACGGCAACGTGGTACCGCGAAACATGCTGGTTCGCCTGCATGCCCTGGACATCCAGGGCAGTGAGGACAACCAGGAAAATAAACGCTATATCTTCCTGTCCATTTACGACATCACCCTCATCAAACAGGCGGAACAGATGCGGGTTGATTTTGTCGCCAATGCCAGCCACGAGCTCCGAACCCCTCTGGCCAGCATTCTCGGTTTCGTGGAAACCCTGCAGGGACCGGCCAAGAATGACCTGCAGGCGCAGGAGCGCTTTCTCAGAATCATGCACGATGAGGCCAGTCGCATGACACGACTGGTCGACGACCTGCTGTCCCTGTCCAAGATCGAACGGGAAGCCCACATCCCGCCGGAAGGAACCGTTCACCTGCCGACCCTGATCAACAGCGTGCTCGAAACCCTCGACATGCGGCTCAAGGAACGCAACATGACCGTCACTGTCAGCAATCCGGATAACGTGGGGAATATAACGGGTGATTTTGACCAGTTAACCCAGGTAGCCCAGAACCTGGTCGACAACGCCATTAAATACGGTCGGGAGAATACCGCCATTGACGTGGTGCTGAAAAAACACGTCAGCGAATTCCCCATCCACGAGGAAAGCGTGAGCATCGCCATTACAAACCGCGGCAACGGTATTCCGGCCGAACATATCCCGCGGTTGATGGAAAGATTTTACCGGGTTGATACGGCTCGCTCCAGGAGCCTCGGCGGCACCGGTCTGGGACTCGCCATCGTAAAACACATTATACAACGTCACAAAGGTCATATTTTGTTTGAAAGCGAAGTCAATGAATATACCCGCGTTACGGTTACTCTCCCCTACAAATCAGGATAATGCATTGATTATAAACAGTTATTAGACTGAACAAAAATATCATACACCGCCCCCGCCAGACTGTCACAAAACTTTAACAAAACTGACGCATATGAGTAATTGATGCTGCATACTGTCATCGCAAGTTATGGCAAATATGTATATCGGAATGGCCTGCATATCCTGTCAGGAGTGGGGGCGGAAAATACTCATCAAGCTGGAAACGGGACTTTCCATGCTTAAATTCGGAGATATAAAAGTGCTGAAAAAATCCCTAATGACTCTCGTAGGAGCCGGTGCCCTCGCCATGTCTGTGGCTGGAGCCGCCGAAGCCCGGGACCAGATCCGTATTGTAGGTTCATCCACAGTATTCCCTTTTGCAACTGCAGTGGCAGAGGAATTCGGCCAGACCACTTCCTTTAAAACACCGGTTGTAGAGAGCACTGGTTCAGGCGGCGGCCTGAAGCTGTTCTGCGCCGGTGTTGGTGAAGGCCATCCGGACATCACCAATGCCTCCCGCCGCATCAAGAGCTCCGAGATCGAACTCTGCGCCTCCAACGGCGTGAAGGAAATCGTGGAAGTCAAAGTCGGTTACGACGGCATTGTGCTGGCCAACTCCAAGGAATCGCCGCAGATGGAACTGAGCCTGCGCGACATCTGGCTCGCCCTGGCCAAGGAAGTTCCGGTTGGCGGCTCCATGGTTGAAAACCCCTACCGCTACTGGAATGAAGTAAACCCCGCCCTGCCGAAGAAGAAAATCGAGGTCATGGGCCCGCCGCCGACGTCCGGTACCCGCGACGCCTTTGTTGAGCTGGCCATGGAAGGCGGCTGCAAAACCTTCCCGGAAATTGCCGCCCTCAAGAAAAGCGACAAAAAGAAATATAAAGCCGTTTGCCACACCATCCGTGAAGATGGCGCCTACATCGAAGCCGGTGAAAACGACAACCTGATTGTCGGCAAACTGCAGGCTAATCCGGATGCCTTGGGCATCTTCGGATACAGCTTCCTGGACCAGAACAGCGACGTTATCCAGGGCAGCATCGTCAATGGCGAACTGCCGACCTTCGAGGAAATTGCCGCAGGCCGGTATCCGGTTTCCCGCTCACTCTATTTCTATGTGAAAAAAGCACATGTGGGTAAAATCCCGGGTATTGAAGAATATCTCGCAGAATTCACCAGCGACAAGGCGATGGGTGAGTTCGGATATCTCGCAGAAAAAGGCCTGATCCCGATGCCGGAAGAAGAGCTTGCAAAATACCGTGAGGATGCGAAAAACCTTACACCGATGAAGTAATCATTGTAACATGCCGGGGCGGAATCACCCCGCTCCGGCAAGTTCTTTGTTGACCTATTGTTTAAATTATATTGAGCTCACAGGGCCCCCATGAACATCTATTTACTTATTCTGGTTCTTGGCATTATTTCTACCGTGTCCTTTGTCTATGGACGCAAAAAGGCCCTGATGTCCGTGAAGGGGCAAATCAGTCAGCTCCATTCCCTGCCCAGCCATTACGGCTGGTATGCGGCGATGGTCGGACTTGTACCCGGTCTGTTCATTCTTGTTGTCTGGATCATTTTCGGCTCCACCGTCATTGATAAGATGGTTCTTTCCCGAATGGCCGAAACAGTGCAGAGCATGAGCCGGTTTGAAGTCAATATTCTGATGAACGACATCCGGAACCTGGCTGCCGGGGACGCCATATCCGGCCCCGCAACGCCGGAGCTGAGAGATGCAGCAGATTATTTCAACCATATTTCAAAATCGACTTTCACTGTGGTCTCCCTGTCCGCGATTTCAGTCACGGCACTCTTTACGGCTTTTGGCATCTACAGGATCGACCCGGAACTCCGCTCCCGCAACCGGCTGGAATCCTTCATCCTGTTTTCGCTCGTCGCCTGTTCCGTGATCGCCATCCTGACCACCATCGGCATTGTATCTTCGCTGGTTTTCGAAACCATGAGATTTCTGGAAAAAGTGCCGCTGAGCGAATTCCTGTTTGGCCTGCAGTGGAGTCCGCAGACGGCGCTCCGGGCTGATCAGGTTGGCAGCTCCGGCTCCTTTGGTGCCATCCCCCTGATTACCGGCACCTTGCTGATCACCTTCATTGCGTTGCTGGTCGCAGCCCCGGTGGGACTATTGTCTGCCGTCTATATGACTGAATTTGCCGACCGGAAAACACGCGGCTTTTTCAAACCCCTGCTGGAAATCCTGGCCGGAATCCCGACTGTGGTATATGGCTTTTTTGCCGCCCTCGTCGTGGCGCCGGCCATTCGCAATACCGGCGATCTGGTGGGGCTGGAGATTGCCTCGGAAAGCGCGCTGGCCGCCGGCATCGTCATGGGCATTATGATCATCCCCCTGATGTCTTCCCTGTCCGATGACGTGATCTCCGCGGTTCCCCAGAGCCTGCGTGACGGATCCTATGGCCTGGGCGCTACCAAGACAGAGACGATCCTGAATGTGATATTGCCCGCCGCCCTGCCCGGCATCGTCAGCGCCTTCCTGCTGGCGGCCTCCCGGGCGATCGGGGAAACCATGATTGTGGTGATGGCCGCCGGCATGGCCGCCAACCTGACCGCAAACCCGCTGGAAGCCGTGACTACCGTCACGGTGCAGATTGTTGCCCTGCTCACCGGAGACCAGGAATTTGACAGCGCCAAGACCCTGTCCGCCTTTGCACTGGGACTGGCCCTGTTCATCATTACATTGTCCCTGAACTTCCTGGCCCTGTATGTGGTACGAAAATACAGAGAACAATATGACTGATATGTCCGAAAATTCATCCGCTGAAACCATTCAGGGCCCGACTGCCTGGCAGGGTGACACCATGCGCAAACGCGTAGCCAAGCGGTATCGCAAGGAAAAAATCTTCAAGGCCCTGGGCTTGGCCGGATTGAGCCTGGCGTCTCTGGCCCTTGCCGTGTTGCTCGGCAGCATCCTCTATATCGGCCTCAGCGGTTTCGCCACCACCAGCATCGAGCTGGATATTACCCTGGATCAAAAGGTCATCGGTGATATTGCCAACCGGACCGAGACGGAACGCGCCGACATGTTGCAGCAGGCGAATTACAACAAACTGATCCGTGACAGCCTGCGCGCCAAATTTCCGGAAGCCAAAAGCCGCCGCGACGTCTTTGCCCTGATGCGCCTGATCAGCAACGGCGCCCGCGAGGAGATACGCAACCTCCTGGTCAAGAACCCTGGCCTGGTCGGAGAAACCGTCACCATTGACCTGCCGGCCTCCAGTAATGTGGATATGTTCGTGAAGGGCGAGATCAGCAGGGATGTTCCCCAGACAAACCGAAAAATCACCGACCAGCAGATTGCCTGGATCGACCAGCTTGACGCTGAAGGACGCATTTCCAGAGGATTTAACTGGCGCTTTCTGTCCTCCGGCGATTCCCGGGAACCGGAACTGGCCGGTGTCTGGGGCGCTGTGGTCGGTTCCTTTTATACCCTGATGGTCTGCTTCCTGGTGGCGTTTCCCGTCGGTGTGGCTTCCGCCATCTATCTCGAGGAATTTGCCCCGCAAAACAGATGGACGGACCTGATCGAGGTCAACATCAATAACCTGGCTGCCGTGCCGTCCATCGTGTTCGGACTTCTCGGCCTGGCCATTTTCCTCAATGTCTTCAACATGCCGCGCTCCGCCCCGATGGTGGGCGGCCTGACCCTGGCGCTGATGACATTGCCGACAATCATTATTGCCGCCCGCGCCGCCATCAAGGCTGTCCCGCCCTCCATTCGCGACGCCGCCACCGGCCTGGGCGCCTCCCCGGTACAGACGGTTTTCCATCACGTCCTGCCGCTCAGCATGCCCGGCATCCTGACCGGAACCATCATCGGCATGGCCCAGGCGCTCGGGGAGACCGCTCCACTGCTGATGATCGGCATGGTGGCCTTCATCGTGGATATTCCCCAGGGTATTACGGATGCTGCCACAGCGCTGCCGGTGCAGATCTTCCTGTGGGCGGACAGCCCTGAACGTGGTTTCCTGGAAAAAACCTCGGCTGCAATTATCGTATTGCTTGGATTTCTTGTTATTATGAACGGTCTGGCTATCTGGCTGCGACAGAAGTTTGAAAAACGCTGGTAAAGTAAGATGAACATTATGAACGTACAAAACGAAGAACAGACCATTCCGCACACCAATAAAACTGCCAAGATGCGGGCCCGGAATGTCAATGTCTATTACGGGGAAACCCAGGCCATCAAGAACGTCAGCCTGGACATCAACCCTGATGAGGTCACTGCTCTGATCGGCCCGTCCGGCTGCGGCAAGTCTACCTTCCTGCGTTGCCTTAACCGGATGAACGATACGATCCCGATCTGCCGGGTCACAGGTGACATCAGCCTGGATGGCGAGGATATCTATGGCAAAAGGGTTGATGTGGTGCAGCTTCGCGCCCGGGTCGGCATGGTGTTCCAGAAACCGAACCCCTTCCCCAAATCAATCTATGATAATGTGGCCTATGGCCCGCGCATCCACGGCCTGGCCAACAATAACGCGGACCTGGATGAAATCGTCTTTACCAGCCTGCAGAAGGCCGGCCTGTGGGAGGAAGTCAAGGATCGCCTGGACACCCCCGGCACCGCCCTCTCCGGCGGTCAGCAACAGCGTCTGTGTATTGCCCGCACCATCGCTGTGAACCCGGAAGTTATCCTGATGGATGAACCCTGTTCCGCTCTGGACCCTATCGCCACGGCGATTATCGAAGAACTGATTGATGAACTGAAAGGCCGTTATGCCATCGTGATCGTCACGCACTCCATGCAGCAGGCGGCGCGTGTCTCCCAGAAAACGGCTTTCTTCCACCTTGGTGACCTTGTTGAGTATGACGATACGGTGAATATCTTCACCAATCCCAGGGAAGAAAAAACCAAAGACTATATTACAGGACGCTATGGCTAATCGCCGCAGCCGGTCCGCATTTTAGGACAAAACAAACATGACAGACAGTCACATCGTTGCCTCATTTGATGAAAACCTGAACGACCTCCGCAAGAAAATCGTCCAGATGGGAAATCTGGTCGAGGAACAGTTCAAACTGGCGACCGAAGCGCTGGTGGAGAAAGACAAGACACTGGCGGAACAGGTCCGCAAAAACGACAAGGCCATCGACCAGCTGGAACTGGAAATCGAAAGGTTCGCCGTTGAGGTGATTGCCCTGCGCGCCCCGGTCGCCGACGACCTGCGCGAGGTTATCTCCTCTATCAAGATCAGCTCCGCCCTGGAGCGCATGGGCGACTATGCCAAAAACATGGCCAAGCGCCTGACCGTGCTGAGCAAGATCGACCACCTGCCGGGCAGCACCACCATCCTGTCGCAAATGGTCAAGATCACCCGGACCATGATCACGGACGTCCTGGACGCCTATGTCAAACGGGACACCAACCTGGCCATTGAAGTCTGGAACCGGGACCAGGAGGTCGATGCCCTCTATGACAGCCTGTTCCGCGAACTGCTGACCTATATGATGGAAAAGCCCCAGTATATCACCAGCGCGACACACCTGTTGTTCATTGCCAAGAATATTGAGCGCGCCGGCGACCAGACCACCAATATTGCAGAAATCGTTTATTACATTACCGAAGGAGAGCTTCTTGAACTGAAGCGGCCGAAAAAGGATGACACCAGCTTCGCCGATTTGGGGGTAAGCAAAGAAGAGAACAAGTGAATGCCATGAGTGCACATATCCTACTTATTGAAGACGACCAGAACCTGACGGAACTGGTCAGATATAATCTTGAACAGGAAGGCTTCAAAGTCACCTGTGAAGCGGACGGGGAAGACGGACTTCTGACCGCGATTGAAGAGGCGCCGGACCTGATCCTTCTGGACTGGATGCTGCCCAATCTTTCCGGTATTGAAATCTGTCGCAGGCTGCGCCGTGAGAATATTACCAAAAACATCCCGATCATCATGCTGACGGCCCGGTCCGAGGAAACCGACCGCATCCGTGGTCTGGAAACAGGTGCTGATGACTATATCACCAAGCCCTTCTCGCCCAAGGAGCTGATTGCCCGCATCAACGCCATCCTGCGGCGGATCCGCCCGGCCCTGTCCGGTGAAACGCTGGAATATGCCGGCATCGTCATGGACACCGCCTCCCACAAGGTAGCCCGCGATGGCACTGCTTTGCACCTGGGCCCGACGGAGTACCGGATGCTGAAACACTTCATGGAAAATCCCGGCCGGGTTTTTTCCCGGGAACAGCTGCTGGACTCTGTATGGGGCAACGACATCTATGTCGAGTCCCGGACAGTCGACGTTCATATCCGCCGGCTCCGGAAAGCGCTCAATATCGGCGACACGCCCAACATCATCCGGACGGTCCGTTCCGCCGGATATGCCCTGGACAAAGATATCTGAATATAAGTGTAAAAATTTCCAGAAAACTGTCGGTATTTTTTACAATTACCGGCAGTTTTTTTATAGCCCCAAAAATCTAATACTTTTTAACTAGCTGTAATTTATAGGTTTCTGATTTCTGGCATAATTCTTGTATGGAGAAACATATATTTTGGAGGTGGATGTACATTAAACATTCGTAAATTTTGATTAAAAAAATCTCTGGCCATAAGAATTTATTAATTATAGGATAATAGCATTATCGGGCACAGAGACTAACTTATTGATATAATTGAGAGTTATAATGGCTGATAATACCGAAAATAATAGCGATGAACGCCTGTCCATGCGCCAATCCGTCATGATTTGGGTCGTTGGGGCCGTTTTGGGCTGGGTTGTCGCAGTAGCATCGGTTTACAGTGCCCTTCGTTCTCCTGAAAGCGAGATTGCTGAAAACAAGGCGCCTCTCGAGGAAAAAATTTCTCCCGAAGATGCCGAAAAAGTTCAGGAAATCATGCCTGCCGCCGGTCAGGAAGACAAGAAAAGCGAGGACGAAAACTGAGATCCTGCTCTCCGAGGCAAATAGCTTGTCAGCGCAAGTTTATTTGACGGGACGGCCCCCTGCTGTTTTCAGCCCCGCCTCATTCAATATTTCATGAATATAGACTGCCGGTATGGCAAATGTGATGCCGGAAGGTGACTTCAGGGCATTTTCTTTTGTCCCCTTGACCTTCACGCTGTTGATGACACCTTCCACCCTGCCGGTGATCGCGTCATAAAGCGGACTGCCGCTGTTGCCCGGATAGGCGGTCGCATCCAGCTGATAGACTTCAAAACGCGACTGGGTAATGATCTTGATGTCCAGATAGCGGGCCGAGGGCTGGGGAATAACATTGGGCGTGATCGCCGATACAATTCCCTGATGAGTGACCGGATAAAGCCCCAGCACCGCGCCGATCGGATACCCGGTAAAGGCAATGGAAGTGCCCGGATCCAGCATGGCGCCGTTTCCCAGCTTGACTGCCGGAAGCGGTTCGCCCTCAATCTTGAGTAACGCCAGGTCATGCTGTTCATTGGTCTTGACAACCTGTGCCTGGCGCACATCAGGCAGGCGGCCGATGCCGGAAAGAACAACGATGGTCTCTTTATCCGTCATATGGGCCGGATTTGGCAGCACATGGGCATTTGTGATGACGTAGTTGCCGTCATAGACAACGAAACCCGTTCCCCGCAACACGTTCTGCGGCGCCCCCAAAGGATTGTGGGCGGCAATCCCCACGACAGACGGGGTCATCTTCTTCACCAGTTTCGGGAAATCCCTGTTATTGTCATGCGCGCTGCCGCCAGCTGTGAAGAAGACAGTCACAACCAGAAAAACAATGATGGAGCGAAATTTAGATTTCATAAGGTCATACCTGTTTTCCGGGACATCCTGATTATTTTTTGCCGCCCTGCCCCGCGAGCATAGTGTCGATCGGTGGCAAATTTTGGGCAATTTCCGCCAGGGCCTCGCGCGCCATTTTCTCGTTACCGTCCGGGATGGGAATGGAAATAGCAAAAACCTTGGCTTCCAGGCTATCGCCCAGCAATTTCGCCCGGGCGTCATAAAGCTTCGCAACATATGTGTTGTTTGTAAAGCGATCGTCCACAAAATAGACATACCAGACCAGCCGGTTGCCGAGATGGGAATGAATGATCTCCTCGATCATATCATAGTTCCGGCCGCCGAATTCCACCGTCCGTTCGCCGCCGGCCGTATAGGACCAGACCTTGGGCGCGGCCACCGTATTGCCGAACCGGATCATCTCTTTCTGACGATGCTGGTAGGCATACCGGGCCATGTAAAGGTCAAAGACGCGACCTTCTCCGACCTGGTAGCTGACCAGCAGTTCATTGTCAGCGTTCTTGAAGCGGGGATGCCAGTTGCTTTCCACATCTGCTTTGGCAAAGGAGGAAATTCCAGGATCCAAATCCTGCGCTGTATGCTCAGCTAGGGAAAGCCGGTTTTCAACCTTCAGGCTATAGAGCGGCGCGACCGCAGTCAGCACAAAGGTCACGGCGACCAGAAAGGCCCATTTACCCAGCGAAGCGTCCGCCAGGGACCGGCTCCAGTAATCGCGGCTAAAATCAAGGTAGCTGTCCGACACCTTGCGATTGGTAAAGGTCATGGCAATGGAAATGAACAGCAGCAAGACGAGCGCAAAGAAGAACCAGCCGTAAACCAGGTGATCCACACCGACGGCATATTGCATTTCAGAATAATAGCCGATCAGAACGATCCCGGTCGCCCGCACACCGTTGGCCAGGACGGGCACAATCAACGACAGCAACACGACGATGATTTGACGGCCAATCGTCTTGTAGGCAATGTTGGCCATCAACAGGCCAAGCGCCACGGTAGCCACCAGGAACCGCAGCCCGGCGCAGGCTTCCGCCACATGGAACTTACCGTTGGGAACCGTAAGGAATACCCCTTCCACATAAACCGGAATATCGAGTAAATTCAAGGTCTTGACCACGAAAAAGGTGGTGATGTCCTGCAGGGTCGGGATCAGGAAATTGCCAAAGGGGATCAGGAAATACAAATAAAGGTAAGGAAACAGCAGTCCATGTACGGCCCGTACGCCGATCGCCGTCAGGATCGTTCCCTGCAGGATGACGACCAGGCCGAACTGTTTGACCACATTGGTGTCCGCCATATCCCCCAGGAACCAGACGAAAGCCCCGGCGCCGATGACCAATAGTCCCCAGGCCGACGGCGCAGGCGCCAGCCTGGTGAAAATCTCCCGGCGTTCATACAGGACATAAGCAACAATCGGGATGATCAGCAGACAGTGATTATAGTAAGCCTGATTCCACCAGACACCAACGACCTCGGAAATAGTCTGCCAGAAAGACGCCAGAACCACAGCCAGCATCAGACACCAGATCACCGCAGTCTTGATCCATCTTTCAACAATCGTCAGGTCATTTCCGAAAAACTTAATCACGTCGTCCCCATTTTTTGCCGGACCAGTTACATTGTTGCCCATAGTTGTCGCATAAACAGGTTGCTAAACCGTTAGCCCGGCCGGTTTTTCTCGTTTTATTCCTAGCCAAGTGACCGGGCGATGAACGGTCCGAGGAAATTGGCCACCGGCAACGGCAGCTTTCTCCAGGTTTTGATCATCAGCTGATACTTGGGATTCATCGGATTGACCTCCGGCACCTCCTGCCCCTCCCGCAGATAATATTCATAATGCAGGGGACGCGGCTCGAATCCCCAGTTCTTTTTAAAACTGAAGGAGCCGGTACCGTTCTTGCTGCGCCCGAAGTCAAAAATCTCGCAGCCCCGCTCGGAAACCGCCCGTTCCATGACGGACCAGTACATAAAATCATTGGCTGCATATTTGCGGGCGTCCAACGTGGCGCCGCCGTAATAAGGAAAGACCTCATTGCGGAAATACAGGCTCATGACGCTGGCAATCGGCTGGCCGTCGGGTGTACAGACCGTCAGGATTTCACAATCCTTGCCGAATTCATCTTTCATAGCCTGGAACAGTTTCTTGGGAAAGACCGGCGTACCCAGGTTGCGCACGCTTTCCGCATAGAGCGGATAGAGACGTTCTACATCCTCGTCGATTTCCGCCCTGAGCTCGAACTTGATTCCCTTGCGCACCATGGCCCGCTGTTTGCGGGGGATGGCTTTCATATTTTCTTCGTTGTCGGTGGAAAGTTCCTTGCGGAATACCGAATACATATCCTCCTTGCAGGGCCAGTCTTCGTGCACCCGGTCCATGTTGCGGAATTCCACGCAATCCACCCTGAGCTCCTCGGCCAGCCGGGCGCATTCCTCATCCAGCAGGGCGAGAACCTCGTCATTGTCAAAGAGCGGGCCGCCATTGGTGGCGAAAGCCACGGAAATCAGGCTGTTGCCGAACAGGCTACTCTTGACATGCACCAGCGGCACCAAGCCCCGGATTTTGCCCTCATCCTCCACACAGACATAATAGAGCGGATGCCCCATGCTGACGTGCACCGCCCGCCCCCAAGCCATCATATGGGCCGCCGTGGCAGAAGGATGGGCCAGGACATAGTCGTTCCACGCCGTTGGGTCCCCGTTGATGTCGTATAATTTTACCTGCATACCCGCCCCTGTAAGCAAACTAGTTTTTCAGGAAGATTTCGTCCATCCGGCCCCAGCTGAAATCAGCCAGCGCCCGACGCAGCTTTGTTTCCATAACGTCAAGGTTTGTGTAATGACGAAACCGGGATTTCCATCCGGCCTGTTCCTGTCGCGGCTGATCGGGATCGATCTCCCACGGATGGAAATAAAAAATACAGGACTGCTGGTCCCGGCTGTTGACCCGGGACATGGCCCATTTGGAGAGGAAATAGGGCAACAGGCGGAAATAGCCGCCACCGCCGCAGGGAACCTTCCGGCCGCCGACGTCCACGGTTGTCACCGGCATTTCCAGAAAGTTGCGCCCCTCGATGGGGTGAAAGGAAAAGCGCGGCGCTTCCGGCATGCCGTAATGGTCATGGCGAATGGGATAGATGCTGGAGCTGTAATCGAAGCCGGCTTCCTCCAGCACATCCAGGGCCCAGAGATTGCGTTCCCCGATGGAAAAGCTGGCTGCCCGGTAGCCGCGGATTTTCTGTCCGCTGACATCCTCGAGAAGCGTCTTGGAGCGCAGGACATCCTCACGGAACTGCTCCCGGGTCTGGTCCGTCACGCGCCAGTGCGCCATGCCGTGGCTGGCCAGTTCATGGCCGCTATCCACAATCCGACGCACGAGGTCGGGATATCTCTCGGCAACCCAGCCCAACGTAAAGAAGGTGGCCTTGACGCCGGCGTCATCAAACATCTGCAAAATCTGGTCGGTATTCCGTTCAACCCGGCAGGGAAGAGCGTCCCAGTCAGCACGATCAATGTCATTTTCAAAGGCGCCAACCTGGAAATAGTCTTCCACATCCACCGTCATGGCGTTCCTGATCTGATCGGTCATGAGATTTATTCGCCCCTCTCGGCATTTTTTCCAAGCCAGACAGACGCGATATCGAGGACCGCCTTGATGGTCTCGTCATGGACGCGGACATATCTCTCCAGGGTATCCAGCCGGGATTCCAGTTCGGCGGGAAGCGAACCGTTTACGGGCCGGCCGGCGGCTGCCCCGCTGCCATTCATCTCGCCGCGTACGGAGGACGGGCTTTTGATCGGTTGTGTCGCCAGGGCATTTTCCTGTTCCATATCGGCAACGACATCAGCCACAACCTTGTCATCGATTTCGTGAATTTCCTCGATGGCGCCGAACAGCAGGATACGGGAGCACAGGGTGTTCAGGCGACGGGGTACGCCCTGGGTATACTCGTAAATCTTCATAAAGGCGCCGTCAGTAAAACTGGGATTATTCTTCCAGCCGACCAGCGTGAGCCGGTGTTCCACATATTCCCGGGTCTCGTCATAGGTCATGGCCTGCAGGTGGTGCGTGGCAATCACCCGCTGGCGCAATTGCTCCAGGTCCGGGTCAAAGGCCCATTTGTCACGGAATTCGGGCTGGCCGACCAGGAAACTCTGCAGCAGGGCACGGTCCCCTTCCTGGAAATTGGACAGCATACGCAGTTCTTCCAGCGCCTTGGTCGGCAGGTTCTGCACCTCGTCGATCAGCAGCAGCGCCCGGCGCCCCTGCATGTGGTTCTGCCGGAGGAAAGTCTCGATGTCACGGAGCAGGACAGACTTGTCCTTGCCGGTTACATCCAGGCCAAACCCCACAGCCACCATCCTGAGAATGTCGTCGGCTTCCAGGTTGGTGGTAACGATCTTGGCAGCAACAAACTTGTCCTTGTCCAGTTCATTCAGCAAATGACCCACAAGTGTGGTTTTTCCGGCCCCGATTTCACCGGTAATGATGATGAACCCCTCCCCCTGGCTCAGGCCATAAGTCAGATAGGCCATGGCCTTGTGGTGGGTGCTACTATCGAAGTAGAACCGGGGATCCGGTGTCAGTTGGAAGGGTTTCCCTTCTAGGCCGTAAAATTCAGCATACATAATTTATACCTACAGCGCCGCCCTTATCGAAATGGAAATATAGTTGGACGGCCGGTTCAGCAAAGGCAGACGCGTACCGGACCGGTCTGAATAAACATAGGCCACAGTCGACGTCAGGGATTCAGAAATCCGGTAGGAGGCATTGGCACCGGCGCTCCAGAACTTGTCGTCAACCGGAACGAAAAAAGGAATGTCATCAGTGCCAAGATTATAGGTGTATTCGGAGTAGCTGAAGGAGCCATATACAGAGACCGTCAGCTTGGGACTTAACCGGCGCCCCAGGGAAGCAGATACCGTCGAGCGCTCCTCATCACGGGTCGCATATTCATTGGAATATCTCCTGTTGGTCCCGCTCAGGCTATAAGTCGTGCGCCCCCGTTCCCCCTGCAGGGAAACCTGCCAGGTTTTGGTCCGGACAAAACTGTCATCCAGGAACTCGGTCCCGTTGTTGGAAATCTGGCCGGAAAAGGGGTCAATGACAAAGGCATCAATCACTTCCAGTGTCTGGTAGGTTTCCAGCAGGTCGCGGTAGGTTACCGTCAGCTGCGCCTTCGGTGTGATCCGGTAAAAGGCGCTGAGAGAGAAGGTATCGCCGCGATACTGGTTGCCGTAGCGGAAGGAAATCGAGGTTCTCGGTCCGGGGACCAGACGGAAGCCCGCATCCCAGACCACATTATCGAATTGCACGAAGGCGCTGTTGGCGTCCCGGTTTTCATAGCCGAAGCTGCCCAGAAGGGACAGCATACGGTTAATCCGGTAACTGCCGTCCAGGCGGGTACCGTAGTTTTTATAGCTATCCGCGGAAACCCGTTGCTGGTCATTGTAATAGGCTGAATAGGACCAGCCGATACGGGAAAACTGACTGCCGCTGTCCACGGTCAGGCTGGTTCCCCAACTGGTGGCTTTTTGAAAATTTGAACCCGCCAGAAGCAGGCGCTCATCGTCATCGCTCCTCACATGCCGGACATTGGCCTCGAGGCGGGCATCGGCAAAAGAGCCAAAATGATGGGTCAGGTAGGGCCGAACCCTGTAGGTCTGGATTGTGGCGCGGTTCAGGGTCCGGCTGCCGTCCACGCTGGAAACAGCCCGGCGACGGTCCAGGTATCTCTGATTGACGTTGGCGCTGGCATCGACGAAAAACAGGTCTTCCGACAGTTCGGAATTCGCTGTGAAATTCAGGTTATGGCGGATTTCGTCCTTGTCGCCCGTCGCGTCGGGATAATAAAAATAGTTCGGTGTGTAATTCAGGTTCAGGTCCAGACGGGGGCCATCGGCCCTGACCGTGATATTGGGGGCAACCTGGGTAATAAAGTCGCCTTCCGCCTGGGCACTGTCCAGGTCCACGTTGTCGGTATAGGTCTCGATCACGGTAAGCGACGGCGTCACTTCCCAGTCGGCCGCTACACCGGCTGCGGGTGCAGCGAGCCCCACGAACGCCGGAAGAAAGACATAAGCGATTTTATTTTTACACATATTCCCGCCCCTAATTTTTATTATTAATGGTGGCCGTAGCCGTAATAGGATCCGAATTTCTTCTTGCCGCCCGAGAAACGCGATTTGTTCAGAAGCAGATTGATATGCTCACAGGAGCCGATCATGGACAAGGCTTCCTTGAGATCGATCTCGCGCGTTTTATCGGCTTCTACAACATACAGGACCTGTCCTACGCTCAGGGCCAGAACGGAAGCCGAGCTGCTGGCCAGAACCGGCGGTGAATCAATGATGATCACACGGTCCGGATAGCGCTTCGCCACTTCGTCAACAATCTCACCCATCCGCTCACTGGCGAGCAGTTCGGTCGTCAGGCGGTGCTTTTTCCCCGCCGGCAGAAGCGACAGGTTCGGAATATTGGTTCTCAGCAGGCAATCTGACAGATCCAGGCTCTTATCCTCGATCACATCGATCAGCCCCTTGTCCGCCTTGACCCCCAGGCGTTTCATCACATCGGGCTTTTCCACATCGGCGTCAATCAGCAGAACCGTCAGGTCCCGTTCCATGGCCATGCTCATAGCCAGGCTGACGGCGCAGAAGGTTTTGCCTTCATCCGGCTGGGTGCTGGTCACCATGATGATGTTGCCATTCTTGATGGCCGCATCACCCTTGGCAAAAGCATTGAGCAGCAGGCTCCGTTTAACGATCCGGAATTCTTCGGAAATAATAGAATGATCGGTTTCGAGAACCGGAATATTCTGCGCCCGAAGCTCGTCGAAATTGATATCGACGTGGCGGCTCCGACGCCCGTGTGACCTGGACACCGGTGCGGATGCAGCCTGTGGCTCAGCCATGGGCTCCGCTTGAGCAACCGGCTCGGCCTGAACCGGCTTTTCCGGGGCCGGAGCCGGTGCGGGTGTTTCTGAAGCTACCTGATTGGCAGAGGTCTGAGCAGCAGGTTCCGCCTTTGCAGAATTTTCAGCCGCTTTCCTGGCGGCCTTTTCCACAAGGCTTTCCGTTTTCTTCATCTTCTCTGCAGCTTTTTCGATCAAACTCATGGTTTTTCTTCTTATAAATTCAGAATTTACACTGTAGGCACGTAATAGTAATTCATCATTGCGTAAACGCTGACGCAGGAGATGAACAGTCCTGCCAACATGATGGAGAACAGGATCAGTTTACGTTTTCTGCCCCGCAGTTCCTGCGGAGAAGGAATGGCGGAAATACTTCCCAGCACCGGCAGGGACAGAATATCCCGCAACCGCTGCTCGGTTGAGAAGGTTGAATGCATCTGGCTCATCAGGAAAGCAACACCAACTCCTGCCCCGAGGCCGATAAACAGCACTGCAACCACATAAAGGAGACGGTTCGGACTGCTGGGTTCACGCGCTTCCTGTGGCGGCTCAATCACCCGGAACTGTACACGATCGGATTTGGTCTCCAGGTCCTGGGAAATCCGGGCCGACTCACGTTTCTCGAGAAGTTCGTTGTAGTTTCGCTTGATAATGCCGTAGTCCCGGTTCAGGCGGGCAAGTTCAGCCTCCACTTCCGGCACGCGCTGGGCATAAGAAGACAGCCGTTTGACCTCGTCTTCCTTCTGTGCAAGTCGCGCCTGCAGGCTGGCAATTTCACCTTCCAGTTCGATAATATTCATATTCAGCTGGTCGTAGACCGGGTTGGGCCGTACTCCGGCTGTATTCTGGAGTTTCTCGGTATCCCCTTCCTCCAGGGCCTTGGCCAGTTCAGCCTGCTCCTCAGCCATTTTGGCCTGCAGGTCCGCAATCTGGTTCATGATAATCTTCACGTCAGGATGCTGATCCTTGTAGCCGCGGGCATAAAGGTCATCCAGCCGCTGCTCCAGGATGGAAATCCGGTTGGCCAGGTTGCTGGACGTGGAAGGTCCTGCTCCGCCGATTGCCGGACCGGTGCCTGAGCCTGACGCCAGATAGGGCGGAATATTTTCCAGATAGGCTTTCATCTGTTTCTGTTTGTTGCGATATTCGCTGATCTGGTTTTTCACAATCGCAACGTCTTCCTGGGCCTGCTGCATCTGGTCGAAATAGGATTTCCCCTGGCTGGACAGGAAAGACATGTTTTTCTGCTTGAATTCGGCGGTCCGCTGCTCGGCAATTTCCATCTGCTCTTCATATTCGCGGATCTGTTCTTCAATGAAGCGCAGGGCAGAGGACAGGTCCTTGCGGCCCGTTGCCAGCTTGTCCTCGATGAAGATATTCAGGAGCGACTGGACAACTTTCTTGGCCACGGCCGGATTGCTGTTTTCATAGGAAATCTGGAACAGGTTGGCGGCGCCCTGGATATTGATTTTGATATCTTCGCTCAGGGCTTCAACCAGCTTTTCGGTTTCCTCTTCTGAGGTCACCGTCATATCGAGGTCGGTCATGCGAATAACTTTCTCGATATTGGGACGGCTGATCAGGGTCTGGCGCATCAGGCGAACCTGGTCATATACGTTATTGGAAACGGTCAGGCCTTTCATCAGGGGCTTG
The DNA here is from genome assembly GCF_006385175.1 of Emcibacter nanhaiensis. Classification (NCBI taxonomy): domain Bacteria; kingdom Pseudomonadati; phylum Pseudomonadota; class Alphaproteobacteria; order Emcibacterales; family Emcibacteraceae; genus Emcibacter; species Emcibacter nanhaiensis. Next base: position 87,033 of record NZ_VFIY01000018.1, read on the forward strand.
AGCATGGTTTCCGCATCCACATGAATCCGGGCACTGGATTCATATTTGTTGGGAATCTGGGCGACATACATCCAGCCCGCAATGCAAACCACCCAGGAGACAGCCAAGGCAAAGTGCCGCTTGCGCCAGACACCATATAAGATGGAAAGTAACTGTTGATATAATTCCTGCATGTCTTTCTCGATATCCCAAACCTAGTAACTAGTTTTCCACCTTCACGGCGCCCCCCGACGCCGGCGGAAGATACGAACCGGGCGGAGTTCCGCCCGGCCCTTTCAACTCTTAGAAGAAGCTTTCCGGAATAATGACCACGTCACCCGGGTTGATCTTCACATTGGCGCTGGTATCGCCGTCTTTCAGAAGATCATCAATACGGACGTTATATTCCTTCTGTGTACCGTTTTCGACACGCGCCAGAACCGCCCGGTTACCGGCGGCAAATTCAGTGGTGCCGCCAACAGCAATCATCAGGTCCAGAAGCGTCATATTGGCGCGGTACGGAATGGCCTGCGGCTGTGTTGCAGAACCGACAACGCGCACCTGCTGGGCGAACGGGCCCTGGAAGCCGCTGACGATAACGGTCACAATCGGACTCTGGATATATTCAGCGAGTTTTTTCTCGATATCCCGGGCCAGCTGGGTCGGTGTGCGGCCGGTGGCGGCCATGTCATCGATCAGAGGCACGGAGAAACGTCCGTCCGGGCGTACTGTCACGCTGGTGGAGAGCTCAGGGTTACGCCAGACAAAAATCTCCAGATTGTCAAGCGGGCCAACAACATAAGGCTCACCCGGCCCCTCATTGATCGGCACAAAACCTGCTGACGGCAGACCGCCGTCTTTTGCCCCACAACCGGCCACTGCCAGCAGACCAAGAACCATAGCCAGCTTGGCCATGGCGCCACGGATATTTGTGATTTTAAATTTATTCTTATTCACAGCACATTCCCTTCCATCTATTACAATTCTTTATTGATGCCCCTATCAAGGTCACCCCAGTATGCATTCTCAACCTTATGTTTAGCGCAAAATTGTTAAATTAATGCAAACATGTATGGTTTTTTAAATAGGACAGTTCGTCTCCGCTGGTGAAATCTGCGCCTCACCCCGCTCGCGCTGCATATTACATCATATGTCCTACAAAATCCAATTATGATAATATTATAGTTAACGTTCCTAATAGTGAGTCTTAAGCCACATTTCCAGCATGGCGAGGTCCCAGGCCAGTCCCGCGCCGGGGTCATCAGGGCGACTGCACGAGGCAATCACTTCGTCCAGGAAATCATTTTCCAGATAGCCCCTGCTCTTGAAATCCGACACATTATCGGTCACCAGGTCGTTCAGCTTGCGGTCCTGGTGAATCCAGACCATGAACGGCAGGCCGAAACCGTGCTTTTCCTTGGTCAGGGTCTGGTCCGGCAGGAATCCTTTCATGGCATATTTGAAGAAATCCCGCAGCTTGTAGCCGGGCAGCATCACATCGACCGGAATGCTGGCGGCGAATTCCACCAGTTCATCCTCCAGGAAAGGATAATGCACATCCACGCCAGCCAGCCGGCACATCTGGTTGACCTTGCGCAGGTCATTGTCGGCCAGGGTGATCTGCATGTCCATATGCATCATTCGCTGCAGCATCTGGGTATTTTCATGGCGATGATAGGTCTGGCGGATCAGGTTCAGTGGCATTTCCACATCCAGGCCCTCGCGACATTCCGGACGGAAGATGTCCAGCGGCTCGACCCCGGCAATAAAGCTGTAGGAATAGAGCCGTTCCGGCATCGGCGTGGCGTACCTGCGGGCCAGGCTGCGCGCCTTGGACACCACCGGGATATGCTGCATGCCCGGCAGCGCGAGGATGGGCTCCATGAAAAATTTCCGGAATGGCGCCGGAATGACCGCATATTTCTCGATCTTTTTCATCATGACATAGCGTTCATTGCCGGCGAATATCTCGTCGCCGCCGTCCCCGGCCAGAAGGGTTGTCACCCCGCTGTCCCGCGCCATTTTGGCACAATAGTAGGCTGCCACCGCCGAGTGATTACCGTAAGGTTCGTCATAGATGTCAGCGATCTGCGCCATAACCTTTTCCACGTCACCCGGCTCCATGAAATATTCATGATGATCGGTGTGGAAATGTTCCGCCACCAGCCGCGCATAGCCGCTTTCGTCATACCGGGATTCATGAAAGCCAATGGTGAAGGTCTTGCCGTCGCCATTATGTTTTTTCAACAGGCCGGCGACCGTGCTGCTGTCCAGCCCGCCGCTGAGGAACGCGCCGAGATGGGCGCGGTCCGTATCGCCCAGCACTTTTTCGAAACTTTTGTCCAGCAGGGCCCACAGCGCGTCCTTCCACTCCTTGGGATTGCCGGAGGTCTCGGTGGTATAGGGCATGGACCAGTAGAACCCGGTTTCGGCCCGACCATTGGAGAATTTGACATACTGGGCCGGTTCCAGCTTCCGCATCTGGTCATAGATCGAGGTCGGCGACGGAACGACGAAATAGTAGAGATAATTGTACACCGATTGCGGGCTGATGGTGGTTTCCAGACCGGGAAACAGCCGTACTGCGTCAGTAACGGTGGAAAAGATGAAGCTTCCCCCCGGTCCAACGGCATAACTGAGCGAATTGATACCGGTGCGGTCAATGGCGATAACGGCTTCGCCTTTTTCCTGATCGGTCAGCGCCGCCGACCAGGGGCCCTGCATCAGGGTAAAGACCTCGACGTCATGACGGCGATAGCCCTCGATCAGGGCGGCCGCGTCATTGTCGCTCTTCGCGATGGTAGCAAGGTCCCTGTCCTGCCAGCGCACGATCCCCGACACCGCGGCCTGTACCGGCCCTTTGACCGCCAGTGTTCCATGGTTGTGCGTCGGCACAACGGCCAGCGCCCCCCCGGAGGAGGCGAATTTCCGGATCTTGTCCCGGAGATGTTGTTCATGCTCCGCCCGGATCAGGCATCCGGCCATTTCGCCGATCAGTACGCCTGAGGCGCTTTCATCACCAGCATGCCCCTGCCAACCTGTGAGTCCAGTCATCCGGGTCCCCTTAAACCAGTATTTCCTTCGGCGCCTCGTGGCCGAGGAAGGCCGTCGGGCTGGCGGTCAGTCCGTAAGCGCCGGACTGGAACAGGACCACATAGTCCCCGATTTCCGCCACCGGCAGTTCCATTTTATTGCCCAGCAGGTCAAGCGGCGTACAGAGGCAGCCAACCACGCTGGCCTCTTCTTTTTCGCCCGCTGCCATGCGGTTGCCGATTTCCACCGGATAGTTCTTGCGAATGACCTGGCCGAAGTTGCCGGAGGCCGCCAGATGATGGTGCAGGCCGCCGTCGGTCATCAGGAAGGTATGGCCGCGGGAAACCTTGCGATCGACAATCTTGCTCACATAGATGCCGGCCTCGCCGACAAAAAAGCGGCCAAGCTCGATTACCACTTCCGCATTGGGCAGTTTTTCCTCAAACGCCGGCAGCAGCTCGCCAAGCCCGGCCCCGGCCGCCTTCAGGTCGAGCGGTTCTTCGCCCGGGAAATAGGGAATGCCGTAGCCGCCGCCGATATTGACGGTCGGCGGCTCGCAGGGCGCATCACCGGCCAGCCGGATCGCCAGATCAAGGGTTTTTTCCTGGGTTTCCAGGATGCTGTCGACGCGCAGGTTCTGGGAGCCGCTGAAAATATGAAAACCCTGGAAGTCCAGGTCCAGTGCGGCAAATTCCTTCAGCATGTCCGGCACCTGCTCGGCATCGACGCCGAACTGTTTCGGGCCGCCGCCCATTTTCATGCCGGAAGATTTCAACTCGAAATCCGGATTGACGCGGATCGCCGCTTTGGGCCGGATGCCCTGCTGTTCGCCAAAGGCGGCAGCCCGGCGCATTTCACCGAAGGATTCCATATTGAGTACCACCCCGGCCGCCACCGCCTGGGAAAGTTCCTGGTCGGTCTTGGCAGGCCCGGCAAAGCTGATCAGTTCCGGTGAGGTGCCGGTGTCCAGCGCCACCGCCATTTCCCCGCTGGAGGCCACATCCAGACCGTCCACCAGGGAGGCCATGTGATGCACCACCGCCGGCATCGGGTTTGCCTTCATGGCGTAATGAAGCTGCACCTGTTTCGGCAGATATTTGCGCATCTCCTCGACCCGCGCCGTCATGAGGCGGCGGTCGTAGGCGAAGAACGGGGTCGAGCCTACCCGGTTGGCGAGGCGCGACAATTTGATCCCGCCGAGGGTGATTTCGCCATCAACGACAGGATAACCTGTGATTGGTGCATGCTGCGGTTTTTTCTTTTCCGTCAATGCCTTGATCCTTGTTTTTCTTATTTCGTCACTTCAGCGGCAATGGCCTTGCGATCAATTTTTCCGTTCGGGTTACGCGGCAGAGAAGTCCATTCTATGATCTTGTGCGGCACCATGTAGCTGGGCAGTTCCGCCCGGCAATAGGCCAGCACGGCGTCCTCGTCCAGCTTGGCGCCTTCCTTGCCGGTGGCGACAATCCAGATGGCCTGCCCCAGTTGTTCATGTTCCACGCCGATGGCGGCGATCTCGCCGATCAGGCCGCTGGCATAAATGGTTTCTTCCAGTTCGGTCGGGCTGGTCCGGTAACCGGAGGTTTTGATCATCTCGTCCCGGCGACCGACAAAATAGAGGAACCCGTCCTCGTCCTTCTTGACGGTGTCCCCTGACCAGACGGCGATTTCCGGCATCGGAATACCCTCTGGCTGGCCCGGGGCCGGTTTAAAGCGTTCAGCGGTCCGTTCCGGATCATTCCAGTAGCCCAGCGCCACCAAGGCGCCGCGGTGTACCAGTTCCCCCGGTTCCCCCGGATCACACGGCGTGCCGTCTTCGCGGACCACCATGATTTCCGCATTGGGAATGGCCTTGCCCATGGAGTCGGGGATCCGGTCCACTTCCTCCGGCGGCAGATAGGTGGAGCGAAACGCCTCGGTCAGGCCGTACATCAGATAGATATCTGTCTTCGGCAGCTTCTGGCGGAAGGATTTGGTCACATGAACCGGCATCCGGCCGCCGGTGGTGGCGATATAGCGGATATTGTCCACCGTCTCCGGGGGCCAGTCCATGTCCACCAGCTGGATCCACAGCGGCGGCACACAGGTGATCCCGGTAACGCTGTGCTTGGCCGCCTGGCGGATCACATCCCGCGGCAGCAGGTAATTCATCAGCACCACCGTGGCGCCGACCCGGAATGCCGTGGTCAGCTGGCTGAAGCCGGCATCGAAGCTCAATGGCAGAACGCTCAGGATCTTGTCTTCCGGTGTATTTTTCAGGTAGGTGGACACGCTTTCCGCCCCGACAATCAGGTTGCGGTGGGAAACAATCACTCCTTTGGGCATGCCGGTACTGCCGGACGTATAGAGGATGGCCGCCATATCGGCGTCAATGACCGGATGGCCGACGCACTCACGTCCCTCGCCGGTCGCCATAAAGTCTTCCCAGGAGCCGATCCCCACATCCAGTTCCGGCAGACTGTCGGGTATTTTCCCAACCAGAATCACCTGCTTGAGATCGCTGCAGTCCTGCAGTTCCTCGGCCAGCCCCGCCAGCCGGTCGGCGCTGGTCACCAGATAGCGGACATTGCAGTCGTTCAGGATATAGGCCACCTGGCGCGCCTTCAGGGTCGGGTTCACCGGGACGAACACGCCGCCAGCCTCCGAGGCGCCAAAAACCGTGACAACGGTCTCGATCTGTTTCGGCAGGAACACCGCCACGCGGTCGTTTTTCGCCATACCGGCGGCCATTAATGCCGCACCGAACACACCGTTCAGCCGGGCAAACTCACCGTAGGATACTTCCTCTGCCTTGAACACAATCGCCGTATGGTCCGGACGGCTGATCGATTGCTTTCTGACAAAATCCGATAGCTTGTTTATCATGATGAGAGAATTCTTTTTCTTGTTACAGTTGGACCGTAAGATAGTGAAGAATAGTTAGAGAAATATGAACAGCTTACAAAGAAAAACCAAACCCGTTCAATAATTTCCCGTCAAATGTTAACACGCCCCTGACAAACCATATTAACCATAATTTGAATGCTTTCCATTTTTATTTTATTAACGTAAGTCCTGTAGAAGCGGAGACACGCAAAGGACAATAAGAATAACGCTATGGACAGGCCAAATGTTTAACTGGTTCAGAACCTCCTTTCAGCAGCTCGGGGTATATTCCACATTTTGTTATGGGGCAGATGTCATTCTGTGCCGACTGGGGATCGGTTCCGTTCACCGCTATCTTTATTATACCCAGCCGCTCGGGAGTCTGGTCAAACCGGCGCGCCGGAAAAGCGCGTTCGAGGTGGCGGAACTGACAGCCGACAACGAGGCTCTGCGCGAGCTTTTGGGCCAGGACGTACTGGATTATCGCTTTGGCCAGCAGGCCACCTGCCTTGCCGCCCTGAAGGAAGGCCAGATCGCCGCCCTGCTCTGGTATACCGCCGGGCCCTACAACGAGGATGAGGTCCGGGCCACATTCGTGCCGCCGGCAAACAATGCCTGGGATTTTGGCGTCCATGTGGAACCGGAATTCCGCATGACCCGGGCCTTCATGACGCTGTGGAGCGAGGGAGCGCGCCGGATGACCGAGCGCGGGCTCGTTAATTCCCTGAGCCGGATCTCCAGCTATAACCCGAACTCCAAACTATCCCACGCCCGGATGGGTGCCCGCGAAATCGGCCGGGCCACCTTCCTCAACATTGGCCCGCTGCAGATCTGCTGGTCTTCAGTGCCGCCGCGCTTTGATTTTTCCCTGAGCCGGAAAAAGAAACCTGTTTTTAATTTTTCTGCCGCATTATCAAGGGCGTTACCTGGGGAATAAGCCGGATTTCAGGAATTTTTGTTCGGCCTTTATTTCGCAGGACGCTTATAGTATAAGGGCTCGTTTTTAGCTGTAGAATTTAATGACCAAGAGAACAAGGCTGTAGAATGTCAGTAATTGAAGATGTAAGGGAAGTGCTTAAAGCAACACTTCAACTTGGCGACCGCGCCAACGATATCGAGGCGGATACGCCCCTGCTCGGCAACTTGCCGGAGCTTGACTCCATGGCCGTCGCCATGCTGGTTACCTCTATCGAGGAACATTTCGACATCTACATCGAGGATGATGAAATCAGCGCCGAAACTTTTGAAACCTTCGGTGCGCTGTGCTCTTTCGTGGAAGAAAAAGCAGCCTGATCAAGCAGGGTATTCCCGGGGAGAGCTGTCCAAGTGGAACCTTTTTTCTTTAAAAGTGTCAAAGGACATCTGTTCGGGAATTACTTTCCGCCCTCGAAGGAGGTCGCCCCCCTTGGCGACCTTATTTTTTGTCCCCCGTTCGCAGAAGAACTCAACCGCTCGCGGCACATGATCGCCCGCCAGGCCCGCTCGCTCGCCGGACAGGGCTACGGCGTGCTGTTGCTTGACCTGTTCGGTACCGGCGACAGCGAAGGTACCTATGGGGAAACGGCCTGGGACACCTGGCTGGCCGATCTCGGCGCGGCCGTGGCATGGGTCAACGCGCAAGGACGTCCCTTTGCCGGCCTGTGGGCCAAGCGCACCGGCGCCCTGCTGGCGGCAGACTTTATCGGGAAAACCAAGACGCCCTGCCCGCTGATCCTGTTGTGGCAGCCGGTCACCAACGGCAAAAACTTTGTCGGCCAGTTCCTGCGTATCAAGCTGGCCGGGGAATTTACCGGCGGCATCGGCCCACAGGCCCTGACCAGTAAGGATCTGACCGAGGCTCTGGGTCGCGGTGAAACCCTCGAGATCGCCGGCTATGACCTGACCCCGGACATCGCAAATTCCATGGGAGAGCTGTCCCTGGCAAAACTCACGCTGCCGGCGGAAACCCGGGTCAAGTGGATCGAGATTTCCCTGAAGGAAGACCCTGAGATCGGGCCGGGCTCCCGGAAAGTACTGGAGAAATGGACCGCCGACGGGGTGACTTGTGAGTCCCTGGCCGTCAAAGATATCCAGTTCTGGACCCTGCAGGAACCGGAATGGGCGGACGGCTTCAGCGAAGCGACCCGGAAACTGATGAAGGGAGCGGCTGATGACTGACTCCTTCAATGAAGAAGCGTTCGCCTTTGACATCCATAAGGAGACCGTCACCGGCATCATCCATCATGCCGCACCCGCAAAATCCGATACCGGACTGCTGATCGTGGTTGGCGGCCCCCAGTACCGGATCGGCGCCCACCGGCAATATGTCCACCTGGCCCGTCATAGCGCCAGGCGCGGGGTCCCGGCCATGCGCTTTGATTACCGCGGCATTGGTGACAGCAGCGGCGACTATCCCGGTTTCCAGCGGGTGAGCGAAGATATTCACCGGGCGGTCGATGAATTCCTCGCCCGGGAACCCGCCATCAACAATGTGGTCATCTGGGGTCTGTGCGAGGGGGCCTCGGCCTGCCTGCTCGGCGCCCAGACCCATCCCGCGGTGTCCGGGCTCGGCCTGGCCAATCCGTGGGTCCGCAGCGAAGCCGGCCTTGCCAGGGCTTACGTCAAGCATTATTACACCGACCGCCTCAAGGATCCGGAGTTCTGGAAAAAGCTCTTCTCCGGCAAAATGAATATCACCGGCGCCCTCGGTGGTCTGCTCAGCAATATCAAAAAAGCGCTCGGCGGCAGGTTCCCCGCCCCGGCAGAAGACACACCGTCGACACCCGCAGCAGAGATCGCCGACGAAAATTTCCCCGACCGGATGCTTGCGGGACTGCAGGGCTTCAACGGTCGGGTGCTTCTGGTCCAGTGTGACAACGACCTTGTGGCCCGGGAATTCGACGATCTGGTCAAAGGCTCCCGCGACTGGCAGGCGGCCCTGAAAAACCGGGATTTCGCCCGTGTTGATATTCCGGAAAGCGATCATACATTCTCCAGCGAAGTCTGGCGGCAGGCGGTCGCCGACGCCACCCTGGACTGGCTCCTCAATAAAGGAGCAAGCTGATGGGCGCCTTTCTGATCCTGCAGGAACAGCGACTCAGTGAACCGCGCAAACAGGCGGCACTCACGGCCCTGTCCCGGGCCGGCTTTTCCAATCCGCTGATCCTGACCTGCGCCGACAAAACCATTTACCTGTATGACAAGCTGGTCTCCCCGGTTCCCCGGCTTTACGAACATGGGAACGGCGACTTCTGTTTTTCCGTCGGCACCCTGTTCTATGATGGCTGCTATGGCCTTGACGCCAGTGAGAAACTGTTCAAGACCTTCAGCCCGGCGCGCATCGATCCCACATTGTTTGACGGCAGTTTCACAGTTGTCCTGTCCCGGGGCGGCAAGCTCTATATCTTCGGCGATCCGCTAGGCACCTACCGGCTGTTCCACAGCGAGGACCATACAGTCTGGGGTTCTTCCTTTGTCGCGGCGGCTTCCGCCATGAACTCCCTGAAACCCAACCCCCAGGGGCTTTATGAATATGTGTTCCAGGGCGCCACTTATGGCAACGACACCCCGTTCCATGAAATCCGCATGGCAGACAGCCATGCCGTCTATGAGTGGGAAGAAAGAGAGGCACCGCAGCGACGCCCCCGTTCCTTCAACATGTTCCTGCGCCCGATCAACGGCAGCCAGGATGAACTGACTGATGATTGTCTGGAAGCGCTGAAGACCCAGTTCTCCCAGGTCGTTGGCCAATTCCGGGACAATATCGATACGGCGCTGTCCGGCGGCTACGATTCCCGGCTGATGCTGGCCCTGTTGCGACAGGCCGGCAGCCGGCCAAAGGTGCATGTCTATGGGGCCGACAATGATCCCGATGTCATGGTGGCCAAAGCCATTGCAGCGGGCGAGAACATCCCCCTGACCCATCAGGACAAGTCACAGTCAGTCCCGCCGACTGCAGAGGACTATCCCGCCATTGTGGCAAAAAATTTCTTTGTCATGGACGGCATCCCCAATGAAGGCATTTTCGACAACGGCCTTAATCTGGAAACCCGGCGTGAACGGGTGGACGGCGGCGCGTTGGCCCTGAACGGCGGCGGCGGTGAAATCTACCGGGATTTCTTCCATTTGCCGGACCAGCCCCTCACCGTCGAGGACATGATCAAGACTTTTTACAGCCAGTATGACCCGGCGAGTACGACCGAAGAATTCAGCGAACGGCTTTATCGGGAACGACTGGCGCAGAAAATCCGCACCGTGCTGGACAAGACAACGGATCAACTGACCCGGACTGAAGCGGAAGCCATATACCCGCTGTTCCGCCTGCGCTACTGGATGGGAAAAAATAACACCCTCAATAACCGGTTCGGGCCGGCACTGACCCCCTTCACCCGCTATTCGGTCCTGCAGTCCGCCATGCCGGTGCCGCTGAGCATGAAATACTATGGTAATTTCGAGGCCGCCATGATCCGCAAGCTTGATCCGGTCCTGGCCAGCTACGACACGGACTACGGCTATAACCTGGCCGCGCCGGCACCGCTGGGCGCCCGGATGGCAGGCTGGATGGACATCAACAAACCCATCGGCCTGCGCCAGCATATCTTCGCCCTGAAAAACAGGATGCGTAAACTGCAAAAGCCCTATTACATGACGGAGGAGTATCTGAACGGTATCATCGACAGCGCTTGTCCGGCGATGAGCCGATACTTCCGGCTCGACCATATCAACAGCGCCGAACAGCTGAACCGGCTCTACACCCTGGAATATCTGGTAAATTACATCAAAAACCCCTGAAAAACCAATGAGCTCAGCCCTTAAGCATCTGCTGCAGTTCTAGGGGATTGGCCGACCGGCCGCCAAGATCATTCATGAAAAAGCTGAAATAGACATCCATGTCCTCGAGGAATTTGTCGAGTTGACCCTGGTCCTTCACATAGGGCGAGCCGCCGACCATCAGGCTCGAACTGTGATAGGCGTAATTGAACACCCGATGGCCGATCGAATACATGCGCCGGGTCATGCGGATATGATCTTCTGCGTGGATTCCTTCCGGCGTCAGGGGGATGCGTTCCAGCAGGGACAGTTTCGACAACACCCCCGCCATCAGGGAGCGGATGCCGGACTGACCGGCCAGCAGCGGATAGAGTGTACTGCCCCAGCGGGCCAGCAGACCGTCATAGCCGCGGCTGTTGGGCAGTTCGAGGAATCGACGGTTACCATAGTGGAAATAGTAGGGCTGGGTCGGCAGGCCGCGGAAATCGGGACCGGTATCATGGGAAAAATTCGTATCGGCTACCACGCTGGTATCAATTTCGTAGCCCAGTTCGGCCAGGATCCGGGACGTGTTGGGGCCGGCGCCATAACGGCCGGCCTTGTAGATCACCGGTCGGCGACCCGTTTTCCGTTCGATCAGCTCCGTGAGGACTTCCAGCTTGGCCTTTTCCAGTTCATAGGGCAGATTGCCGGGATAGCTGTTGTGGACGCAGACTTCCTCGTCATAGGGCGGATTGACCCAAGGGTGCAGGTGGGTGCCGATCAGGCAGCTTCCCTGCTCCATCCATTCCCGGAGAATACCCACCGCCGTATCATCCTCCGCCACCGCATGATCGATCACATAGGTGGGAATGATCTGATGTTTCCGGAAAACCTCCTGCGCCAGGTGTTGGTGGGAAATACAGTTCACCGACCTGCTGTCACGGTCAAACGGCGCCGCCCAGTCAAATTCCTCCTCGGTGTCGATCACCACCGTAAGCAGGGGCTGGTCGCCGTCGAGACCGGCGCTCTGGATATTCTTCCTGTCAAACATGACCGGTTACTTTCCGGTTTTCTTTTTGGACTGATATGTCCGCGGGTCGAACTTCTCTTTTTTGGTGTCCGCATAGTCATCCTTTGTCACAGAAAGATATATGACATAGAGGATCATCAAAATGAAACCTGCAAGGACTATCTCAAACATGGGACCTCCGAAAAATTATGATATAATCACTATTTAAAGCTTAGCGGTTTCAAAAATGTTAACTAATATCCACTACAAAACATACCGCAAACAATAACAGAAAACCGATCCATGCGTGATATACTTCTAAGCATCATCATATTTGGCCTTATCCCCTTCATTCTCAAGTACCCTCAGGTAGGGGTTCTGGCCTGGTCATGGATTTCCTATATGAATCCCCACAAGCTGGCCTATGGCTTCGCTTATTTTTTCAACTTTCTGGATTTTCTGGCGGCGGCAACCATTCTCGCCCTGTTGGTTACCAAGGAAAAAAAGTCCCTCCCGCAGCACCCGATAACCTGGCTTCTGGCACTGTATGTTGTCTGGGTCAGCCTTTCGACGATCGTCGCCATCGACTATGACGTGGCAATCCCGAAATATCTCACTGTGATCAAGATCCTGCTGTTCACCTTTGTGACCATGCTGATCATGCAGTCCAAATCGCGCATCAACTCCCTGATCTGGGTCATCGTCCTGTCCATCGGTTTTTATGCCTTCAAGGGCGGTATCTTTACCATCCTGACCGGCGGCGGCGGCCGCGTGTGGGGCGCCCCCGGCAGCTTTTTCGGGGACAACAACCATTTCGCTCTTGTACTGCTGATGATTGTTCCCCTGACCTACTACCTGTATCAGAACACACAACACAAGTGGCTCCGGCTGGCGGTCTTCGGCCTGATGGCCTGCGAAATTCTGTCCATTTTCGGCACCCAGTCCCGTGGCGCCCTGGTCGGCATGATCTGTATGTTCTCTTTCTGGGCCTATAAGACCAAGCGACTGGCCATTATCTTTTTCCTGCTGCCGTTTCTCGCCCTTATTGCGTTTTTCTTCATGCCCGACAGCTGGAAAGAACGCATGATTACCATTGAGCATTTTGAGGAAGATGCCTCCGCCCAGGGACGTATCACCATGTGGCGTGTGGCCGTTAAGATTGCCAATGACAACCCCATCCTGGGGGGTGGCTACAATGTCTTTTATGATGAAGGGGTCAGGTCCAAATATCTCCTCCCCGGCGAGGTCGGCCGTGCCGTGCACAGTGTTCATTTCGAAGTGATTGGCGAACAAGGCTATGCCGGCTATCTGATCTTCCTGTTGCTGGCGCTGACAACCTATGCCACCGGCAACACCATCAAGAAACGATCGGCAGGCCGACGGGACCTCAAATGGTGTGGGGACCTGGCCGAAATGATACAGGTCAGTATGGTCGGCTATGCCAGTGCGGGTGCTTTTGTGAATCTGGCGACTTTCGACCTATACTACCACTTATTGGCAATTATGGTGATGACCAGGGTTGTACTGCAGAAAGAACTTGATAAAACAGAACAAAATGTCCCGGCAGTGATCGGGGCGCCAGCATTGAGGAAAATCTGATCATGACCAAAATCATTCATTTGATCGCGGCAGTGCGCCCGAACTTCATGAAAATTGCTCCGCTTTATCATGCTCTGAGCAAACAGGACTGGTGTGAGGTCAAGATCATTCATACCGGCCAGCATTATGACGCCAATATGTCCGACAGCATTTTTGAGGACCTGATGCTGCCCCAGCCCCATTACCATCTGGGCGTCGGCGGCGGCACCCACGCCTACCAGGTGGGCAGCGTCATGATCGCCTATGAAAAAATTTGCATGGAGGTTGAACGTCCGGACCTGCTGGTGGTTGTTGGCGACGTGAACAGCACTTCGGCCTGCGCCCAGGTCGGCACCAAACTGCATATCCCGGTGGCCCATCTGGAAGCCGGCCTCCGGAGCGGTGACCGTCGCATGCCGGAGGAAATCAACCGGCTGATCACCGATGCCATTGCCGATTACCTCTGGACCCCGTCCCCCGACGCTGATGAGAACCTGAAACGGGAGGGCCATCCCGACAGCCGCATCATCAGGGTCGGCAACATCATGATGGACAGTTTCGAATTGCTGCGTGATCGTATCGAGAGCGAGAATGCACCCGCCAAATTCGGCCTGACGCCGGACAATTACGGTGTTGTTACCATGCACCGCCCCTCCAATGTGGATGAGGAGGAGACCCTGACCAAACTGATGAATCAGATCATGGCGGTGGCGGGTAAGATTGACCTGTTGTTTGCGGTTCACCCGCGCACCCGGAAAAACCTGGAAAAGTTCGGACTATGGGACAAGCTGGACCAGACGGCAGGACTTACGCTGGTAGAGCCGGTCAGTTACGCCCCTTTCATGAGCCTGGTCAAGGACGCCAAACTGATCATCACCGATTCCGGCGGCATTCAGGAAGAAACCACCTATCTGGATGTCCCCTGCCTGACCCTGCGGGAAAACACCGAGCGCCCGATCACCATTACCCAGGGCACCAACAAGCTGATTCCCACGGACGAGCTTCAGGAAAATGTGGAGAAGGTCCTCGCCGGACAATGGATATCCGGCACCAAACCGGATTTGTGGGACGGCAAGACAGCGGAACGTATCGTTACGGAAATCGCCCGGATAACCGGCCTCTGAACTGCCAGCGGACGTTAGAGATATGAGCAGCGAAGACAATAGTTCCGAGGAGAATATTTCCTCCCGTGTCATGAAGGGCGCCGCCTGGATGGCCTTTACCAGGTTCGGCACCCGCCTGCTCGGCATGCTCAGCACCATTGTCCTGGCCCGGCTTCTGGTGCCGGAAGACTTCGGGATCGTCGCGATTGCGTCTTCCTATTACGCCATTCTGGAAGGCATGAGCCAGTTTAACTCCCGACAGGCGCTAATCAAATACCGGGATGCCGGCGACAACGACTATAATACGGCCTGGACCCTCAATATATGCCGCGGAATCCTGGTTTGCGTGGCTATTCTGGCAAGCACGTTTTTTGTCCCCGATATTGTCAGCGAACCGCGCGTGGCCCACGTCATCCTGCTGATGGCGGTGATACCGCTCATTGACGGGTTCGAAAACCCCAGGTTTGTTGTGTTCGAAAAGAACCTGGATTTTACCCGGGAAATGGTCATCACCCTGGGCACCAAGCTGTTGACCCTCACCGTTACCATCTACCTCGCCTTCACCTTGCGCAGTTACTGGGCCATGATCATCGGCCTGGTGTTCGGTTCGGCCAGCAGGATGACCATCAGCTATCTCATGATCCCCTACCTGCCCCGGTTCTGCTTTGCCTCCTTTGACCGTATCTTCAGCTTTTCCGGCTGGATGTCAGGCGTCAATATCCTGCAGTCCCTGTCTACAAACCTGGACAAGTTTTTTGTCGCCCATTTCCTGGGTACTGCAGCGACCGGCATCTACCACATCGGTAAAACCGTGGCGTTCATGCCCACCTATGAGCTGGTTATGCCGCTGAACCGGGCGCTTTATCCCGGCTTCGCCATGATTGCGGGGAAACGGGACTATATGCGGGAAAAGGTCCTGGAAAGCGCCCAGTTCCTGGCCGGACTCAGCCAGCCGATCGGCATCGGCTTTGCCCTGATTGCACCGGAATTTATCTATCTGGTCTATGGTCCCAACTGGCTCGACGCCATTCCCATCGTCCAGATCCTGGCCGCCGCGTCGGCGTTCAGCATGATGGGCTCCATCGCCATTTTTGTCGCCATGGCCCACGGCGACACAAAATACCTGTTTTTCCGCGAACTGATGATGTTTCTCGCCCTGCCTGTCTTTGTCATCACCGGGGTCCACTATTTTGGCTTTATCGGCGCGGTCTATGGTATTGCCGCCCGCCAGATCCTGCAACTGGTGCTGAATATGTTAATCGTGCAGAAACTGCTGGACCTGCCGCTGCTGCGCCTGATGTTCGCGCCCTGGCGCAGCATGGTCTCGGCCGCGGTCATGGCGCTGTGCCTGCTGGTCTTGAATTCTTACCTGCCCCATGAAACCATTGCCGACAAGTCATTGACCCTCACTGCCAAAATCGGCTGTGGAGTGCTGACTTATGCTGTCACTCATATTCTGCTGTGGATCATGGCCGGGAAACCCAAAGGGTTCGAGCATCGCCTGTCCGGCATCATTGAAAAGAAATTTCTGAGACGCTCTCAGGCCTGAGCTTCCTGCGCGGCCTGCATTTCCCTGATCAGTTCGCTTTTGCGCTTTTTCTCGCTCTCTGACTTGAGCTGGCCGCAGGCGGCCAGGATATCCTCGCCCCGGGTTTTGCGCACCGGTGCGGAAATACCCATGCCAAAGACGATATCGGAAAAGCGCTTGATCTGCTTGTCGGTGGAGCGTTCGAACTCGGAGCCCGGCCAGGGGTTAAACGGGATCAGGTTGACCTTGGCCGGGATATTATAGTCCTTGAGCAGCTTGACCAGCCGCCGGGCGTCCTCGTCGGTGTCATTGACATCCTTGAGCATGATATATTCGAAGGTGATCCTGCGGCTGTTGCTGGCACCGGGATAGTCGGCGCAGGCCTGGAGCAGTTCTTCCAGCGGATATTTGTTGTTGATCGGCATGATCCGGCTGCGGGTGTCATTGTCGGTCGCATGCAGGGAAATGGCCAGGTTGACGCCGATTTCCTCGCCGCAGCGTTTCATTTCCGGCACCACGCCGGAGGTGGACAGGGTGATGCGGCGTTTGGACAGGCTGATCCCGCCCTCGTCCATCATGATCTTCAGCGCCTTTTTCACATTGTCGAAATTATAAAGCGGTTCGCCCATGCCCATCATCACGATGTTGGACAACATGCGGCCCTCTTTCGGGGTCGGCCATTCGCCCAGGTCGTCGCGGGCGACCAATACCTGCATGACGATTTCCATGGGGGTCAGGTTGCGTACCAGCCGCTGGGTGCCGGTATGGCAGAAGCGGCAGGTCAGCGTACAGCCCACCTGCGAAGACACACACAGCGTGCCGCGGTCTTCCTCGGGAATAAAGACCGTCTCCACCTCGTTGCCGTCGGGAAACCGCATCAACCACTTGCGGGTGCCGTCGACGGACACCAGCGCCTCGATAATCTCGGGCCGGCCAATTTCGAAATGCTCCGCCAACTGGGCCTGCAGTGTCTTCGAGATGTTGGTCATCTCGCCAAAGCCCCGGGCGCCGAAATGATAGATCCAGGACCAGATCTGCTGGGCCCGCATGCGGCACTGTTTTTCCGGCACACCGATCCCTTTAAGGCGCTCGGCGATTTCATCGCGGGTGAGCCCGATCAGGGTGCGGTCTTCCCGGAACTGCGGGCGGGGCCCGACCACCGGTTCTGTGCCTAATGGAAGTGTCTGCATGTCCTTGTGCCCTACAGGGCCTCCGTCAACTTATCCCCGCTGTCCTCAGCGGCACGCCTTTGTAATGGCGTTATGGGCCGCCGTAAAGCCGGAAAGTGAAAATTGATAGCTTGTGGCGTTGCCGCGGCCGCTGGTACCCCGCATTTCCACGTTCATGCCCCGCTTCATGGCGGAGGCCATGGCATTGTCCTGCTTGGCGTCATAACCCCAGGCGCCGTCGCCGGAGGTAAACAGCTTGAAGCTGCGTCCCTTGTCCACCACCATGGTCACTGTGGAATCCTTCTTGAAGCTGTAACCGACCACGAAATTTAACTCATTGGAAATCTTGCGTTTCGGCTTGTGCGACACGGTAATAAAGGGATTGCCGTGCTTGAGGCTGGCCGGCAGCTTCCGCTTCGGTACCGAGATCATGTAGCAGACTTTTTCCCCGTCACTTTTCTTCAGTACAAAGGCGTCCCAGCTTTTGAAACTGCCGAGCAATTGCCGGCTGTCGGCCTGGGCCGCTGTGCCGGAAAAAAGCACTGTCACA
This sequence comes from Emcibacter nanhaiensis, assembly GCF_006385175.1. Lineage (NCBI taxonomy): Bacteria > Pseudomonadati > Pseudomonadota > Alphaproteobacteria > Emcibacterales > Emcibacteraceae > Emcibacter > Emcibacter nanhaiensis. The sequence continues at coordinate 104,578 of NZ_VFIY01000018.1, forward strand.
AGTAAAACGAAAAAACCGGTACCAATAGTCTTCATATGATCCTCTGAATATTCTGGTTTGCGCTACAGTAACAAACTGGCGAATCACCCTCAAGCCCGTTTTGCTCCCAAGCCCGAAGAGGTCGCCAAATCGCGGCCTGATTTCCGGCCGGAAAAATGAACCTAGCGGCAAATATGGACAAAATTTGGTCACTGCTGCGTGAAATTCAACCCTTTGAACGGAGGGGCGCTATTCCGCCTCTTTTGCATTGCACAAAGCAGCCTCGGCAAGTAAGGTGAGCACAACCGGCACCAAAGTATTATGGCAGCCCCTGCCGGGCTGTATTACAGAGAAGCCGGAAGAACCATAAAAAATCCGGTTGCCCAAAAAATCCTGTGGCCAAGACCGGACGCTGACAAAGCCAAGTTCAGGAGGTTGAACAATTATGAGGAAAGTTTATGACAGTGCCGCGGCGGCCCTTGAGGGCATCCTGTTTGACGGCATGACCGTCATGGCCGGCGGCTTCGGCCTGTGCGGCATCCCCGAGGAGCTGATTATCGCACTGCGCGACAGCGGCACCAAAGAAATTACCGCCATCTCCAATAACGCCGGTGTGGATGATTTCGGGCTCGGCCTGCTGCTGCAGACCCGCCAGATCAAAAAAATGATCTCTTCCTACGTGGGTGAGAACAAGGAATTCGAACGCCAGTATCTTAACGGCGAACTGGAACTGGAATTCAATCCCCAGGGCACGCTCGCAGAGCGTTGCCGGGCCGGCGGCGCCGGTATTCCGGGCTTTTACACCAAGACCGGGGTCGGCACCATCATCGCCGAGGGCAAGGAACACAAAGAGTTCAACGGCGAGACCTATATCATGGAAACCGGCCTGGTGGCCGATGTCTCCATCGTCAAAGCTTGGAAGGGCGACAAGGAAGGCAACCTGATCTACCGCAAGACCGCGCGCAACTTTAACCCGATGATGGCCACCGCCGGTAAGGTGACCGTCGCCGAGGTGGAGGAACTGGTGGAAGTGGGCGAACTTGATGCCGACCAGATCCATACCCCGGGCATTTTCGTGCAGCGGATTATCGAGTGCAAGGCGCCCGAGAAACGCATCGAACAAGTCACCACCCGCGCGAGAGGAGAATAATCATGCCTTGGAACAGAGATGACATGGCCCGCCGTGCGGCGCAGGAACTGGAAGACGGCTTCTACGTCAACCTCGGCATCGGTATCCCGACCCTGGTGTCCAACTATATCCCGGACGGCATGGAAGTAACCCTGCAGTCCGAAAACGGCATGCTGGGCATGGGCCCCTTCCCCTATGAGGGCGAGGAAGACCCGGACCTGATCAACGCCGGCAAGCAGACCATCACCGAACTGGATAAAACCAGCTATTTCTCCTCCGCCGACAGCTTCGGCATGATCCGCGGCGGCCATATCAACATGGCGATTCTCGGCGCCATGCAGGTGGCGGAAAACGGTGACCTCGCCAACTGGATGATCCCGGGCAAGCTGGTCAAAGGCATGGGCGGGGCCATGGACCTGGTGGCCGGCGTGAAAAAAGTGGTGGTGATCATGGATCATACCGCCAAGGACGGCACCCCCAAGTTCCTCAAGACCTGCGACCTGCCGCTGACCGGCACCGGCGTGGTCGACATGCTGATCACCAATGTGGGCGTGTTCGAGATTAAAGACAGCGGCGTGACCCTGGTCGAGCTCGCCCCGGAAGTCTCCGTCGAGGACGTCAAGGCGTCCACCGAGGCCCATTTCGAGGTGGCCGCCGGACTGGCGTAAAGAACCTTATTCAGATTAAAACGAAGAAGCCGGGTGATGAGCCCGGCTTTTTTTGTTGTTACATCGCCAGGGCCAGGAATGCCGTCCCCGCCGTGCCGATTGCTGCCGTGATCAGGGTCGGGCGGCGGTAATTTGGCGCCAGCAGGCCGACAATCAGGCCGCCGACCACCGACAGGAACAGCACGCTGCCGACCACCATCAGATAGGTGCGAAAGGCAAGCGGGCCATGGCCCTTGTGCAGCTCCATCAGGCTATATTGCAGGTTCGGCTCATTAAGGGTCGCCCGCACCCCCTCGCCCGTCACCTGGAAATCAACAAAAGTGCGGGAGGTGGGCCGGGTCATGAAATTATTGCCCTTGCCCTTGATATATTCAAACTCCACGTCAATGTTCTGGGCCGCCAGCAGGGCCCGCACATCTTCTTCAAGGGTCGGACTTTTCGGGTCCAGCATGGTCCCGGCCGGAAGCTGGATCGGGGTGCGCTCCACCTTCTCCTCAAACCCGGCCACATGCATGCCGCCGGAGATGGCCACCAAAAGGAAAGCCGGGGCCAGGAAACTGGCGAGATAAAGATGAGCGAGAACCAGAAAACGACGCAGTTTGAGAACATTCATATCAGACACCATTTTTTAAGAATCATTTTTAATTACTGCTACTTTATACGTGAAAAAACCAAAATTCCGACCCCAAAAATGAAAAAACGAACCCTCACCCCGCGCTTGTGCTTCTCCGGCGCGCAGGGTAGCATAGTAGTTTGTATGGCTTACTAATATTTTCTAAGGGAGGAACAGGAAATGCATTACGGATTTGGCCAGCCGCACGACGGCATCATGCAGACCGGCTTCATTGTGCCGGACCTTAAGGCGGCGATAGACCACTGGGTCCGGGACCTGAAAGTGGGCCCCTGGTTTGTATTTGACCATTTCACCGGCATCGATCCGATCTACCGCGGCGGCCCGTCCAAAGCCGACAGCACTATCGCCATGTCCTTCGCCGGCCATATGAATATCGAGCTGATCCAGCCGCTCGACGACAATCCCTCGGTCTATAAGGAATTTGCCGAGAGCCGGGGCTATGGCTTCCACCATTACGGCCTCTCCACCACCCGGTTCGACGAGGAAATCGAAGGATATAAGGCAAAAGGCTATGAGCTCGCCTTCCTGGCCGGGGTGCCGACCGGCGGCCGTGTCGCCTATATGGAAAATGGCGTCAACCAGCCCGGCATGGTGGAACTGATTGAATATACTGACTCCACCGACGAAGCCTTTACTGCCATGTACAGCGCGGCCCTGACCTGGGACGGCAGCGATCCGGTCCGGCCGTTCGGCTGACGGGGAGAAATAAAAAAAGCCGGACCATAAGGCCCGGCTTTCCTGTCCTGAGACGACTGGCTGTTAGCCGAAGTTCTTGGCGACAAAGTCCCAGTTCACCAGGGCCCAGAAGGCTTTCAGGTAATCCGGGCGCACGTTGCGGTAATCGATGTAATAGGCATGCTCCCACACGTCGCAGGTGAGAAGCGGGGTGACGCTATCGTCGGTCAGCGGGGTGGCGGCATTGGAGGTGTTGACGATGTCGAGGGACCCGTCAGCTTTCTTCACCAGCCAGGTCCAGCCGGAGCCGAAGTTGTTCACGGCGCTGTCGGTGAATTTGGCCTGGAACTCCTCGAAAGAACCAAACGCGGCGTTGATGGCGTCCGCCAGGGCGCCGGTCGGGGCGCCGCCGCCGTTGGGGCTCAGGCCGTTCCAGTAGAAGGTGTGGTTCCAGACCTGGGCCGCGTTATTGAACACGCCGCCGCTGGAGGCCTTGACAATCTCTTCCAGCGACTTGCCGGCGAGCTCGGTGCCTTCAATCAGGCCGTTCAGTTTGACCACATAGGTGTTGTGGTGCTTGCCGTAATGATATTCCAGGGTTTCCTTGGAAATATGCGGCTCCAGCGCATTCATGTCATACGGCAGTGCAGGCAGTTCAATAGTCATCTCTTTTCTCCAGTTTTTACAATATACCCTTAATTCAAATTCTGTTTTCGGCGCGCAAAAAGGCCCCGCAGACCCCCGCGGGTCTGTTTGTCCCTCATCATCGTACTTTACCGGTCAGGGGCCGAGACGGCCCGCTGAGTGGGTGGAAAGATACTTTATCCATCCACTGTGACAGTCCTGTGATCGGGAAGACTTTCCCCAGGACCTTTACGCCACACATATAGGGCCTTCCGCAGCTGCGAACAAGGTGGAAAATGGATTTTTTATAGAAAAAACTTTAAAATGAAGCGCCGACGGCATATTTCCCCTTGGCGCAGCGCAGCAATTACCCCATAGTGAACAAAAGGCAAAGCAATAGGGCCGCTGTTCGGCGGTCCGCCGAGATGGAATCCTTTCGTGTCCGCAGGCAACCTGACCGCAAACAGACTTGGACTGGCCATGGCCTATATGGCGGGCTATTCCCTGTGTTATGCCCTGCTGTGGGCCATCGTGCGCCATCTGTCGGAAGAGCTGCATCCGTTCCAGCTGGTGTTTTTCCGCACCGTGCTCGGGTTCCTGTTCATCCTGCCGGCGCTGAGGCGAATAGACACCTCCAAACTCAAAATAATTCCGCGCCCGCTCTATTTTTTCCGCGCCATTTTCAACATCACCTCGGTGTTCGGCGCCTTTTATGCAGTGAGCCACATTCCGCTGGCCGATGCCGTCGCCTACAGCTACCTGGCGCCGATCTTCGCCACCCTCCTCGCTGCCCTGTTCCTCGGCGAGAAGTTCCGGCTCGCCCGGCTGCTGGCCGTCCTCTGCGCCTTTGCCGGCATGCTGGTGCTGCTCCGGCCCGGCTTCCAGGAACTTGGCCCCGGGGTCATCGGCGCCCTGGTCAGCGCGCTGTGCTTCGCCGCCACCATGACCTGTGTGAAAAAACTGACCGGCGAGGACCCGCCGTCGGTGGTGACCTTCTACGGCTTTGCCCTTGGCACCCCGATCAGCCTGGTGGTCGCCCTGTTCTTCTGGCAATGGCCGACCGCGCTGCAATGGCCGCTGATCCTGGTGCTCGGCGTCTGTTCCGTGACCGCCCATATCTGCATGGCCCGGGCCTTTTCCCTGGCGGAGATGACGGCGGTCATGCCGGTGGATTTCACCCGCCTGATCTTTGCCTCTCTGATCGGAATCACCCTGTTCGGCGACCCGTTCGATATCTTCACCTGGATCGGGGCGGCCATGATCCTGAGCAGTTCGGTCTATGTGGCCTACCGGGAAAACCGCAAGGGAAAAAAGCCGGAAGTCTCCACATCATAGCTTTTGACAAGTCCCGTCACCGGAACTAACTTATTGCCATGCCACCCTGTTTTCCCACGACCCGGATCCTGCCATGACGACCGTGCTGCCACAAAAAAACAACTTCATGATTGGCGCCGCCTATATGCTGACCGCCTCGGTCAGCTTTGCCATCCTGGGGGGATTGGTGCGGGAATTGTCCGCCGATATGCATCCGTTCGTGATCGTCTTCTGGCGCACCGCCCTCGCCCTGGTGATCCTGGTTCCGATCCTGTGGGGCAGCGGCAGCCTCCGGGACCTGAAAAGCAAACGGCTCGGCCTGCAATTCCTTAACGGCGCCTTTTTCGGCTTTATGCTGCTCGCCAATTTTTACGCCCTGAGCACCATTCCGCTGGCGGACACCGTCTCCTACAGCTTTGCCGCCCCGATTTTCACCACCATCTGCGCCGCCATTTTCCTGGGGGAAAAAATCCGCCTGCCCCGAATCATGGCGATCATTTTCGGCTTCATCGGCATGCTGGTTCTGCTCCAACCCGGCGTCCAGCCCCTGAGCCTGGGGGTCATCGCTGCCCTGTCCTGCGCTGTCGCCATTTCCATCAGCGTCACCCTGGTTCGCGTTCTCGCCCGGACGGAAAAACCGCAGGTCATCACCTTCTACGCCCTGGTGCTTACCCTGCCCGCCAACCTGGTTTTCGCCCTGCCGGTCTGGAGCTGGCCGAGCCGGGACAACCTGCTGCTGGTGCTCGTGATGGGAGTTCTGGCCGCCATCATCCAGTTGTGCTTCAGCAAGGCCATTGCCGAGGCCGAAGCCAGCGCCATGATGCCGCTGGATTATACCCGGCTGGTGTTTTCCGCCCTGATCGGTTATTTCTTTTTCGATGAACAGCCGCAGCTCAACACCTATGTCGGCGCTGTTATTATTATGGCCAGTGTGCTCTATGCCGCCCACCGGGAACGACTTGAAGCCAGGCGAAAAAAAGAGAAGCCTGCTCCCGCCCCTACGGCATAGGCGGCTTATCGGGAAAGTCGACAGGCGAGGAAGTCCGATTTCCCGCCTTCATTGCTTTTGACAAGTTACAATAGAACATCTAACTTGTTGCCGTGCCACCCCGTTTTCCCGTTACCCGGATCTATTCATGAGTGCTGTGCCCCAACAGAAAAACAATGTTATGCTCGGTTCCGCCTATATGCTTATCGGAGCCTTTAGCTTTTCCCTCGTCGGGGGTGTGGTGCGGGAACTGTCCACGGATATTCATCCCTTCATGCTGGTGTTCTGGCGCACCTCTATTGCCCTTGTCATCCTGTTGCCGATCCTGTGGACCAGCGGCAGCCTCCGGAACCTGAAGACCAAACGGTTCGGTCTGCATTTTTTGCGCGGCGCCATCTCCAGCTTTACCCTGATCGCCAATTTCTATGCGTTCAGCGCTATTCCGCTGGCCGAAGCCGTCTCCTACAGCTTCGCCGCGCCGATCTTCACCACCATCACTGCCGTCATCTTCCTGAAGGAAAAAATCCGTCTGCCCCGGATACTGGCAGTGATTTTCGGCTTCATCGGCATGCTGGTCCTGCTGCAGCCCGGCTATCAGCCTATCAACCTGGGGGTCATCGCCGCCCTGTCCGCCGCCGTTGCCATTGCCTTTACCATCGTTCTGGTCCGCGTCCTCGCGCGCACGGAAAAACCCCAGGTCATCACTTTTTATTCCCTGGTTTGCACCCTGCCCGCAAGTTTGATTTTCGCGCTGCCGGTCTGGAGCTGGCCCAGTTGGGACAACCTGCTGCTGGTGTTGGCGCTTGGCGTTCTCGCGGCCGTCACCCAGTTAAGCCTCAGCAAGGCTATTTCCGAGGCCGAAGCCAGCGCCCTGATGCCGCTGGACTTCACCCGGCTGATCTTTTCCGCCCTGATCGGCTATTTCTTTTTCGCCGAACAGCCGGAACTCAATACCTATGTGGGTGCTGTCATCATCATGGCCAGCGTGCTCTATGCCGCCCATCGGGAACGGCTCAATGCCAAACGGGAGAAAGGCCAGGTTCCACCAACTGCTGAAGCAACGGTTAAACCCGGAGGGGATGCTCTGTGACGGTCATTCCCCCGCGGCCGACAAACAATCTGCACGGCATCCTGTTCATGATCGCCGGCGGCCTGTGCATGTCCTTCAACAGCATTTTCATCCGTAATGCCGGCCTCAATCTCGGCCTGTTCGAGGTGGTCATGCTGCGCTCCCTGGTGATCGTCTTTATCGCCATCACCCTGTCCCGGCATTTCAGTTTCGACAACTTCAAGGTCAAGCAACCCAAACTGATCGCCGCCCGCAGCGTCCTGATGTGCATTATCGTATTGGCAAACTTTTCCGCCATCATGTACCTGCCGCTGGTCACCGTCACCTCGATCCAGTTTACCCGGCCGCTGTTCCTTGTCGTGCTTGCCGCCATCTTCCTTGGCGAAGCGGTGCGCCTGCCTCGCACCCTGGCAACGATTGTCGGCTTTATCGGGGTGGTGATCATCCTGCGTCCGGGTAGCGACATCCACTGGGCCATGACCTTCCTGCTGGTCGGCACCCTGGCGTCCAGCTTCAATTCCATTGTCACCAAGAAACTGACCCGCTTTGACAAACCCAGTCTGATGATGGTCTACAGCAACCTGACGGTCACCGCCATGTGTACGCCCATGGCCCTGTACAACTGGGTCACGCCGGGCTGGCTGGATATCTTCTGGGTCCTGGGCATTGGCATTCTGTCCACCGGCACCCAGTATTTTATCATCCGCGCCTATGACAAGGGCGAAGCCACCGTGGTCGCCCCGTTCGACTATATCAAGATTATTTTCATCGCCCTGATCGGCTATTTCGTCTTTGCAGAACTCCCCGACACCTATACCTGGATCGGCGCCTTCATCATTGTCGGGGCAACCATGTTTATCGCGTGGCGCGAAGCCAGACTGAAGAAAAAAACACAGGCGGAAACGGCCTAAAATATCAGCTCGACATTCCCCGGCACATCCGCTATATGTTACCCGACAGTAACATCAGCAAAGAGGGATACCATGGATATTCAAGGCAAAGTCGCCGTCGTCACCGGCGCAGCTTCCGGTCTGGGCGACGCCACGGCGCGGGCACTGGCTGCCGCGGGCGCCAAAGTGGCCATTTTCGATCTCAACAAGGAAGGCGGTGAAAAAGTTGCCGGCGACATCGGCGGCGCATTTTTCGAGGTAAACGTCACCTCCGAAGACAGCGTCACAACTGCTCTGGACGGCGTTGAGGAGAAACTCGGCGCTGCGCCCCGCATTCTGGTAAACTGCGCCGGCATCGCCCCGGCCCAGAAAACCGTGGGCAAGGAAAATGCCCCCCATGACTTTGACCTCTACAAGAAGGTCCTGGAAGTGAACCTGTTCGGCACCTTCAACACCGTGCGTCTGGCCGCGGCCCGCATGGCCGCCCAGGAGCCTCTGGAAGGTTCTGAACGCGGCGTAATCGTCAACACCGCCTCGATTGCCGCTTTTGACGGCCAGATCGGCCAGGTCGCCTATGCCTCTTCCAAGGCGGCCATTGCCGGCATGACCCTGCCGATCGCCCGCGACCTCAGCAAGCTGGGCATCCGCATCTGCACCATCGCCCCGGGCATTTTCGGCACGCCGATGCTGCTCGGCCTGCCCCAGGAAGTTCAGGACAGCCTGGGCGCCAGCGTGCCCTACCCCAGCCGCCTCGGGAAACCGGAGGAATATGCCGCCCTGGCCAAACATATTGTGGAAAACCAGATGCTGAACGGCGAAACCATCCGCCTGGACGGCGCCCTGCGCATGGCCCCGAAATAAACGGCGCGTTAACTTCTAAGAAAAGTAACGTAAAGAAAAGGAGCCCCACGGGGCTCCTTATTGTTTTGGTGACTGTTTATCAGGTCTGCGGAGCTTCAGCCGCGCAGTTGATGACCATCACATCCCGGTTCAGGCGCTTGATAATTTTTTCGCTGGTATTGCCACGCATCGCCGCGCGCAGGCCTTTGCGGGACAGCGTCCCGATCACCACAATATCGGCGTCGATATCATCGGCCACCGTGGAGATGATTGTTGCCGGATCGCCCACCTGGATATGCATATTTTCCTGCTTGGTGTCGGTTTCACGCAACATCGCGCCCCGGTCAGGATAGTCCATGGTGTCCTCAAAGGCATTTACGGTATGTTTTTCCGCGCCATAGGCCTGGGCCATGACCTTGCTCACCTTGAGGATATTCTCGTTCAGCTCCACATATTTGGGGTTGTCCGTCTGCATATTGACGGCGCCCAGAATGGTTTTGCGACGCAGTTGGGAGGTCGGGTGAACGATCATTACCGGACAGGGCGCCACCCTGAGCAACGCCCAGCGGGCGGCCGACATATCGTTTTGATGTTCTTCCGTCGTATAATCGGACATGACAATCGCATCGATCCCATGGCGCTCCACCGCTCCCAGAACGGATTTCTGCCAATCTTCGGTCCAGTAGACTTCGGCGGTATAATTTATGCCATGTTTGTGCAGTGGCTTCACAAGGTTGGCAAACCAGTCGTTGTCGCAGTGGAATTCATGTTCGTGGCGGCCCAGCTTGTCCATTTCAACGGAAATAAACAGGTGGATATCGACACCGCCTTCGACAATGTCGTTCATGAGCTCGACACGGCGCAGGGCATATTGCACCTCCTCGGCCGGGTCAATAACAACAAGAACTTTGTGCAGTGCTTTTGTGGTTTCCGTCATAATTCCTCTTCCTTCTTTATTTCAGGCTTTGTTATTTTCATCATGCGGCATTCACCGTCGTCCGTAATTGATCCAGGCCAATTTACGCACTTTTTGGAAAAACTTATGTTACGCAGAAAACTCAGGCGGCCGCGTGGTTGATAAAGCGGGCCAGTTGTACGTCCTTCAGGGTCACGCCGCCGGCATCATGGGTCGTCAGAATAATTTCAACCCGGTTATACACATTGGCCCACTCCGGATGATGATCCATTTTTTCTGCATGGATCGCCACCCTGCTCATAAAACCGAAGGCTTCGGCGAAATCCTCGAATTTAAAGATCCGGTAGATGGCTTCCCGATCTTCAACTTTGTCCCAGCCGGGAAGTTCCCCCAGGGCTGCGCTTATTTCATTGTCATCCAGTTTCATGATGCGCCTCCGACAGTAGTTTTTCCACATACTGTGGCACAACTTCCGTCGCAGGGCCATAGTGGGTTTCGTCAAACAGGCTGAAGCCGTCGGAGGGCTCCCGGTTCAATTCGACCGTATGGGCGCCGGCATCCATCGCCGCCTGGACGAACCCGGCCGCGGGATAAACCGTCCCCGAGGTGCCGATCGAGATAAAAAGATCTGCTGTTTCAATGAATTGACCGATTTTGTTAAGATCAAACGGCATTTCACCAAACCAGACGATATGGGGACGCAAGCGGCCGCTCTTGCCACAGAGCGGACAGATCGCTTCTGTGGTCAGATCGTCCCACCAGTCCATCACTTCGCGACAAGAGGTACAGCGGACCTTGCCCAGTTCGCCATGCATGTGACAAAGGTGGCGTGACCCCGCCTTTTCATGCAGGTCGTCCACATTCTGGGTCACCAGCAACACCTCCCCGGGATAGTCCCGTTCGAGCCGGGCCAGGGCCAGATGAGCCGCATTGGGATTAACGCTTTTCACTGCGGAGCGCCGGAGATTATAAAACTCATGCACCATATCCGGATCCCGGGCAAAGGCTTCGGGCGTGGCAACCTGGGTCAGGTCATATTTTTCCCAGATCCCGCCTTTGTCACGAAAAGTATCCAGGCCGGACTCCGCTGAAACTCCGGCCCCTGTCAGAATGATAATCCGTTCAAAATGGGTCATATCGCCTCGATTTCTTGCGTTGTGTGACTACCCATCATATATAACAATGTGAAACTAATTGTATCATTTGAGGAAATTTCTGCGACATGCTGAGAGTATTGTTTGTGTGCATGGGAAATATCTGTCGCTCGCCCATGGCCGAAGGCGTCTTCCGCCACCAGGCCAACGCCGCCGGAATCCGGGACGGGCTTCTGCATCACCTGTTTATCGATTCCGCCGGCACCACCGGCTATCACACCGGGGAAAGCCCCGATCCCCGGGCGCAGCAGACCGCACTGAAATATGGCATCGACATCAGCGAGCTTCGCGCCCGGCAGGTGACCCGGCAGGATTTCGCCGATTTTGACTATCTGCTGGCCATGGACCGGGAGAACCTCAAGAACCTGCAGCGTATGGGCGACCCGGCCCACCACCACAAGGTGCGGCTGTTTATGGATTTTGCCGAAAATTGTCCCGGCATCACCGAGGTGGACGACCCTTATTACGGCGGCGCGGAAGGGTTCGAGCGGGTTTTTGACATCATCAACCGCGGCGCGGAAGGTTTTCTGAAATATCTGCAGGAAAATCACGACTTTAAGTAATGGATCCTGCCCCGGAACAGTGGACTGGAAATCGGACAATCCAGCGCCGGTTTCCCTTGAATTTTGCGCCCGCTGTGACAATATATGGCCCGTATCGAGTATGAATCAGGGATATGACTTTTAACAAAGGGACAAAATATCAATGGTAGATCGCAATACCCAATATTCTCCGACAGGCGTCCGGACAGCGGCAGAGATCGACGCCGGCCTGCGCAGCTATATGCTGACTGTCTACAATTACATGACCATTGCCCTGGCACTGACCGGGTTTGTGGCCCTCGGCGTGTTCCAGGTACCGGCACTGCAGGATCTTTTCTACCAGACCGCCATGGCACCGGACGGCAGCCGCATGCTTGTCGGCGTCACCGGCCTCGGCTATATCGCCATGTTCTCGCCGCTGGCCTTTGTCCTGGTGCTGAGCTTCGGCATCAACCGCATGCAGTCCTCTACGGCACAGCTGGTCTTCTGGGCCTTTGCCGCCGTCTTCGGGCTGTCGCTGTCCAATATTTTCCTGGTCTATTCCGGCACCAGCATCGCCCGCACCTTCTTTGTCACTGCCGCGGCCTTTGGCGGTCTGAGCCTCTATGGCTATACCACCAAAAAGAGCCTCAGTGCCTTCGGGTCCTTCCTGGTCATGGGCCTGTTCGGCCTGATCATCGCCATGCTGGTCAATATGTTCCTGCAGTCCACCATGATGCAGTTCGTGATCTCGGTAGCCGGGGTACTGATCTTTGCCGGCCTGACCGCCTATGACACCCAGAAGATCAAGCTGATGTATCTGGAAGACGATCATCCGGAACTGGCCCGCAAAAAGGCCATCATGGGCGCCCTGACCCTCTATCTGGATTTCATCAACCTGTTCATGTTCCTGCTGCGCTTCATGGGCAACCGGGAATAGGACAGGCAGAACAGGCATTCGAAACGGCCCCTTTGACGGGGCCGTTTTTACGTTGAGCGAGATTATGCGCATTTAGGCGTTGCGCTCGGGGAAATTTTCAACTAGTCTCCGGCCCATTCCGGCGCTCCCCTGCCGGTCCGATATGGCGAAGCACCCGTAGCTCAGCTGGATAGAGCGCTGCCCTCCGAAGGCAGAGGTCACAGGTTCGAATCCTGTCGGGTGCGCCAATCTTTTCAATAAGTTGAATATCTTTTGAAATTTCCCGAAAAATCGGCCATCCCCCCCCCCGCCGGGTCGGAGAGTGTCACCTTGTAGCCAGTTTCCTTTGACACCATCTTCGCTGCAGTTGTATACCGGCAACAAGGAGGCACAGACATGAACCGTCTTTTTCAGATCACCCCAAAACGCCGGTCCGGACCAGCTTTGTCCGCCTGCTTCGGCCTCCTCGCCATGGCGATTATACTTCCAGCGTCTGCCGGCAGCACGGGCGAATTCAAGGCCATTGATTTTGATCCCGCGCTAGAGGCCGCTGGAATGAACCTTGCAACCACGGACGGCAATCTGGACGCCGGTTTGCAGAAAAACGGCCTGCTGGATTCTGCCGAGATGGCTTTGATCGCGACGGTTCTCAACGACAAAGGCTACGACAGGTCGGCAACGGGTGGCGCCGATCACAAGACTGTCCTCGATGCCTACAGGCAGGCGCTGTCGTCCGCCAGCCGGGATGTGCAGCTCTTGACCGCCAAATACCCGGCCGCGGCAGAAATGGTGGCTGGTTATGTCATGATCGGCAATGACGGTTCCTTTGCCGCGATCAACGCCATGATGAGCAGATTTGGATCCCCGCTGGCCGGCGACTATACCCTTGCCCGAAGGCTTGGTCCCTGGTTCGGGCCCGAGGGAGATGCCGACGGGGACGGCGTGACCAACCGCATGGAATATAGCGCCTTTATCACCTCCGGACGAGAGGCGTATGTCAGGGCGGCGCTTGACCCGGAAACAAAACCCTCCGCCGCACAGGTTGCCGAGCTGGCGGGCAAAACCACCGTTCCGCAGGACGGGCGCAAAACCGTCGGCATCATCCTCTACCCCGGTTTCGAGGTTCTGGATGTCTATGGCCCCCTCGAGATGTGGAGCTATGTGAAGGAATTCAACGTGGTCCTGATCGCCGAGCAAGCCGGGCCGGTGAAATCCGGCCAGGGTACCACGACAATCGCGGACTATTCCTTCACTACTGCGCCCGACCTCGACATCATCATGGTGCCGGGCGGCTTCGGCACATTCAGCCAGCTTGAAAATGCGGCGCTTATGGACTTCCTGCGGACCCGGAATGAACAGACAGAAATCACGTCATCCGTCTGTACCGGCGCCGCGCTCCTCGCCCGGGCAGGTATCCTGAAAGGCCACAGGGCAACCACCAATAAACGTTTTTTCTCACTGGCAACGGATCAGGACGTAAGCGTGGACTGGGTGGTTGAAGCCCGCTGGGTTGAAAGCGGCAAGATGATCACCTCCTCAGGTGTTTCGGCGGGGACGGACATGGCGCTGGCCCTGATTGCCCGGCTTTATGGCGTGGACCGCGCACGAGGGATTGCCAGCGGAGTGGAATATCAATGGCAGGAAGATCCCTCCCTCGATCCCTTCGCCAAATTTGTCACAAAGCAGGGGACTGCCCCCTGAACCTGATGACGGTTTCTGGCCCGAAGACAAACATCTCGTGGATAAATGGGGGAAATGAACCAGCGCATTTATGGCGTAAACACCCGTCCGAAGGCAGAGGCCAGAGGTTCGTATCCTCTCGGTTGCGCCATCTTTTGAATAAGCCAGATATCCGGTCACCTCTCTCCATTCTTGCATTTTCATATCCGGTATGGCACCACTTATAGGGAGACGGCTGGCTGCCTGACGGCCCGCAAGTCTCCTGAAAGTTCCGTTTTGTAGTGCAGGGGAACAGGTGAATGCGGTTGAGGATGCGATTTTGGATGATCGCCTTTATGCTGATGCCAGTCGGCGCATTGGCGCAGGCTGACGACAAGACCGTTTCCAGTCAAAAGCCGGCTGTGGTTCGTACCATCGTGCTGGGCGCAGAGGACAGCTGGCCTCCCTTTTCCAATGCGGACGGCACTGGCCTGTCCAACAGCATTGTCCGGGAGGCCTTCGGCCTGCGCGGCATCAAGGTGCTTTTCCAGGTGGCGCCATACGCCCGCCTCCTGCGCATGACAGAGCAGGGGGAAATCGTCGGCCTGTTCAACGTCACAAAAGAGCCCTCGACTGAAAAAGTCTACCATTTCGGAAAGCAGCGCCTTTTTCGCGCCACCACCGGCTACTACTATCATGTGGGCCAGCCACTCAAGGCCGGGAACTTCCGCGAACTGGTCAACAACGAGCGCATAGGCCTGATGCTGGGCTATGAATATGGCCCCTTTATTCTCCAGAATGACAAGGTCCGCACCGTTCGGGTCAACAGCCAGGAAAATCTTGTACACATGCTGCAACGGGGCCGGCTGGATGCCGTCATTATGTTTGACGCCATTGCTGAAGTCGTGCTGGCAAAAACCCAGGCACAACAGGAAATCAGGCGCGCCTTTGACGGGGAGCATAGCGACATCTATGTGGCCTTCAGTCGCAAGCATCCGGAAGCCGGGATGCTGGCTGAGGAACTGGACGCCGGGCTCATCGCCCTGCGGGAATCCGGGCGGCTGGCGGAGATCCTGCGCGGGCAGGCCGAGATCGGAGACTAACCCGCCGCCCTGACGGCCCGGCCCGGTTCGTTGCCGCACAGCATATCGGGGGCCCGGGCGGACCCTGATCATTTCCTGCTCCTCCCCATCGTCTGCCCCCTGCCCTGATCCAGATCAATGCAATATAGCTGCATAATCAACTAGGTTGGGAGCCATAACAGAAAAAGGCAGACTTACAGGATGACGAACCCCGCAACCAAAGACAACAACAGCAACGCGCGAACCCCCGCCAAACCCCCCGCCAAAACCCCCTATGACATGCTTGGCGGCGATGAGGGTGTGCGCCGGCTGTGCAAGGCCTTCTACCGGATCATGGACACCTCCGACCAGACCCGGGAGCTGCGCGCCCTGCATGGCGAGGACCTGTCAGACATCGAGGAACTGCTGGGCGACTACCTCACCACCTGGCTTGGCGGCCCCCGCATCTGGATTGAGAAGAAAGGCGGCATGTGCCTGACCGGGGCCCACGCCCCCTTCAAGATCGGCCCCAAGGCCCGCGACCAGTGGCTGTATTGCATGGACGAGGCGCTCAGGGACATCGAGGCACCGAAGGAACTCCAGGTCATCCTCAAGGCTCCCTTGATCGGCATCGCCAACATGATCATGAACAGCGACGAAGATTAGGGAAGAGCTTTCTATCCCTCCTGTGACGACGACAGTCGTGTCAGACAGCGCCGGAAGGCGGACAGATGGTTGTTTTGCGAGGCCTCCTGCAGGCGCAGCAATACATTCCTGACCATCGGGTCATTGACGGCAGCCAGAAGGCGGTCATACATTTCCGCATTCTCGATCTCCGCCTCGATGCCGCCCTTGCAGGCCTCGACCAGGGTCTCCGGCGCCTCGACATTTCCGGCCCACTGGTCTTCCGGCGGGATGAGGCCGAGGCGCTCAAACTGCCTGAGCAGGGCCCCGGCATGCCTGTTTTCCGCCTCGACGATATTGATGAAGGGCCGGACCGGTCCGAACTTCTCGATTACCTTGGCATAGGTGGCCCTGGCCTTATATTCGTCATCCAGCGCCTCCTCGAGAATTTTCCGGGTTTCCTCGCGATAGTCTTCAGCCATGCCGTCCTCTCATAGATCATGAATGGAAATCTTCGCCATTGTGCCACAACCGGCCGCCGATTTCCATGCGCCTGCATCAGACCCACGCCGGCTCCATCGGGGCTTGAGTAACAGGGGGTATGATGCTAAAATTAACACTTTATTAATGATAATAATCTCTTGGGGGATAGTATGACGTACCGGCCTTCCGGCGCTGTTCCAGCGTCTAAAAACGATAAAATTGATATCGAAAATATTTCCACACCCAGAACAACCCCGGAAAAATCCTCCGGCCGCAAAGGACTTCGCTTTGGCCTGATGAGCCTCAGCCTGCTGCCGCTGGCGGGCTGCGGTGGCGGCGGCGGCAGCACGGCCTCACCCACCTCGCCGACGACCCCGACGACCCCGGACCCGGACTTCACCGAAAACCCGACCAATGTCTTTACCGCCATTGACGATAATGACCGGACCCTGGATGAAAGCGGCTCGACCGCCGACCTCACCGTCATTGGCCGCGGCGGCGACGACAGCATCACCACCGGCAGCGGCGATGATATGATCCGCGGCGGTGACGGTGCGGACACCATCGTTGCCGGTGCAGGCGACGACGTGATTGTGGTGATCGGCACCACCGCGGCAGGGGAATATACCTCCGCCGATATCACCAACCCGGCCGGCTCCGGCGTCGACCTGTCCGGACTGATTACCCTGGCCGACCTGAACGACCGGACCACCAGCGAGGCACAGGCCGGGGAAAGCCTCGACGGCGGCGCCGGCAACAATACCCTCTATATCTATGGCACCGTCGACCTGACCGGGGTGACGCTGACCAACCTCACCCAGCTGATCGTCAATTCCGATGTGACCCTGACCCAGGAACAGATCGCCCGGTTCACCAGCATCGACGGCGACGGCAATTCGATCATCAACATTGTGGTGCCGGACGGTCAGAGCGCCAGCCTTGATCTCAGTACGATCAGCGTAAGCGACATCGGTGCCATCAATATTGATGGCAACCTGACGCTGGTGATTGATGATCTGAACGATCTTGCCGGCATCGCCTCTATTGTCTCCCAGGCCGGGGACAATTTGACACTCAGCATCAGTGGTGATGTTCCATTGAATATCAACCTGTCAGACCTTTTGGCGATATTCCCCAAAATCGACACTTTGGACCTGGATGATGTCGTGACCCTGAGCATTGACGATCCGGCCGCTGTGACGGCGTTAGGACTAACGGATATTTCAGGCGATGGCGTGATTGACGCCGGCGGCTCTGTCGAGGTCCTTAACGCGCTTGAAAATATCAATCTCTCAATCGGTGAAGTATTTGCAAGTGTTGACAGTTTCGCTGTCCAGGAAGACACGCTTCTGGTTCTGAATATCCAGGACGACTTGCTGTCAAACGATTTCACCTTGAATGGCGACGCCGTAAGCTTCGTTGATTTTTCCTTGAGCGAGGATTCTGCTGGACAAGCCGTTTTTATAATCGATGAAGAACTTGGTGTTGTTATCATCAAACCGGCACAGGATTACTCCGGGCTGCTTTCCTTCAACTATACAGTAGAGGATGAGAATGGAAACAGTGACAGCGGCACTGTGAAAGTCAATGTCAATCCTGTCGACGACGTTCCCACCGCCTATGGAGCAACAGTAAACGTTTCCGTCAACGAAAGTGGCACGTTATCAATTGATGGCATTGTCATGTCCAACGACGTTGTTCTTTCAACTGACGGAGACCAGCTCCATATAGAAGACCCGGACAGTTCACTTTCTCCCATTGTTATTCGGGTTGACGAGATTTCGCATGGCGAAATCCTGGTCAATGGTTCACCTGCCACAGAATTCACCTATAGTCAGGTATCTTCCGGTGTAGTGGAGTTCTCGCATTCCGGCGGGACATCTTTACCGACACTCTCCATTTCCCTTTCTAACGACGGAATAAATTTTGGAGAAACATTTGATGTTACCGTCAGATTGAGCGACCTCGACAATGCCTATATCATCACTGAAGCCGGAACATTCCAGCCTGGCTTTACAATTGCCGCCAATGAGTCCTATTACAGTGATGCTGAAGATCTCTATTTCTACAGTAATTCACCAAGTAGTGACTTTACCAATTATGGTCAGATTACAGGACTCGGCGATACAGGTTATATTAACCCCCTTTACTTTGATGATGTCGGAACGGTCACTAACTATGGCATAATCGAAATCGAGGGTGGAACCGATGATGCCGCCGCGATACACACTTTTGGTGAAGGAACACTGATCAACCATGGACTGATTCAGACTTCCGTGCCATTTGATTTTTATTCCTCTGGAGGAGACACCGAGACATATGCTTTTGGCGCCGTAATCGGATCTGCCACCAATAGCGGGACCATCCTTGCCGAAGGAAAAGGCGCTATCGGCCTCTTTTATACTTCCGGTCTTACCCTCAACAATTCAGGATATATTATCGCAAGGGGCAATGAGCTGGCAGAAGGAGTCGCTGTATCCGGCGGAGTAGCAAATATTGTAAACTCTGGACTGATCAGCGCCAGCGCTGAGGACGAACAGGGTATTTCATTTGGCCTGGATCTTTTCAACACTGTTGCAACAGTGGAAAATAGTGGCACCATCACTGCCGATATCGCTGTTTATGCCACCAATCTGACGGCCCTCAATAATAGCGGGGCAATATCTGGTGAAATCTACCTGCTATCTTCCCTGGACAACACGCTGATCAATACCGGTTCCATCAATGGAAATATTTATTTCGGTAGCGGTGACGATAGCCTGACAAACACCGACGGCAGTATTTCGGGACTGGTCTATCTTGGCGCCGGGAATGATACGGCGATTGGCAGCAGCGCAAGTGATTACCTGATCGGCGAAGCCGGAGACGACACGATTTCCAGCGGCGGCGGAGACGACCTTATATCAGGGGGCGCCGGGGCCGATACCATTGATGGCGGAGAAGGGTCGGATACCGTCAGCTACCGGTCCTCTACGGCAGCAGTTATTGCCAGCCTGGATGGCAGCCTGGGATTGCAGGGGGATGCAGAGGGAGACAGCCTGACCTCCATTGAGAACCTGATTGGCAGCGCCTATGGAGACGTACTCAAAGGCAATGATGGCGACAATATCCTTCAGGGCCTGGAGGGCGACGATTATTTCGACAGCGGCCTTGGTGCAGATACTCTAGACGGTGGACTTGGTGTAGATAATGCCCGTTATCAGTTTTCCGATGCTGCCGTATTTATTGACCTGGGCGCGGGAACCGCAAGTGGCGGCCATGCTGAGGGCGATATCCTGATTTCCATTGAAAATCTTTGGGGGAGCGAATTCGATGACACCCTGACGGGAGATTTGAAAGACAACCGCCTCTTCGGACACGACGGGGATGACACGTTGCTGGGAGCCGAAGGCGATGACTATCTCGAGGGCATGGCCGGAGCAGACCACCTGGATGGCGGTGACGGAACTGATACGGCCCTCTATGTAAATTACAACACCGAAGGCGTAACAGTAAATCTGGGGACAGGCGTCGGTTCAGGAGGAAATGCGGAAGGTGACACCTACACGGGGATCGAAAACGTATCCGGTACTCAATTTGACGATGTCATCTTTGGCAGTGCAGATGATAACTATCTAATAGGCTCCGAAGGTAATGATGTTCTCTATGGGCAACAGGGAGATGACCATTTGGAAGGCTCTCTTGGTAACGATACCCTCTATGGCGGAGACGGCAACGACAGATTGACGGACAGTTTCGGCAATAATGTGCTTTTCGGAGGCGAAGGCGCGGATAGTTTCGAAACAGGGGATGGCGACGACAGCATCAATGTAACCAACCTGGATTTCACTCTAATTTCCGCCGGCGGAGGCAATGACTTCCTTGCCTTGGTTGGAACCGGCCTGAATCTGGACCTTAGTTCAGAAACCGGCGACCTGATTTCAGGAATCGAAAATATCTCCCTTGGTATAGACGGCGCCAACAGCCTGACCCTAACGGCTCAGGATCTGCTGGATCTTTCGTCGACCTCTGATCAGTTGATCGTTACCGGCGGCGCAGATGATGTTGTCAATGCCACTGGCGAAGGCTGGGTCCAGGAAGCTGACCAGATCATCGACGGGGTGACCTATAATGTTTACACGTCGGATCTGGCTACTTTGCTTGTGGAAGAAGATATCATTCAGAATGTTGGCTAAAGGCCTTTTTTACGTAATTCCGGCCGGCGTGCCCTGGTGGAAGATCATCTGCCAGCGGCCGTCAGTCAGTTGCCATAGGGAACTCCTCCGCGCCTGGCTGGCGATATGACCGTCACGCCCTGTCACCGTGGTGGTGTACAGCAGCAGGGCCAGGGTGTCTGTGACCGGCCTGAGCTCCGGGTCGCTCAAGCTAACCGCTGGTGCCGGCCCTGAGAGCGCCTCCGGGAAATCACTTTTGACGAACCGCCGTCCCGATTTGCCGATTTCGACAAAGTCGTCATGCAGCAGCTCCGCGAAGGTGGCCGCACAGGCCGTCGCGCCCGCCTCAAGCAAGCGGTGCTCCAGCGCCACCAGGGTTTCCGTCAAATTTTTGTCGGTCATTATCGTCATTCCTTACCCCATTGCCTCATGCACTTTATCCTTCACCGCCGGTAGCACCTCCTCTTCGAACCAGGGGTTCTGCTTGAGCCAGCGGATATTGCGCGGGCTCGGGTGCGGCAGGGGAATAATCCCCTCGCCCATAAATTCCCGCCAGTTGCGCACGGTCTCGGTCAGGGTCTTGCCCTGCCGGCCCCTGAGGTGCCAGGCATGGGCATACTGGCCGATCACCAGGGTCAGGCGGATGTCGGGGAGCTGCGCCAGCAACCTCTCCCGCCAGGTCGCGGCGCATTCCGGGCGCGGCGGCAGGTCACCGCCGGTCCCGGTGCCGGGATAGCAGAAGCCCATGGGCAGGATCGCCATCAGCTCCGGATCGTAAAACTGCTCCCGGCTCACCCCCATCCAGTCGCGCAGCCGGTCGCCGCTCGGGTCATTGAAGGGAATCCCGGTCTCATGCACCTTTTTGCCCGGCGCCTGCCCGGCCACCAGGATCCGCGATCCCGGCGCCATCTGGAACACCGGCCGCGGCCCCAGCGGCAGCTTGTCAGCGCACAGGGTGCAGGCCCGCACCTCGGCCAGAAGTTTGTCAAAATCCCTGTTCTTCATTGTCCAGAGCCTAGCTTGTCCAGTCCCTGAGGGCCAGTGATTTTGCCCCGACACCGGCTGTCCTGGTCGGAAAATCCTGCCGGATATATATGCCGGCGGCAAAAGCTGCAGGCGCCAAATCAAGGAAAATCGAGGCTTTCCGGCACGATTTCTCTGGCACAATTCTTGCTTGCAAAACAATCACATATAACACAATAGAGGGATGTATAATGATAGATGCCACGTCATCAGCCTTGGGCGCAAGTCCTGCCGAAAGCACGGGCCGTAACGGCAACAGTTTTGTTGTAGAGACCAAAGAAAAGAAAGCTTCCTTTGAGCCCATGGTCGAGCAATTCCTGAAATGGGCCAGGATGACACCGGCGGAAAGGCTCCGGGCCCAGTATCTTAAGGACAACGGCCTGACCGAAGAGTCCCTGGCGGCCCTGCCGCCCGAAAAGCAAAAAGCAATCGAGCAGGAAATCAAAGACCTGATCGAGGACAAGCTCCAGGTTGGCGATGACACCAAAGAGGAACTGGAACGCATGGAACAGGCCCGCTTCGGCAAGCAGGCGCTGGACAATCTGCTGGCGATGCAGTCAATGCAGCTTGCAAACCAGGCAGCTGACAGCGACTAACCTCCCGCTATAGCAGCTCTAGGCATGAAGCCGCTCCAGCGCCCGGCCAATGCCGGCGGCGGTGCGGCGCAGGAGGTCAAGATGGCACAGCACCGCCTCATCACCCTCGCCGTCACGGGTCGGGCAGGTGATGTTGAGCGAAGCCACCGGCTTGCCGTGCAGGCGCACCGCCACCGCCATGGAGCGGCGGCCGTCGCGCAGCACCGTCTGCTTGTTACGGTCGAACCAGCTGTGGGCCGGATCGCGCAGGGAATAGCCGCGCGAGCTTACCTCATCAAGAATGTGCCGCAGCGCCTGTTCCTCTTCCCCGCCGGCGTTGGCCGGACGCAGCCTCTCAATCAGGGTATCCCGCTCATCCCCGTCGCAATGGGCGAGATAGGCGCGGCCGGTGGCGGTATGGATATAGCTGAGTTTGGTCCCAACCGGGCCGAGCATGGCGGCCTGCAGCTGGACCAGCGGGCTGTTGGTTTCGACAATGGTCATATGATCAAAGCGGGGCACGGCGATGGCCGACGGCAGGTGCACCTGATGCCCCAGCTCTTCCATAAAGGGCGAGGCAATCTCGGCAATCTCACTGGTCAGGTCGGCTTTGGGCCGGGCCAGGCTGACGGCGCTGGCATGATAGGTGCCATCGGCAATGCGCTGCCACACCAGGCCGCTTTTCGACAGGGTCACCAGCATGCGCAGCAGGGTCGGCTTGGGCAGGCCCAGCTTCTGGTGCAGTTCATTGAGGCTGGTGCCGCTGCTGCTCTGCACTTCCATCAGTACATCGAGGCCGCGCTCCAGCGCCCGTACGGTTTTGACTTTCTGTTTCAGCATATCCCACCCGAAAAATAGACCAGGTTAAAGTTTCACCTGGTGAAATATAGCAGCCTGAATCGTGCCGGGCAAGCTTGCAGGCGCCGGGCAAAATCAGTTAGCCTTACAAACATAAATAGGGAGACAATTTAATCGGGAGACCAACATGAGCAAGCCTCGTGTATTACTTATTATTCCCCAGGACACCAAGCAGCAGGAAGCCCGGTTTGCCCGGGAGATCCTGGAAGAGGCCGGCTGCGAGGTAGTGCATCTTGACCCCAGCGTGCGGAAAACCCTCGGCGGGGCGGAAATCTCGCCGGAGCAGATTGCCGCAGCGGCGGGCACCACCATAGAACAGGTACGGGCCATCGGCCATGAGGGCAAGATCCAGGACGTGATGATCGAGGGATCGCTGAAAATGGCCCATGCGGCGGACGAACAGGCGCCCCTGTCCGGCATCTTGTCGATCGGCGGCTCCATGGGCACCAGCCTGTCCACCAAAATCATGCGCAGCTTCCCCTACGGCCTGCCGAAAGTGATGGTGTCGACCATTGCCTCCGGGTTTACCGCCCCCTATGTGGGGGTCAAAGACATTGTCATGATGTATTCGGTCACTGACATTTCCGGCCTCAACAGCATCAACAGCGAGGTTTACCGCAACGCCGCCCTCGGCATCTCCGCCATGGCCAAGGGCTACACGCCGACAACGGGCAGCGACAAGCCGCTGGTGCTGATCACCACCCTCGGCACCACCGAACCGGCCGCCAAGCGCATCCGCGACGCCCTGGTGGAAGACGGCTGTGAAGTGATGATTTTCCACTCCTCCGGCGCCGGCGGACCGACCCTGGATTCCATTGCCGCCGAACGGGATGTGGCGCTGGTGCTCGACATGTCCGTCACCGAAATGGTGGATTATCTGTTCGACGGCCTGGCTAATGCCGGGCCTGAGCGGGGCAAGGCCGGCCTGGCCCGGGGCATCCCGACCATCGTCGTACCGGGCAACGCCGACTTTATCATCGGCGGCCCCATTGATGAGGCCAAAGCAAAATATCCCGGCAAAAAGGCCTATCATATCCATAATGCGGCCATGACCGCAGTGCGGACCACCCTGGAGGATCTCAAGAAAATCGGTGACCATCTCGCCGCCATGATGGCGGAAGCCAAAGGACCGGTGCGCCTGTTCGTGCCGCTGCACGGCCTGTCCAGCCATGACAGTCCCGAAGGCCATCTTTATGACCCCAGCCTGCCCCCGCCCTTCGCCGACTATCTGAAAACGGTCATCACCGACAATGTAACCATGGAAGCGGTGGACGCCCATATCAATGACGTAGCCTTTAGCGATGAGATCATCGCCGCGGCCCGGGAAATGATGAGGAACAGCAAATGAGCAAGGACTTTCCCCTCAGTGATGAGGATGTTGAGGAAATCATCACCATCCTGGAAAAATCCCACTTCGAAGAGCTGGATATCGAAACCGGCCGCTTTCGACTGAGGGTGTCGCGGTCCGGCGAAGGCTGGACCCAGGAATGGAGCGGCAAGAATGATCCCGTGGTTGCCGAACAGGTGCTGGAAGCCACCGTCGAAGTGGAGGAAGAAGAAGGCATCGCCCTGATCAGGGCGCCGCTGCCCGGCACCTTCTATCGCGCCCCGCAGCCCGGCGCCGCCCCCTTTGTCGAGGTCGGCAGCAAAGTCGAGGCAGACACCGTGACCGCGATCCTGGAGACCATGAAACTGATGAATCCGGTTCATGCCGGGGTCAGCGGCGAGATCGTGGAAATCCTTGTGGAAAATGCTCAACCGGTCGACGCCGATACGGTGCTGATGAAGGTCAAAACCGCATGAGCATCCAAAAACTCTTCATTGCCAACCGGGGGGAAATCGCCCTTCGGGTGATCCGCACCGCACAGCGGTTGGGGCTCGAGACCGTGCTCGGCGTGTCCGAAGCCGATCTCACCTCCCTGCCGGCCCAGGAAGCGGACAATGTGGTGCTGCTTGGCCCCGCTCCCTCGCCCCAGTCCTATCTCAATGTGGACAAGGTGGTGGCCGCGGCGAAGGAGAGCGGCGCCGACGCGGTGCATCCGGGCTATGGCTTTTTATCCGAAAACTCAACCTTCGCCCGCAAGGTTATCGAAAACGGCATGAAATTTGTCGGCCCCCTGCCCGAACATCTCGACGCCATGGGTGACAAGCTCAAGGCCCGCCATGTGGCCATTGATGCCGGACTGCCGGTGGTGCCCGGCGGCGAAGCAGACACGGCGGAAGAGGCCGCCGTGGTGGCGGAAACCACCGGTTATCCGCTACTGATCAAGGCAGTGTCCGGCGGCGGCGGACGCGGCATGAAGCGGGTCGATGACCCGGCCCAGCTTTCCGGCCAGATCGATCTCGCCATGGCCGAGGCCGAAGCCGCCTTCGGCGACCGGCGCATCTATGTGGAGCGCTATATCGGCCGCGGCCGCCATGTGGAGGTGCAAATCCTCGGCGGCGGCGAAAAGGCGGTTCATCTCGGCACCCGCGACTGCTCGATCCAGCGCCGGTTCCAGAAACTGGTGGAGGAAGCCCCGGCCCCCAATATTCCTGACGACAAGCGGGCGGCCATCGAGAATGCCGCAGTGCGGATCAGTGAATATCTGGGCTATCTCGGCGCCGGCACGGTGGAATTCCTGGTCGATGCCGATACCTATGACTTCTATTTCCTGGAAATGAACGCCCGCATCCAGGTGGAGCATCCGGTAACCGAGGAAATCACCGGCCTCGACCTGATCGAGCAGCAGCTGCTGATCGCCGCCGGCGCGCCCTGGGTGTTGCTGCAGGAAAATGTGGAATTTGACGGCCATGCCATCGAGGTGCGGATCAATGCCGAAGACCCCGACGCCGACTTCCGGCCGTCCCCCGGCATCGTCACCAGGGCAGCCTGGCCCGCCGGTGCCGGAGTCCGGGTCGATAGCCACATCCGCTCCGGCGGCGTGGTCCCGCCCAACTATGACTCCCTAATCGGCAAACTGATCGTGCACGGTGCCGACCGCGACGAAGCCATCGCCCGCACCGCCAGGGCGCTGGCCGCCCTGAACATCGAGGGGGTCAACACCACAGCCCCGCTGCATGCCCGGATCATGGCCGACAAGCGCTTTGCGAACGCCAGGATCGATACACGTTTCTTCGAGGAGATGGACAATGGCTGAAATCAAACTTGTTGATGTCTCCATGCGCGACGGCAACCAGAGCATCTGGGGTGCCACCGGCCTGAATACGGCCCAGATGCTGGAAATCGCCGGCACCGTGGACCGGGTCGGCTTCCAGACCATCGATTTTATTTCCTCCACCTTCATGGCCATTGCGGTGCGCTATTACCAGAATAACCCCTGGGATCTGATCCGCCGGGCGCGGATTGCCATGCCCAATTCGCCGCTGCAGTTCATCACTACCGGCCTGCGCTTTATCGCCTGGCAGCAGGCGGACCCGGAATTCATGCGCCTGGTTTACCGCCGCCTGCAACTGGCCGGCATTCGCCGCTTCATCATCCTGGACCCGATGCATGACCCGGATGCGGTGCTCGATGCGGCCAGGATCTGCAAGCAGGAAGGTGACGCAGAAATCATGGGCGCCCTGACCTTCACCCTGTCGGACGTCCATACCGATGAATTCTATGCGGATTTCGCCCGCAAGCTGGCCCAGAGCCCGGACATCGACGTGTTTTACCTCAAGGATCCGGCCGGACTGATGTCGCCGGACCGGGTCAAAACCCTGGCCCCGGCGGTGAAAGCCGCCATCGGCGACAAGAAACTGGAAATCCACGCCCATTGCACCATTGGCTACGGCCCGATCACCAGCCTGGCTGCCGCCGACCTCGGCTTCATCTCGGCGGTGCATGTGGCCGCCGGCGTGCTCGGCAACGGCTCCTCCCTGCCGGAAGCGGAACGGATGGTGGCCAACCTGCGTGAAGCCGGTCATGAGGTCGATATCGATGACAAGGCGCTCCGCAAATACTGCGACTATTTTGCCCGCATGGCCAAGGCCGAGGGACGGCCGGTCGGCACCGCCCAGCCGTTTGACGCCAGCTTCCTCCGGCACCAGATCGCCGGCGGTGTCATGACCACCACCCTGCGCCAGCTGCAGGAACTGAAGCTTGAGCACAAGTTCCAGGAAGTCATCGAGGAAACCCAGCGGGTCCGCGATGAACTCGGCCAGCCGATCATGGTGACACCGTTCCCGCAGATGGTCATGAGCCAGGCGCTGTTTAATGTGATCGGCGAGAAACGCTATGGCCAGGTCTCCGACCAGGTGCTGCGCTATGTCATGGGCAAGTTCGGCCGTCCGACCCGGGCCGTGGATCCGGAAATTGAAGCCGCCATCATGGATCGGCCGCGGGCCAAGGAAATCGCCAACGAACCCACCTTCCCCGCCTATGAGGACCTGAGGAAGAAATTCGGCCATGACATGGATGACGAGGAATTCCTGCTCCGGGCGGTGATGCCGGATGAACAGATGGACGCCATGATGGCCAACAGCCGCAGCCGCGCCACCTATACCCCGGAAGCGGCGCCCATCATGAAACTGTTGAAAGAGCTGGCGGCCCGACCGGAAGCCAGTGACATTGTTGTCGAGCGGCCGGGCCTGCGCCTGGCGCTGCATAAAGGAGCACATGTTGCGTAATAAGTTGAAAAATGCCAAAGGGTTCGTCTTTGATATGGACGGCACCCTGGTTCTTGGCGACAAGGAAAGCGGAAACCACAAGGCCCTGCCCGGCGCGGCAGAAATGCTCGCCCATTTGCGATCACGTGGCATTCCCTACCAAGTTTTCACCAATGGCACCGCCCGCACCCCGCTGTGGTATGCCAATTCCCTGCGCCACGCCGGGCTTGACGTCCGGGACGACGAGATGATGACCCCGTCGACCAGCGCCGCCCACTATCTGAAAGAAAAAGGCGTTGACCGGGTGCTGGTACTGGGCAAGGAACCGGTCTGGAGCCCGCTGCAGGAAGCCGGTCTCAGCATTGTTGAATCACCCGGCAACGGCGGCAGCTATGATGCAATATTTGTCGGCTGGTTCAGGGAATTCACCTTCCCCGATCTGGAAGCGGCCGCCCAGGCGGTCTGGGACGGGGCGCTTCTGACCACTGCCTCCAACGTGCCCTTTTTCGCCGCCGCCGGCGGCAAGGCGATCGGCACCAGCTTTGCCATCAACGCCATGCTCAAGGCGCTGACCGACACCGACGCCCTGGTGCTGGGCAAGCCGTCCACCGAAGCCCTCAATGTGGCCATGGCCCGTATGGGGCTGGATAGCGCTCATCCGGAAGAAATCGTCGTGGTCGGCGATGACCCGGAGCTCGAGGTCAGGATGGCCAATGAACATGGCGCCCTGTCGGTCAGCGTGGCGACCGGGCTTTACAGCACCGAGGATTTTGCCGCACAGGAGAAAGTCCAGCTGCCCGATCTGATCCTCAACAATGTGAACGAATTAGTGGAGCTGATGGAGAGCTGAAGAACTGCCCCCCGCCGATCCACAATGTAAAACAAAAATATAGGGAAATTAAACCATGACACAGCCAATGAAATTCGACAGAAATCCGGTACCGGAACCCTACGCCAAGACCATTGAGCGTTTTGGCGTTGAAGGCGGCTTCATCAGCGCCTCCGAGAAGGATTCCCCCTGGGTGCCGTTCGGTGACAATGCTGCCATTCGCCATCTGACCTTTGATGTACGCACCAACTCCTATTGCAATATCCTGTGGGTCAAATCCCCGGGCATCATCGGCACCCACAAGCATCAGGGCGCCGTCTCCGCCATGTGCCTGGAAGGCAGCGTCTATTACCTGGAACATGACTGGGTCGCCCGTCCCGGCGACTTCTTTACCGAAGCTCCCGGCACCGCCCACACCCTGGTCAGCGACGATCCCAACGGCATGAAAGCCATTTTCTGGATGCAGGGGGCGAGCGAATTCTACAATGAGAAGGGCGAGCTCGATCAAACCCTCAATGTGTTCTGGTTCATCGAACACTATGTCACCTATTGCGAGGAAAACAACCTTCCCATCAACCAGAATTTGTTCATCTGAGAAAAGGGCAGATCATGAGCGAGAAATTTGATCTCAAACAGGCCTTCAATGTGGAAGGCCTCTCTACCCTGGTCACCGGCGCCGCCAGCGGCCTCGGCCTGGCCTATGCGGAAGTGATGGCGGACATGGGGGCAAAGGTCACCCTGACTGACATCAATCCCGACACCCTGCAGCAGCAGGTCGACCGGTTGGCCGCCCGCGGCTGCACCGTGCGCGGCGCGGTCCTCGACGTCACCAACCGGGAACAGATGGCACAGGTGTTCAAGGAAGCCAATGACGCCTATGGCTCCATTGATGTGGTGTTCGCCAATGCCGGGATCGACGTCGGTCCCGGTTTCCTGACCGTAGAGGACGAGCGCAACCCGGCCGGGGAAATTGAAAATGTCTCTGACGAAGCCTGGGACCGCTCAATCAACGCCAACCTGACCAGCGTGTTCAACACCATCAAGGCGGCGGTAAAATATATGAAGCCCAAAGGCAGCGGCCGGATCATCGTCACCTCTTCCAACGCCGCCATCATCTGCGAGCCAATCGTCGGCACCCCCTATATGCCGGCCAAGGCCGGTGTCGCCCACCTGGTGCGCCAAATGGCCCTGGAACTGGCCAAATACGGCATCCAGATCAACGCCATTGCCCCGGGCGCCTTCATGACCAACATCGCCGGCGGCCGGTTGAAAAATGCCGAGGACCGCAAAGCGTTTGAAGTACGAAACCCGCTTGGCCGCATCGCCACGCCTGATGAAATCAAGGGACTGGCCCTGTATCTCGCCTCGCCGGCCTCGTCCTATGTCAACGGCGCCCAGATTGTGATCGATGGCGGCACCATGCTGGGCCAGGTGGACTAACAGACGGAGATCCCCCATGAAAGCAGCCCTGTTCAAAGGCCTCCACAAGCCGCTCGAGGTGGAAAATATTCCCGAGCCCACCCCGGGCGAAGGCCAGGTTGTGGTCAAGGTGGGACGCTGCGGCATCTGCGGCAGCGACCTGCATATGACCGAGGACCCGGCGTTCGGCACCCCCTGCGACACGGTGCTCGGCCATGAGTTTTCCGGCGAAGTTGTAGCGACGGGGAAAAATGTCAGCCGCCTCAAGGTGGGCGATAATGTTTCCGTCATTCCCCTGAAAAGCTGCGGCAAATGCCCAAGCTGCCTGGCCGGTCAGCCCGCCTGGTGTTCTGAGATGGAACTGCAGGGCGGCGGCTACGGCGAATATGCCGTCACCAGCGAGCGACAATGCATCAAACTGCCCGATATGCTGAGCCTGGAAGACGGCGCCCTGGTGGAGCCGCTGGCCGTGGGCCTGCATGGCGTCGTCAAGTCGGGACTGACACCCGGGGACCGGGTGCTGGTGCTTGGCGCGGGACCCATCGGTCTTGCCGTAGCGTTCTGGGCCCGGCGCATGGGGGCCCTGCATGTGGCTGTGGCCGACCTCAATAACTTTCAGGAAAACCGCGCCTATGCCATGGGCGCCACCTCCTTCTTCAGCTCACGGGAAAATCTGGTAGAGGAGGTCAACAAAACCATCGGCGGTCCCGCCGATATCGTTTTTGAGTGCGTTGGACTGCCGGGCCTGATCGCCCAGTCGGTGGAGCATGTGCGGGTGCAGGGCAAGATTGTTGTCCTCGGACTGTGCACCCAGCCCGATACTTTCGTGCCCTTTGTCGCCCTGTCCAAGGAGGTCTGCATCCAGACCTCGGCCTTTTTCGAGGTCAGGGAATATCAGGTCGCCCTTGATGCGCTCGAGGCCGACAAGCCGGTGCCCCAATCCCTGATCACGGAAACGGTGAGCCTGGAGGAGATGCCGGAAGTCTTTGAGGGACTGCGCAAACGAACCACCCAATGCAAGGTCATGGTCAACCCAAGAGCTTGAAAAATATAACAATTTTAGAAATATAGGGCCGGTAGATCCGGGGAGTAAAAAATGAAGTATGAAACCAAAATGGCGACGATCCTGAGCATTACCTTCGGGATCGCCTTTTTCGACCGCAATGCCGTAAATTTCCTTGTCCCCTTTATCGCCCCTGACCTGGGGCTGAGCAACACCCAGATCGGATTTTTATCTTCGGCCCTGTCGCTGACCTGGGCCATTTCCGGCTATGCGCTGGGCGCCCTGTCCGACGCCACGGGGCGAAGGAAAATCTTCCTGCTGGCGGCCATTTTTATCTTCTCCTGCTGCTCCTTCCTGTCGGGTCTTGCCACCTCCTTCATGATGCTGCTGGTCGCCCGCCTGATCATGGGCATATCCGAAGGACCGATGATGCCGGTGTCCCACGCCATGATCGTGACCGAAGTCTCGCCCAAAAGACGCGGACTCTATATGGGCTTTGTGCAGAACTTCGGCAGCAACCTGTTGGGTTCCTTTGCCGCCCCGCTTGTCCTGGTGGCGCTGGCGGAAATGTTCAACTGGCGCATCGCCTTCTTTATTTCCGGGGTGCCGGGCCTGATTGCAGCCTTCTTCATCTGGAAATATATTCGCGAGCCCGGCGCCCAGAAAGCGCTTTTCCCCAAGAAAAACCAGGCCGAGGAGGCCACAGACAAGCCCAAAAAGATGAACACCTTCCAGCTGTTCCGCTACCGCAATATTGTTCTGTGCGGGCTGATCAGCATCCTCTCGGTGTCCTATCTGGTGATTGCCTGGGCCTTCATGCCGATCTTCTTTGTCCAGGCGCGGGGATTTGAGCCGACCACCATGAGCTGGCTGATGAGCACCCTCGGCATTTCCGCCACAGTCTGCGCCTTCCTGGTGCCGGGGCTGTCGGACCGGTTCGGCCGCAAGCCGATCCTGGTGCTCTTCTCACTCGTCGGCGTGGTCTGCCCCCTGGGCGCCCTCTATTTTCAGGGGCCGGTGATCATACTGGCAGCGTTTCTTTTCATCGGCTGGGCCCTGAACGGCACCTTCCCGGTCTTCATGGCCACGGTACCGGCGGAAACTCTTCCCCCGGGGTATGTCGCCACGGTCATGGGCCTGATCATGGCGATCGGGGAAATCATCGGTGGTTTTTCCGGCCCGGCCATCGCCGGCTGGGCGGCTGACCAGTTCGGACTTTCCGCCCCGCTTCTGATCCAGACGGGATGTGCCATCGGCAGCGGCCTTCTGGCCCTTGGCCTCAAGGAATCCGCGCCGATCAAGGTTGGCAGTCCCGCCCCCAATCCGGCCTAGGTTTCCTTTCAGGAGGGGGACATGGAACAGCTTTTCAATTTTCATCAAACTACTGACCTTGTCGGCACAGCCGGCCAGCCGACAAGGGACCAGTTTGCAACGATTGCCGCCGAAGACTATCGCGCCGTCATCAACCTGGCGATGCCGGACTCAGATAATGCCTTGGCCGATGAAGCCAGTCTGGTGACATCCTACGGCCTTTCCTATTTCCACATTCCCGTCCCCTTCGACGCGCCGACAGCGGAACATCTGCGTCTATTCTTCGGGCTGATGGATACCCTTGAAGGCCAGAAGATGCTGGTCCATTGTGTGGTCAATGCCCGGGTTTCCGTTTTCATGTACAAATATCTGACCCTGAAGAAGGGCTGGGCCGCTGATCAGGCCACCTCCCCGCTGCTTCACGGATGGTTGCCGGAAATGGATAATGTCTGGAAAGCCGTGATGAACATGTCCCTCGAGGATATTGAACCGGCCTAAAAAAAGAGGGCCGCGTTTCGCGGCCCTGCAGTTGCCTTTCTCCAGTTGGGAAAGCAGTTATTCTGACGTTCCTGTCCTTTACATTTTGAAGGAGAGTTTCAGGAACCATTCCGTCGGACGGTTATAGGTGCCGTAGACCTGGCCGGAGGCCAGGTTGGCGGACCCGGTGACCAGATAGCGTTCGTCCAGGATGTTATTGACGCCGGCAGCGACTTCCCAGGCTTCGCTTTCCGGACGATAGCTGACAAACCCGTTCAGCATGTTTACGTCGCCACGCTCCAGTTGGGGCGTGTTTTCCGTGTCATTGAACAGGGTCGAGGTGTAGGTATAGTCCAAGCTGAACAGGACGAACCCTTTGCCGTCGCCCAGGTCATGGTCATAGCGCGGATTGATGTTGAATTTCCATTCCGGTGTTTTCGGCAGATGACCGCCCGCGTTCACCCCGTCTTCAACCCGGGTGTATTTGGCATGGGTATAGCCCACATTGGCGTTCACGGAGAATTCAGCAGAAAGCACAAACTGGCTTTCGATCTCGAACCCGTAGATTTCCGCGTCCCCGGCGTTGCGCAGCGTCGGGGAGACGCCTTCCTGCTGGTTCAGCTGGATGTTTTTATATTTGGTATAAAAACCAGCCATGTTCAGCAGGATGGTGCGATCCGCCAATTCGGACTTGAGGCCAATCTCGTAGCTGTCGGCTTTTTCCGGCTTGAAGCCGGGGGCGGCCTGCTCGACGGTCACCGGGTTGGAATAGCGCGTGGTCCAGCTGCCGGTCTTGAACCCTTTGGAATATGAGGCGTAGAGCATCATGTCTTCGTTGGGCTTATATTCCACGCCGATACGCGGGGAAAAGTCGGTAAAATCCTGGGTGAATTCACCCGGCGGATGATAGCGCAGCACATTATCCTGGTCCGGGAACCCGACCAGGGCGGCAAAATCACACATGTCTGTTGGCGGCAACGGACCGGCGTCATCACAGGGAATGCCGATCAGGGCGTTGATCGGAATACCGCCGATTTTATAGTTGAAGCCGTTCAGGTCGCTCTGGAA
The DNA here is from genome assembly GCF_006385175.1 of Emcibacter nanhaiensis. Taxonomy (NCBI): domain Bacteria; kingdom Pseudomonadati; phylum Pseudomonadota; class Alphaproteobacteria; order Emcibacterales; family Emcibacteraceae; genus Emcibacter; species Emcibacter nanhaiensis. Next base: position 138,032 of record NZ_VFIY01000018.1, read on the forward strand.
CCCCTGGAATTTCTTGCTTTCGTCGGTATAGCGACCGCCCAGAGTAATGCTGAACTGATCGTTGAAGCGATAATTCAAATGGGCGAAAGCCGCCATGGCTTCCGTTTCCAGCAGGTTGTTACCGTCCACCTGCAGCAGGCCGGCCGGGAACGCCACCAGGTCATGCAGGTCGCCCTTCTCCTTGAAGTAATAGACACCAACCACATAGTCCAGCTTGTCATCCATGGCGGTGCCATTGAGCTGGAATTCCTGGCTGAACTGCCACTGGTTCATTTCGAAGCTGAGTTCGAGGATTTCGATCGGCGCCCCGTCCAGGTCCATCCCGGCCTGCCAGTGCAGCTCGCGGTAGCTGGTAATGGATTTGAGCGCCATCTTGTCGGTAAGGTCATAATCCAGAGTCAGCGCGCCGCCCCAGGACTGCATCCAGGAGAAGCTGGGTCCGGAGGCATAACTCTTGTCGATATCGTCGGTGATGAACCGTTCGTCATATATCAGACGGTTGTTGTAGGGATCGTCATCCACATTCACGCTGGCAATGGGGCTTGTGACATTGGTCCGGCCCAGCGGGTTGATCGCTGACGCCGCTACACCGCGCTCGCCACACACCAGGCTCAGGTTGGTAAAGCCAGGATCAAACGGCGCCGGAATCGCCGCCGCCAGTTCGGCTGCCGTGGAACTGATACAGGTGTTATAGATTGTTGTGAAGTTGTTGGCGGTCGGTCCAAACGGCAGCTGGTCGCTGTTGGGCACCGCCAGCAGGGTATTGGCCAGTCCTTCCTGGTTTTCATAGTTGTAGTCGCCGGACAGGGTGATTTTCAGCCTGTCGGACGCCTCCGCGACGATTTTACCGCGCAGTGACCAGGTGTCCTCGCCGCCTTCGGTCTGACTCGTTTCCATCTTGTCGACCATACGGAACTGATTGCCGTCCGTGACGTAGGAGCCGAACTCCTCGTCCACATAAGGTATGCGCTCGACGAAACCGTCCCGGCTCTTGGTGGAGAAGGAAAAGCTGCTGCGGATCGTGTCGCTGATCGGCAGATCAACGGAAGCCTTGGCGTCGAGGCGGTTATAGCTGCCGGTGATCATCTCACCGGTCACGAAAAATTCGTCGCCGGGCTCGCGGGTGACAATGGAAATGGCGCCGCCAATGGTGTTCCGGCCGAACAGGGTGCCCTGCGGGCCTTTCAGGATCTCGATGCGCTCCACATCGCCCAGGTCCATGTTGGCGCCAACGGTACGGGCGTAGTAAACACCGTCCACATAAACGCCGACCCCCGGATCCAGGTTAAAGGCAAAGTCATTCTGGCCGATCCCGCGAACGTAGGCTGACAGAACATTGCTGGACCCGGCAAAAGGCGTCCCGGCGTCCAGTGTGACGTTGGGGGTCATATTGCTCAGTTTTGATACATCATTGATGCCGCGTTCCTTCAACATGTTTGCGGTCACGGCAGAAATGGCAATCGGCACATCCTGGATGTTCTGGCTGCGCTTCTGCGCAGTAACGACGATTTCCTCAAGGGTCACGGCAGAGCCTTCGTCTGCGGCGTATGCGGCGGTCGCCAGTGGAACAGATGACAAAACACCGGCCAGTACAATGCGACTGACGCTGTTCTTTACAATTGTCATTTTATTTGATCTCCCTAGTATGTTTTTGAAATGGGCGTTTTTACGTGTTTCACCCGCAACCCGAACATACTCTCTTCTCCGGGACAAAACCCAACCAAGGGAGAACTAAAATCTTACTGCCAGCGCAGGCAAAGCAACTGCAAATGGTTTCTACTGGAAAGCGGCAAGCGCGACAAAGACGCGCACAGGTTTTTCGGCCGCCGCGGGTTTGGCCATCTTTCCAATGTCTATGGCAAAAAGCTGTCCTGAAAAGGCGGCTAATCCATGAAATTGAGTTCAATGGTGATACCATTCGGATCATCGACAAAAATCTGACTGAGGCCGATCCCTTCCACCAGGTTGGTTGTATAGGCCGTGCCGGTCGCTTCCATATGGGCCACCATGGCCTCAAAATCCTCTGCTTCGAACGCCACATGGTCCAGTGCGCCGCCGCCATGCGGCACGTCGCGGCCGATTGCCCCCCCGTCATAAATATGCAAAACCGGTTCGCCTGAGGGATCATACATCCAGGCGCCGGGTGTTGGAATTTCCGGACGCGGCCCTTCCTCCAGGCCCAGTACCCGGGAATAGAACTCCAGGGTACCCTGCAGGTCCGCTGTCCAGATATTATAGTGATGAAGTTTTTTCAGAGGCATGATCCAACCCTTCGCTGTTAATTTACGGCCGCCGGTTTCGTTAAGAGAGCGTACGAACAACGTCCTAAAATATATATGATATAGCAATTTTTGGACAGAGCATTTTTCAGATCATTTTTGCGGGCCGCATCAGCCTCAGACGCCGAAGATAAAAAAGGCGGGATCTTCCCGCCTTTTCTTTGTCCTAGAGAAATTCTTTCATGTTGACGTCCGGATCGGCCAGCTTGTCCGGATCCGGTTTCGCCTTCATGGTGATCAGCTTCTTGCTGGCCATGAATTCCGCCGGCCGGTTGACCCCGTCCATGGCGATCAGCACCCCGTCCTTTAGATAAAAGGCAGCAATGGAGCGGCTGTTGAGGTCGCCGCGGATGACGATCTGGTCATAGCCCGCGCTGAGGCCGGCGATTTGCAGCTTCATGTCGAACTGGTCGGACCAGAACCAGGGAATTTCGTCATAGACCTCAAGGGTCCCCATGATGGCTTTGGCGGTAATCTTGGCCTGACCCATGGCGTTGGGCACGCTCTCCAGACGGATGCGGCGGCCGTACAGCGGGCTCGGGTGGGAGGTCACATCGCCGATGGCAAAAACGTCAGCGGCGCTGGTGCGGCAATGTTCATCCACCTTGATGCCGTTGTCGAGCTCGATCCCGGCCGCTTCCGCCAGTTCCTGCGCCGGCACGATGCCGATTCCGACCACCACCAGGTCCGCATCAAAGGCCTGGCCGTCGCCGGTCAGCACCCTGCTGACTTTGCCGCCGTCGCCTTCGAGCGCGGTCACCCCGGTATTGCAGAGGATTTTGACGCCTTCCTCTTCATGGACCCGCTGGTAGAAGGCGGACATTTCCGGCGCCACCACCCGGTTGAGGATCCGGTCGGCCATTTCCAGCACAGTGACATTCTTGCCTTTCTGGCGCGCCACAGCGGCAATCTCGAGCCCGATATAGCCGCCGCCGACCACTACCACATCCTTGGCGCCGTCGAAATCGGCCTGGATGCCGTGCACATCAGCCACGGTGCGCAGATAATGCACGCCGCCAAGATCATGGCCCGGGCAGGTCAGTTTGCGCACATGACTGCCGGTGGCAATGATCAGGTGATCCCAGGACACGCTCTCGCCGTTATCCAGGTCGGCAGTCTTGCCAGCAGGATCGATTTTGGTCACCCGCACGCCGGTTTTCATCTCTACGTCACGATCATCATAGAATTTCTGCGGCTTGATATAGAGCCGCTCCAGCGGCAGGTCGCCCTTGAGGAAATCCTTGGACAGGGGCGGACGCTGGTACGGGATATAGTCCTCGTCTCCCACGACGACTATTTTACCTTCGAATTTTTCCGACCGGAGGCTGGCGACGGCCTGGGCACAGCCGTGCCCGGCGCCGATGATCAACACGGTTTCAGACATTGAATTCCTCTATTGCTTTATGTGGCACTTTAGTATTTTTGTGACAGAGTTAGCACGGATGGTCCTTGATGAAAATCAGAAAGTGAACTTTGGCAGCTCTGACCCCAGGGCCCGGACATAGGTTTTCTCATCCACGTTGCCGCCGCTCAGCACGATCGCCACGGTTTTTCCCGTCACGTCAAGCTTGCCGAACAGCACCGCCGCCAGCGCCACGGCGCCGCCCGGCTCCACCACCAGTTTCAGCTTCTGCCAGGCATATTTCACCGCCGCAAGCGCCTCCTCGTCACTGACCGCCAGAGCGCCGGAGAGCTTATGCTTCAGGATCGAAAAGGTCAGGTCGCCGGTGGAGGGAGACAACAGGGCGTCACAGGCGGAACCGGAAAACCTCTCATTGGTCTCCCGCTGGCCACTTTGAAGAGACTTCCTCAGGTCGTCAAATCCCGCCGGCTCGACGCCATAGATTTCAGTCTCGGGCGAAAGCTCCTTTAATACGATGGAGCAGCCGGACGCAAGACCGCCGCCGCCGACCGGACAGAGGAAACCGTCAAGACTGGCACCCACCTCCCCGGCCTGCTCAACCAGCTCCAGCGCCACGGTACCCTGTCCGGCAATGATATGCGGGTCTTCATAAGCCGGTACCACTACGCTGCCCCTGTCCCCGGCGATACGTTCGGCGATTTCCTCCCGGCTTTCCGTCGCCCGGTCATAGAGCACCACGTTGGCGCCATAACCCCTGGTATTGGCGATCTTCATCTCCGGCGCATCGGACGGCATGACGATGGTCGCGTCGATACCCAGGATTTTCGCGGCCGAGGCGACCCCCTGGGCATGGTTCCCGGAAGAAAAAGCGACAACACCCCGCGCCCGCTCGTCTTCAGTGAGTTGCACCAGGCGGTTATAAGCGCCGCGGAATTTGAAGGCGCCGACCCGCTGCAGGCATTCGGGCTTGATCAGAATACGCGCGTCCAGGTCTTCGTTGAGCAACGGGTTTTCCAGCAACGGCGTTTTGGTCGCCACCCCGGCAATGCGTCCGGCGGCGGCGACAATATCCCTGAATTGAGGAGCTTCCATTTCTCCCGCTCCTTAAATCGGCGAGCCCGGCGGCATGGCGGCCGGGGCTTCTGAGACAGGATCAAAACTGCCATCCATGAAGGCGCGGATGCGGGCGGCTTCAAAGGCATAATGGGCCTTGAAACCCGGATGCCGCGACAGTTTGCGGGCAGAATTTTCCATCCAGTCCGCCAATTCCGTGAGCTTGAGCAAGGCCATGGCGCGCACAGACTCGGCGGCGTTCTTATCGGCCGCCAGCTTCATCATCTGCAGGATCAGCACATGACCGACCCGGCGCTGCATGGCCCCGGCCATTTTCTCCTGCCGCTCCGCCCGGACGGTGCTGTCGGCGATATAGTCGAAATAGCCGGCCAGGTTAAACAGGCCCTGGCCGCGCTGGTGGAACTGTTCCAGCCGCGCCAGCCGGGCCGGGTCCAGCAGGATCGTGAAGACATGACCGGCCGTGGCTTCGCCGACGGTCAGCGCATCCAGCTGGCCCAGGGTATGGCGCGGAAAGCTCTCCCGCGTCAGATCGTAGCCATAGGCCTTGGGCGGGATCAGCTTGAGGATATTTTCCGGCAGCACCAGCTCTTCCGGCGTCACCGCCGCGAGGATCTGGTCAAGCGCCTCGCGCTGCTGTTCCGGCGGCACGATCCGGTAGGGAACCTCTTCCTCGCCGCGCAGGCTGTAGTCATAGACCAGGCCGCCGACATATTTTCCGGCCGCTTCCAGCTGGTAGCGGGTCAGGTAATAAAGCGGCACCAGCACTTCCTCCAGCGAGCTGTAGGGTTCGCCGACCGGAATATTCTTTTCGGAGAAGTTCCCAAGGGCAATGCTACGCACGTCCCTGAGGTGCGCGAGTTCATCAATGGAATTGGCGCCATTGTCCCACAGGCTGGAGCCGGCGTTGAAATCGCGCAGGCTGCGCGCATCCTGGTCGGTGACGAACCGCAGCCCTTCCTGCGCCCGCTCAGCGAGGATCGCCCTGAGCCCGGCTTTCTCTTCCTCGGGGCTGGCAAACTGGCTGTAGCCGTATTTGACCACCAGCTTGTCCCATTCGCCGATGTCGGTGTCATAGGCGTCGCTGAGGTCGAGCTTGCCGTCAGCGGTGATCTTGATCAGCGGATGGGGATAATCCATCACAGAAGGCCGGCCCGACAGGCTGGCGGCAAAGTTATGGGCAATGCCGAGGGTATGGCCCACCTCATGGGCGGCGAGCTGGCGGATCCGGGCCAGCGCCATTTCCTTCTGCGCTTTGATGGTGCTGTCGGCGTCTGCATAAGGGGCGGTCAGCGCCGTGGCGATCAGGATATCCTGGCGCACCCGGAGCGAGCCGAGGGTGACATGGCCCTTGATAATCTCGCCGGTGCGGGGATCAATCACGCCCCAGCCATAGGACCAGCCACGGGTGGCGCGGTGGGTCCAGTTGATGATGTTGTAGCGCACGTCCATGGGATCGGCATCCTCGGGCAGGATTTCGACCCGGAAGGCATTGGAGAAACCGGCCGCCTCAAAGGCCTGGGCCCACCAGGAGGCGCCTTCGATCAGGGCGCTGCGGATCGGCTCCGGCGTGCCCGCATCCAGGTAATAGACGATCGGTTCGACCGGATCGCTGACCGCCTGCTCCGGATGTTTCTTGACCAGCCGGTGGCGCGGGATCAGCCGTTTGGTCATATCCTCGCCCAGCGGCGTCGCATAATCCACATAGGTCATGGGGAACATGCCGCTGTTGGGGTGGAACACCCGGGTCTGGTAGCCGTCATCCGGCAGTTTGACGAAGGAAATATGCTGGCGCACGGTAAACTGTTTACCGTCGGGCGCCACGTCGCGCACATACTGGCCGGGCTCACCGCCCTTGAAGGTCAGCGTACTTTCAAATTCAGTATTGAGCGGGAAACTCTTGGTGCGCGGCGCATAGAGCGCCGAGCGGCTCGCATCCAGGCTGAAGCCGCCCTGCTTGGCCCGGGCCACCGCCTCGGCAATGCCGTGCTGGTCAGAGAGCAGGAAATCAGTGAGGTCGATCAGGCCCGCGGTCTTGTCGGTCGCTTCGATCTTGAAGCCCCACAGCACCGAGCTCGCAAAGGCTTCCTCCACCGCGGTAACCTCGGCCGGATTGTCGGAAGTGGCGCGGAATTTGGTGTTGACCTCCATCAGCAGGATCTTGTCGCCGGCCCGCACGAATTTCACCAGCCGGGTGTAGCCGAGCTGGCGGCGGTCGAGGCCGATGTCATTGGAACCGAGGCCCTGCGGCAGGCCGGTCTGGAAGATGAATTCCTCGCCGAGCCGGTCGAGCTTGAGGTAGACCCGGCCCCTGGTCTCATCCAGGTAGAAATCATAAAAGCCCTTTTTCTCGGTCATACCCCTGGTGAAATCGCCAAGGCCCGCAGCCTGGAGCTGGAGCGGCAGGAAAAGAACGAAAAGGACGAACAGTGATCTGGTGAGGCTCTTCATGACAATATCCCGGAGTTTTATTTTTTATGGCCGAACGGCGGAATGGGGGACGGCCGGGCAGTATTCCACCCGGCCGTGACAAGGTTTATTGATAAGCGTGCGGCATGTCCGGATCCAGCTTCAGGTAACGGTCGCGAAGCATGGTTTTGCGGGAGACACGCGGATATTCCACGCCCTGGACAAAGATATGGTCCGGATTGGACGTGACCTCCAGCGGGTCACCGTCCCAGACCACCACGTCGGCGTCCATGCCTTTCTCCAGGCTGCCGTAGCTGTCATCAATGCCGTAGATTTTCGCCGGATTGACGGTGATGGCCCTGAGCGCGCCGTCATAGCTGAGGCCGTGCGCCACCGCGAGACCGGCCCACTGGCTGATCAGATAGGCCCGGTGCGCCTCGCCGAGGCTGGAAATGGCAAAGGTCACCCCGGCCTGTTCCAGCCGGGCCGCATTGTGCAGTGTCGAGCCGAGGCTGGTGAACTTGTAGGGCAGGTCGGCCTGGGCGTCGATCACCACCGGCATGTCGGCCGCAGCCAGTTCGTCCGCCACCTTCCAGGCCTCGGGCACGCCGATCAGGAACAGATCCAGGTCATATTCCTCCTTGAGCGCGATGGCCTGCAGGATGTCCGCCTTGCGCTGCAGTTCCAGGCCCAGCTTGCGGTCGCCGCGGATCACCGGGATCAGGGCGTCCATATCCTCATAGGACAGCAGGAACTGGTTGCGGCCCTTGCCGTTGAGGATGTCGGAACGGTCCTTGGCATAGGCCTTGACCTGGTCGAGGATGATGCGCAGCCGGGTCCAGGCCACCGAGGCATTGCCGCCGTCACTGAGCGAGGCGATGATCGGCCCCTTCTTCACATCGGGCGTGCCGGACAGCGACAGCACGGCGCTGCCGCCGGAGAAGAGATGGCCGGAACCGCTCGGCACCGCCACGGTGCGGGTCAGCCCCTCGTTGCGATGGTTGGCCACTTCCACGGTGTCGGGATTGATGCCGTAGCGCACGTCAAAGGCCGCCGAGAACGGCGCATCCTTGGCGCTGTGGTTGTTGGAGTCCTTGGTCAGCGAAATCTCGCTGAGGCCGATCAGAGTCGCGCTTTCCATGAAGCCCGGTGCGACCACTTTGCCGCTGGCGTCAATCACACGGGCGCCGTCGGGAACCTTCACCTCCGCGCCCACCTGTTTGATCTTGCCGTCCTCGATCAGCACGGTGCCATTTTCAATGGTCCCGCTTTTACCCATGGTCAGCAGCTTGCCGCCGGTGATGGCGACGGTTTCCGCCCCGGCCGCAAACGGCAGCAGGGAAAGCGAAAGGGCGACTGCAGTTGTTTTCAGAAGCTGTCTCATTGGTGGTCTCCCTTCCCATTCTGGCCGACTTCAAAGTCGCTCTGCGGAGAGAGCGCCTCGTTGCCGCGCTCATACATCAGCGCGCCGTCGATATAGACCTGTTCCGCCAGGCTATAGACCGAGAAGGGATTGCCCGACCACAGCACCACATCGGCCATTTTGCCCGTTTCCAGGGTGCCGGTCTGGTCGGCGATGCCGAGCGCTTCGGCCGCATTCCTGGTCAGCCAGGTAAAGGCTTCCGCTTCGGTGAAATCGATGCCCACCTTCCTGCCGTCCGCCCAGGCCTTGGCCGCTTCCTGGTTCAGGCGCTGGATTTCAACATCGGAGTCCGAATGGACGATGGCGCAGGCGCCGGCCCGGGCCACCATGGGAATATTCTCGTTAATGCGGTCATAGGCCTCGAGCTTGAAGCCGCCCCAATCCGCCCACATGGCGGAACAGACGCCCTCTTTGGCCAGGATATCGGCGATCTTGTAGCTTTCCACCGCATGATGGAAGGCGGTGATCTTGTAGCCGAATTCATGGGCCATATTGATCATGTCGACCATTTCGTCGGCCCGGTAGCAATGGTTATGGATCAGGATTTCCCCGTCCAGCACGCCCATCAGCGTATCCAGCTCCAGGTCCTGGGTCGGGGCCGCGGGATCCTCGCCGGCTTCATAGTCGGCATAATAGTTTTCCCATTTTTCCTTGTAGTCGCGGGCGCGGATCCAGGCCTTGCGGTAGCCGGCCATGTTGGCCATGCGGGTGGCAGGGCCGCCCTTCTTGCCGTAGACGCGCTTGGGGTTCTCGCCGCAGGCCATTTTCAGGCTGTAGGGCGCGCCGGGGAAGCGCATGCCCTCGCGGGTGCGGGCGGGCACATTCTTCAGGGTCACGCCGCGGCCGCCGATCAGATTGGCGGAACCGGGCAGGATCTGCAGCGTGGTGATGCCGCCGGCCAGCGCCCGGGCAAAACCGGTATCCTGCGGCCACACCGAATGCAGCGCCCACACGTCAGCGGTGACCGGCGCGGTCATTTCGTTGCCGTCGGCGGTGGACTGATGATCCGGCGCCGGATAGACGCCGAGGTGGCTGTGCACGTCGATGATGCCGGGCGTCACCCATTTACCGGTGCCGTCCACCACTTTGGCCCCCTCGGGGATGGCGATGTCGGTACCGACGGCGACGATCTTGCCCCCACTCATGATCACGGTACCGCCGTCAATCTGGTTGCCGTTGCCGTCCAGGATCGTCGCGCCGGTGATGGCGGTGAGCTGGGACGGGAACGGTGTGTAGGTGCTCGGGTACGGATCCTTGATCAGATGGACCAGCGGCGCCCGCTCTTTTTTCTCGCCGTTTTCCTTTTCCTGGGCATGAGCCATCGCGCCTGTCAAACTGAAACAGGCGACGCCCAGCCAGGCCACGGCCTTGCTCATTCTCTGCATTGAATATCCCCGTAGGTTTAGAGGTTATTGTTATTACGTCCTGAGGGCGGTCCACACCCGCCCGACAAGGAGCCTAACAAATTATACAATCCGGGGGAATAGGGATTTGGAACGATGTGATTGGAAAATCTCCCATAACATGTGTAAACTTGAATTTGGATAGTCGATCACAGATATTGAAGAAAAATAAAATAAGCTTTATATATCCGTCAAAATGGCTTTGTAGGGTCCAAAATGCAAAAAAACACAAAAAGCGAGAACGAACTTAAAGCTCTCATTTTAAATCATCTCGTGGATAAAAGGCATATCCCTAACCATACAATTCTTGCATCAGAAATGCCTATTAATAGGTTAAAAACACGCGCCGACCTTGCAATACTTTCAAATGATTTTATCGGGATAGAGATAAAAAGTGAAGGAGACAAGCTTAGTCGGCTCGAAAAACAGATTGAATCTTACAAAACAGTTTTTGACAAAATTATTGTTTTTGCTCACGAGAAACATTTACAGGGAATTAGAAAAATATTGAGCAAGAATATTGGCATATTAGTTACTGATGGATATTCTGTAAAACATATTCGAGCCCCCAAACAGATACGCCCACCGCTTAAAAGCTTGTATTTAAAAAACATGAAAAATCAAAATATTAAGCGGCTCATCAGAAATAATGGGTTGGCAAATAAAAAATCACGAGAATTTTCTCTAGCAGAGAAACTGAAACTCCAAGACATCATTGGCAGCAATAGAAAATATCTAAGAGAAGAGTACAAAGAGTTCTCAGACTGCTTTTGGAAATCTGTAAACAAAGCTATCACCCCTGAGGACATCCAGTATCTCAGTCCAAGATATTATCGTAGACAAAAAACAGAAAATCATCGTGAAAGCGAAGCTAGTTTCTGGGTGGAGTGGCGAAAGCAATTCAGCCTTAATATTGATGACTTGTTCTATAATCATTGCAATCAACAACTTAAAACAAACAAAACCAACCCGTTTGGACCTATACCTCAATCGGTACAGAAGCTGATTTCTGTTGCTGATTAAATATTTTTATTCAATCAATAAAGTCATCATCTGTGTCTAAGAGAACCCCACGTTCTCTTCCATAAGAATTTTGCCTATGTAAATGAAGGTTTATCCTTACTGCTGTGGCTTTCGCTGGGCTGTCAATACACCCCGGTTTTTGTTCCGTAGTCTTTTCAATCATTTGCGTCCCCCAAATACGAACTTCCGGATCCCAAAATGCTGTCGCTGTTAATGCTTGCGCGGCTTTTTTATAGGCAATATTCCGCATTGCCTTGTCGTAATCATAGTCACCTGTCGCTTCATATTCTTTGCGAAAGAACTTCCATGTCCTCTCCAATGGGTAATCCACTCTTGGTGCAGGTGTACCTCCCCCACCTCGAAGTGGTATCGCCCTTGCACTTCCTCTATCCCCATATATCAAATTCAGATCACCCAGCTCACCTGACACAAGCGAGAAAAATTCTCTTTCATAAATATCCTGTTCAGTGATTGCTGTGAAACTGTCCGGAAAACTAGATGCAGACACTACAAAATGAGCCGATGGAGCTATTTCTGCACAAGCGTTCACATATGATATTGCGACAGAAGCGCGGGCTAATAACTCCCTGCTAGCTTGCTCAAAATCAAATATGACAAGTAGAGTGTCAACAGCGGTTAATTCCGCAACCATATTAAGAATATCTGTTGCCCCGACCATATTTTCTTCGGTAAACCGCAATGCAAGTCCTCTGTCCAAAGAACTTAAACGAGTCACTTGCACACGCAGCTGAGCTAGATCTCGGATCTGCAAAATCGGTATCATATATTGATTGTTTTCGATGTAATTGCACCAATGTTCATAACCGTTTACTGAATTTTGGAGAGCCCGAATCTCTGCAAAAACTTCGCGGTCACCAGTCAATGGATAGCGATCATTTATATCGATAAGAACAGGTCTATTCTCATATGCTTGGGCAATTCGATCCGTTGCTTTATCGAGAGTCTGGGATGACGTCCATGGTTGCAGCAATATTAGAGGCAGAAGGTCGTCCTTAACATGCTCGGGCAACTCTTCCAACGCCCGCATTTCAGAGGGTCTAAGTGCCAAAGTTGGACAATACCCAACTTGTTTAAATGCTCTTATCAACGTTATTCCCCAATATATTCAAGTAGAAAACCCCAACCTAATTCTCATAGCTACTTGGGAAACGTTAAATATCTCGGACAGAACAGTCACTTTCTCTTCATCTGAAAGCGATTTTATCTTTTCGAGTTCAACTTTGATACTTTCCCACGGCATGACAATTGCTGCGGCCAGCCGATTAGCTTCTGCTTCTACTTTATTTGATTGACTTGATCTGTATAAGATATCATCACTAATTCCGTCTCCAATCAAATCCTCGTGTAGCAAATAATGTGCTATCTCATGAGCCACCGTGAACCGTTGCCGCGTCTTCGGTTCATGTCTATTTACCTTAATAATAAATGACCCTCTGTTAGACGGATCAGGACGAATCTCACCAGAGATGTTAGCGTGCAACGAAGACGACTTAACAGAAAGGCCGAGCTCTTTTGCCAATGCTCCCACGGCCACAGGCGTCATTGCAGTATATTTTTCTACGATTTTACTTTGTTCAGGAGTCATATCATTCTCTTAGACGCCCACACTTCTTGGTTATGGTTCACCGTATTCATCTTCTTCATTTACATCTGGTCCAAACCCATTTTCTCTCAGTGGGGCCATCGATTCATCAATTTTACTTTGAATCAACGACTGAATTAACCCATCACTATTCAATATTTCTTTTCGAACGTGGTCCACGGAAGCTTTTTCCGCACTTCTCATAATTTGATCTCTACCAACAAAGGCCAATAGGGCTACTCCAATCCCAAGTACAGTAACCATTAGCCCGGCAGCAGCCAACATTATCATTGCTATATCAGCAAGAGACACTTCTGTACTCCCAAGGCTTCCAGGCGTTACTTCTAGCTTTGCAAATACGGATATAATAATCATATTTCCTAGTAAAATTCCGCATAACAAAGAAGCAAACCACGTTTTCATTTTCCCAAACCGGATATGTTTAGCTCAACACTCTTTTAACTATACTATTAATTGATTAAAGTAATCAAATACACCTATATTGATTATATAGTTATAATTAGTTCATAGCTAATTTTTTGATATATTTTTCCAATAGATAGGCCACCCTCAACAAAAAAGGCGCCGTCAGGCGCCTTCTTCCTGTCTGCTGTGTATGCTCTTTTTACCGCACCGGGGTGGCGGAGATCCGGCCGCGGTTGGCGCGGCGGTCGCGGCGCGGCTGCTGCATCGATGCCCTTGACAAAATAATACCAATTTTTGGTATTTTATGGTATCCTGCCGACAGGAGATCAATTCTATGTCCAAAAATACCAGCATTACCCTGGGATCGCATTTTGACGCGTTTCTCAAGGAACAGATCGACAGCGGCCGCTATGGCTCGGTCAGCGAGGCCATTCGCGCCGCCCTGCGCCTCTTGGAGGAACGGGAAGCCGCCCTCACCCGGCTGCGTCAGGCCCTGGTCGAGGGCGAGGAAAGCGGCGAGGCCGACTATTCGCTGGACGGCCTGCTGGAAGAACTGGACGCCTGAGGATTATGGCGTTCCGGCTCACACGAAAAGCCCGGGACGACCTGCTGTCCATCGGCCGCCACACCGCCCGGAAATGGGGCCGCCAACAGCGCAACTTCTACCTCAAACAACTGGATGCCGCCTTTCACCGGCTGGCAGAAAACCCCGCCCTTGCCCCATGCTGCGACGACATCCGACCGGGATACCGGAAATACCTGGTCGGGCGGCATGTAATTTTCTTCCGCCCCCTTGACAGCAACGACATTGAGATCGTGCGCCTCCTGCATGTGCGCATGGACGTAGACCGGCACTTGTAACCAAACAAAAAAGGCGCCGAATGGCGCCTTCTGTATCTCTGCTCTGTAGTCTCTGTTACCGCACCGGGGTCGCGCTGATCCGGCCCCGGTTGGCGCGGCGGTCGCGGCGCGGCTGCTGCACCTGGTAGGCCTCGGCGCAATGCTCGGTGCAATAGGGGAAGCCGGGACGGCTCGGCTTGCCGCAGAAATGGAAATCGGGGTCGCCCGGATGGCCGATCGGCCATTTACACATGCGCTCGGTCAATTCCAGCAGGCTCACTTTGCCGCCGGCAGCTTTTTTCTTGGCGGGCGCAGGCGCCTTCTCCGCCGCGGCCTTCTTGGCCGGTTTCTTGGCCGCATCGGTTTTCACCGGCGACGGCCGGGACGCGAGGCCCATGCGGTGCGCCTTGCCGATCACGGCGTTGCGGGTCACGCCCTCGCCCAGTTCCTTGGCGATCTGGCTGGCGCTCAGGCCCTTGTCCCAGAGCTCTCTCAGTTTTTCTACCCGTTCGTCTGTCCAGGCCATTGTGTCTGTATCCTCCAGTCACGCATTTACAAACGCACACTATACTGCGCACAAGGGGAGAATGTCTAATGCCGCGTGAAAAAAAGTCAAGACAGGATTACTTGCGGGCCGCTTCTTTCTGCGCTAAAAGGTGCGTTCGGATGTAAGGGACGAAGGATGTCACAGGAACAACTGCCTGCTTTCAGGGAAAAGAAAATCAGCGCCGTCAACTGGATCGGGGTCAAGACCCTGTACAGCAAGGAAGTCTGGCGCTTTTACAAGGTACTGGGCCAGACCGTGCTGGCGCCGGTGGTCACCACCTTCCTGTTCATGACCATCTTCACCCTGGCGCTGGGCGGCGCGAGCCGGGTGTCGGGCGATATCCCCTACCAACTGTTCCTCGCCCCCGGCCTGATCATCATGGCGGCGCTGCAGAACGCCTATGCCAACCCGTCGTCCTCGATCATGTCGTCCAAGATGCAGGGCAATATCATCGATGTGCTGCTGGCCCCGCTGTCGGCCGGGGAAATGGCCTTTGCTTACGTGATGGGCGGGGTGACCCGCGGCCTCCTGGTGGCGGTGATGCTGACCCTGACCATGTTCATTTTCGTCAGCATTCCCTTCACCCATATCTGGGCGATCGCCTTTTTCGGTCTTGCCACCACCATGCTGCTGAGCCTGCTCGGCGTCATCGCCGGGATCTGGGCGCAGAAGTTCGAACAATCGACCGCCATCAACAATTTCATCATCGTGCCCCTGTCGTTCCTGTCCGGCACCTTTTATTCCATTGACCGGCTGCCGGGCATCTGGCACCAGCTGAGCCAGTTCAACCCCTTCTTCTATATGATTGACGGCTTCCGCTACGGCATGATCGGCCGGTCCGACGGCGATCCGGTGATCGGGGTCATTTACCTGACCGTGCTCAATGTGATCCTGTGGACCGCCTGCTATAAAATGATCAAGAGCGGCTACCGACTCCGACCCTGAGGGTCACATTAAGTCTGCATGGTATAATTCATTGAGTTGAGCGGGCGTTTTTATCCCCTTGTCATATTCTTTTTATTGACAGACCCTAAGGTTCCGGGGATATTTCGCCTCTTTTGAGGGGTTCCGGCGTTTGGGAACCCGAAGTATGTAAAGAAGAAATCAGAGAGCAAGTTATGAAAAACAGTCAGAGCGATAATACGGACCAGTCTTTTGTTCCTCCCGTGCTGCCCACCTATGCACGGGCCGATGTCGCTTTCGTCCGAGGCGAAGGCGTCTATGCCTATGATGCCCAGGACAACCGCTATCTCGATTTCGGCAGCGGCATCGGCGTCAACAACCTCGGCTTCTGCCATCCGGCGCTGGTCAAGGCGCTGACCGAGCAGGCCGGCAAGATCTGGCATACCTCCAACCTGTACCGGATCGAGGGACAGGAACGCCTCGCCGAGCGGCTGACCCGGGAATGTTTCGCCGACAGCATGTTCTTTACCAACAGCGGCGCCGAGGCCATGGAATGCGCCATCAAGATGGCCCGCAAGTTCCATGACGACAACGGCGATCCCGACCGCTTCCGGATCATCACTTTCGAAGGCTGTTTCCACGGCCGGACCCTGGCCACCATCGCCGCCGCCGGGTCCGAGAAACTGATCAAGGGCTTTGGCCCGATGCCCGACGGTTTCGACCATGTGCCTTTCTACAAGGACATGAGCAAGGTCGAGGAGCATATCACCGAGGAAACCGCAGCGATCCTGATCGAACCGGTCCAGGGCGAAGGCGGCATCCGCCCGGTCAGTCGCGAAAATCTGGAAATCCTGCGCAAGCTGTGTGACAAGCACGGCATCCTGCTGATGTTTGACGAGGTCCAGTGCGGCATGGGCCGGACCGGCAAGCTGTTCGCCTATCAGCACAGCGCCATCAAGCCCGATATCCTGGCTACCGCCAAGGGCATCGGCGGCGGCTTCCCGCTCGGCGCCTGCATGGCTACCGACCGGGTCGCCCAGTGCATGAAAGCCGGCACCCACGGCTCCACCTACGGCGGCAACCCGCTGGCCATGGCGGTCGGCAATGCGGTGCTGGATGTGGTGCTGGCCGACGGCTTCATGGAGCATGTCGACCAGATGTCCTACGAACTGCGCAAGGCGCTGGTCAAGCTCGGCTCCAGCTATCCGGACGTGATTGACGTGGTGCGCGGCAAGGGCCTGATGCTGGGCCTGAAACTGCACACGCCGGTGCCGGATTTCGTCGGCACCGCATTGAAAAACGGCCTGATGCTGGTCGGCGCCGCCGACAACACGGTACGTCTGCTGCCACCGCTGATCGTGACCGAAGAACAGGTCGAGGAAGCCATCGGGCTTCTGGACAAAACCTGCACCGACCTCAAGAAAGCCCTGGACGCCAAAAAAGCCGACAGTGATACAGGTGACTGACATGACTGCGTTTAAACTCGATGCGCCACAAAAACATTTCCTGGATCTCGCCTCCCTCAGCAAGGCCGAAGCCCGGGAAATCATCGAAAAAGCCAAGACCCTGAAGGAAGTGGCCCGCGGCCACGGCAAGGGCTTTGTCCATCCGGACCGGCCGCTGGACGACAAAAGCCTGGCGATGATCTTTGAAAAGCCGTCGACCCGGACCCGCGTCTCCTTTGAGATGGCGATCCACCAGCTCGGCGGCAGCGCCGTTGTGCTGCAGGGCGGCGATACCCAGCTTGGCCGCGGCGAAACCGTGTCCGACACCGCCCAGGTGCTCTCCGGCTTTGTTGATGCCATCATGCTGCGCGCCAACACCCACGAGGCTCTGCTGGAAATGGCGGAATATGCCCGGGTGCCGGTGATCAACGCGCTGACCAATTTCTCCCATCCCTGCCAGGTGATGGCCGACATCCTCACCTTCGAGGAAGCGCTCGGCAACATCAAGGGCAAGAAAATCGCCTGGTCCGGCGACGGCAATAATGTGGCCGTGTCCTGGATCCAGGCCGCGGTGCTGTTCGACTGCGAACTGGCGCTGGCCTGCCCGGCGGAATTCACCCCGCCAAGCCAGGTGATGGACTGGGCCAAAGCCAACGGCGGCAGGGTGACCCTGACCCAGGACCCGGCGGAAGCGACCGCGGGCGCCCATTGCGTGATTACCGATACCTGGGTGTCCATGGGCGACGGTGATGCCGAACGCCGGCTCCAGGTACTCGCCCCCTACCAGGTCAACAAGCAGCTGATGCGCCTCGCCGACGAGGATGCCGTCTTCATGCACTGCCTGCCGGCCCATCGCGGCGAGGAAGTGACCGACGAAGTGATCGACGGGCCGCAGTCGGTAATCTGGGAAGAAGCGGAAAACCGCCTGCATATCCAGAAAAGCATCCTGATGTGGTGTTTCGGGAAATAGCATGAGCACCCCCGCCCCCGTCTATAGCGATGCCTGCCTGCCCTTCAGCCTTGAGGGACGGGACATTCGCGGCCGCATTGTCCGCCTCGACGACACCATCAGCAAGGTGCTGGACACCCACAAGCTGCCCCGCGAAATCTCCCACGAGCTGGGCGAAGTCATGGTGCTGGCCGCCATGCTCGGCAGCATGCTCAAATATGAAGGCATCCTGACCGTGCAGATCCGCGGCGACCGGGGCGTCAACTTCCTGGTGGCCGATTTCGCCACCGCCGGCGAAGGCAGCGGCGTGATCCGCGCCTATGCCCAGTATGATCCGGACAAATGGACTGCGCCGGAGGAGGATACGCTGGCTGTGCTGATGGGCGACAAAGGGCATATGCTGATCACCATCGACCAGGGCAAGTTCATGGACCGCTACCAGGGCATTGTCGCGCTGGAAGGCGAGACCCTGAGCGAGGCGGCGGTCGAATATTTCCAGTCCTCGGAACAGCTGCCCTCGCGGGTGCGCATTGTCTGCGAACGCGGCGCCGACGGCAAATGGAGCGGCGCGGCGATCATGATCCAGCATCTGGCCCGCAATACCGACCTGGAACGGATCCGCACCCGGGAAGACGCCGAGGAAGCGGAACACTGGCAGAATGCCTGCGTGCTGATGGACAGCGTCACCGACAAGGAACTGCTTGATGGCAGCCTGTCGCTGCAGGACCTGCTGTTCCGGCTGTTTCACGAAGGCGGGGTCAGGGTGTTTGATCCGGTGCCGATGGCCAACGGCTGCCGCTGTTCAGAGGACAAGCTGCGTCAGGTGCTGGCCAATTTCAGCGCCGACGACCTCAAGCATATGGCTGATGACGACGGCCTCATCACCATGACCTGTGAATTCTGCAAGAGCGAGCACCGGTTCGAGCTGAAAAAGCTGTTCAACTGATCGCTAGTCGTCGAACCATTCGGTAAACTCGTAAGACGCGGGCCGTTCTACCGGCGCCGGCTGCCTGGCCGGATACCCCAGATACATGAACCCGGCAAGCCTGGCGCCGTCGGCAAAACCCAGCAGTTGCCGCATGCGGTCACCATAGGTGAAGCTGCCGGTACGCCAGATGCAGGCAAGGCCCAGTTCTTCCGCCGCCAGCAGGATATTCTGGCAGGACACGGTGGCGGAGGCGACATCCTCCTCCTCGATGGCGCGGGGGTCGGAGGATTTGGCGGCCGCCACCACGATGATCACCGGGGCACGCAGGGCTTTTTTCTCGATCACCGGGATTTTCGCCTGCACCGCCGGCGCGTCAGGGTCGGGCTGACCTTCCACAAAGCACTGGGCCATATATTTGCCGAGGCGGTTACGGGCCTCGCCGGTCAGCACCTGGAAGCGCCAGGGGTTGGTATTGTAATGCACCGGGGTGCAGACCGCCGCATCCAGGATCTGCTCAATCAGTTCGCGGGGCACGTCCCGGTCCTCGATCATGCCGTTGCTCTGTCGTTTTTTGATGGCGTCGATTACTGACATAAATTGCTCCGATAATTTTATGCTCCGGTGGCCGGTTTTGTGACCACCGCCCTGAGTTTTTGCAGGAATTCATCACAGGCGGCAAGTTCGCCGGGTTCGATATATTCGTCCGGCCGGTGCGCCTGCAGGATACTGCCGGGGCCGCAGATCACCGTCGGGATCCCGCCGGTGGCCTGGAAATGCCCGGCCTCGGTGCCATAGGACACTTTGGCCATCTCGTTGCTTTTGGCCAGCGCCAGCACCAGGGTTTCCGCCGAAGAGCCGCTTTCCGGCAACAAGGACGGCACCCGGGAGGTATAGGCTGTGTCAATGCGTGCCCGGCCGTCTTTGCCCGGCCCCATTTCCGGCAGGAGCTCGCTGTTGACAAACTCTTCCAGCCGCCGGGGGATTTCCTCCGGATCGGTGCCGGGGATGGTGCGGTATTCCCACTCAAACTGGCAATGGGCCGGGGTGATGTTGGGCGCGGCGCCGCCGGATATAGTGCCCACTTCCAGGGTGGTGTAGGGCGGGTCAAAGCCCTCCACCTCCGCGGAGCGCGCCTTAAGCTCCCGACGCAGGTTGTCGAGGAAGCCGATCATGCGGCTGGCGTAATAAATGGCGTTCACGCCGCGGTCGGTGCTGGCATGGGCCTCCTCGCCCCTGACCCGGGTGATCAGGGTGCTGAGCCCCTTGTGGCTGTTGACCACTTTCATGTTGGTCGGTTCGCCGACGATACAGGCCCGCGGTTTGACCGCCATGTCGCGCACATGCTCGATCATGCTCATGCAGCCGGTGCAGCCGATTTCCTCGTCATAGGAAAAGGCCAGGTGGATCGGTTCCTTCAGCTGTGAGCGGACAAATGCCGGCACCGCCGCTAGCACGCAGGCGATAAAGCCCTTCATGTCCGAGGTGCCTCGGCCATAGAACAGTCCGTCCCGGTCGGTCAGGATGAAAGGATCGCTCGACCATTCCTGGCCGTCCACCGGCACCACATCGGTATGACCGGACAGGATGATGCCCGGCACGTCCCTTGGCCCGATGGTGGCCCACAGGTTGGCCTTGTTGCGTTCCTCGTTGAAAAACAGCTCGCTCTCGATCCCCAGATCAGCCAGATAGCCCCGAACAAAGTCGATCAGGGCCATGTTGCTTTTCCAGCTGGTGGTATCGAAGGCGATGAGCTTTTCCAGCATCTGGGCGGAAGATAGGGAGGTCATGGGCTTTCTGTCTGTGAGGGCGCTACATTTATGTCGCCTGCATGAGTTTTGATGCTATATTATTCATAATCAATAACCTCACAAGAATAAAGAGTATATCGTGTCGTTTAATCCTTTGAAGCGCCGCAAATACGGCTCCACCAAAGCTGTTGTCAGCGAACTGTTCCGCCAGGCCGGGGGTATCCCCAGGGTGATGGAACATCTGGGCATCGGCCGCACCCGGGCCTATGATTTCACAGATCCCAACAAGGAAGTGGAAATTTCCTTTGCCAGGGTAGAACATTTAACCCGGGAGACCGAGGCCACCATTGCCGCCGAACATCTGGCCCATATGGCCGGCGGCGTGTTCCTGCCCATCGATACGCTGGAGGAAGAAGTGGACTGGCACGACATTGCCGGCCGGGCGAGCCAGAAAAATGCCGAAAATATCAGCGGCATCCTGGAAAGCCTGAGCCCGAACAGCAAGTCTCCCGGCCGGATCTGCGCCGATGAAGCCCGGGAACTGATCAAACGGGTCGACAACCATTTCTCCCTGCTGGCCCTGCAGCGCCAGGCGCTGATCGCCATCATCGAGGAAGAGGACGTGGATGAGAAGGAAAGCTGATCAGGCCCGCCAGAAGGTGGGAATGAACAGCACCAGCACGGCAAACAGCTCGAGCCGTCCCAGCAGCATCCCGAAGGTGAGAAACCATTTGGCCGTATCGGGCAGCGCCTGGAAGGTGCCGGACGGTCCGATCATCGGTCCCAGCGCCGGGCCTACGTTGGCCATGGCGGTCCCTGCCCCGGACACGGCCGTGACAAAATCCAACCCGGTCAGGGAAAGGCCCACCGCCAGCACCAGGAAGCTGGCAATGAACAGGAACAGGTAACTGATCACCGACCCGGCCACATCCTCGGTAATGGGCTGGCCGTTATAGCGCGGGATAAAGACCCCGCTGGGCCGGAGCACATGTTTCAACTGGGAGGCCAGCATGGAGCAGAGCACCTGGAAGCGGAAAATCTTGATCCCGCAGGAGGTCGACCCCGCGCAGCCGCCGATAAACATGATGAAAAAGAACAGCAGGATCGCCAGCGATCCCCAGGTCGTATAGTCGGTAGTGGCAAATCCCGTGCCGGTCACAATGGACACCACATTAAAGCTGGCAAAGCGCAGGGCGCCAGCCAGATCATACTGACCGCCAAGCCACAGCCACAGCGTGACAAAGCTGACCAGCAGGGCCAGCAGGGCCAGGAACCAGCGCACCTGGCTGTCCTGCCACAGGATCCAGGACTGGCCCCGCACCAGCTTGAGATAGAGGATGAAGGGCATGCTGCCGACAATCATGAACATCACAACAATATAATCGATCAGGCTGCTGTCAAAATGGCCGACCGAGCCGTCCGAGGTGGAAAAACCGCCGGTGGCAATGGTGGTAAAGGCGTGACAGGTCGCTTCAAACGGCGTCATGCCGGCCACCCACAGCGCCACGCCGCAGATCATGGTCAGGGCGACATAGAGGATGGAGATGGCAAAACCGAGCTGAGCCGCCCGCGGCAGCACCTTTTCCGAGGTATCGAACGCCGCCACCTTGAACAGCTGCATACCCCCGATCTGCAGCAGCGGCAGGATGATGACCGCCATGATAATAATGCCCACCCCGCCGAACCATTGCAGCAGGCCCCGCCACAGCAGGATCCCGGGCGGCGCGCCGTCGAGCCCGGTAATCACCGTCGATCCGGTGGTCGACAGGCCCGACATGGCCTCGAAAAAAGCGTCGGTGTAGCTGAGCGAAAGCTCGGAATAGACAAACGGCAGGGCGCCGAAAGTGGGGATGATCACCCAGATACTCACCGTCAGCAGGAAGGCCTGCTGAACGGTCAGTTCCTCATGCCGGGCGAAATTGGTAGCAAACAGGATGGAGCCGACAAAAATAACAATGCCGGAAGTGACCGCAAAGACCTGCCAGTCGGGATTGCCGACCCAGGCATCCACAAGGGCGGGAAACAGCATCCCGATCCCCAAAATCAACAGAAACAGCCCGTTTATCTGCAAAATGGGCCTGTAGTCGATCAAATCCCGTTCTCCCCTGCCCCGGATCAGGCGCGGTAGGGTTCGAAATTCCCCACTACCGACAGGAATTCTTTCCGGGTTTTTTCATCTTTGCGGAAAGATCCCACCATCCGGCTTGTTACCATGGACACCCCATGCTTGTGCACGCCGCGTGTGGTCATGCACTGATGGGTCGCCTGTATAATAACGCCAACACCATGGGGTTCCAAGACATCCTGAATGCAGTCGGCAATCTGGGCCGTCATTTTTTCCTGCACCTGCAGCCGTTTGGCATAGGTTTCCACCACCCGGGCCAGCTTGCTGATACCGACCACCTTGTTTTTCGGCAGGTAACCGACATGGGCCCGGCCGATGATGGCGGCCATGTGATGCTCGCAATGGGATTCAAAGGGAATGTCCCGGAGTACGACCATTTCGTCATAGCCGGCCACTTCCTCAAACGTGCGGGACAGGATTTCATGGGGGTCCTGGTCATAGCCCTGGAAAAATTCCTGATAGGCCTTCACCACCCGCTTGGGCGTATCCAGCAGGCCCTCCCGGGTCGGATCGTCGCCCGCCCAGCGCAGCAGCGTCCTGACGGCCTCCTCGGCGTCCTTGCGGCTTGGCTTGTCTGTTTCCTTGCTTTTGTCTGAGCTCACAATCTTCTCCCGTTATCTCTTTTGTTTTTCATACCCTGATTTTACGGTGGCATTCATCCGATGGATGTCAGTTTATCATTTGCACGTCAAATGGGCTATCCAGGGAAAAGGCCGGGATATCAACGTCAAAATAGCTGCCGTCGCTTTTCCTCATCTGGAACGACCCGACCATGAAACCGGACGGCGTCGACAGCGGCGCGCCGCTGGTATATTCAAAGGCGTCGCCGGGCTCAATGACCGGCTGTTCCCCGACCACGCCCTCGCCCCGCACTTCCTGGGTGCGGCCCATGGAATCGGTGATTTTCCAATAGCGTCGTTCCAGCTGCACCGTGTCGGCTCCGTGATTTTCGATCTGGATCTGGTAGCCCCACATATACTGCCCTTTTTCCGGTTCAGATTCATCATCCAGAAAGAAGGGAATAACCGACACAGAGATATTGTCGGTTACCGCAATGTAGGTATTTTCGGAGTCATCCATAACTTATCCTGTCACTCCGGCCTTGTCCGCTGCCTGCTGGAGGTCCTCGATCAGGTCATCGGGATGTTCCAGTCCGACGGACAGGCGCAGCATGCCTTCGGTGATGCCCAGCTCCAGGCGGGCTTCCTCCGCCACACTGGCATGGGTGGTGCTCGCCGGATGGGTCATCAGACTCTTCGCATCACCAATATTATTGGAAATATCGACAATTTCGAGGCTGTTGAGGAATTTAAAGGCCTGCTCACGGCCGCCCGGCAGCTGGACCGCCAGGATCGTGCCGCCCCGGCTCATCTGTTTCAGCGCCAGGTCACGCTGGGCAAAACTCGCGAGGCTGGGATGACGCACCCAGTCAAACCCGTTCATATCTTCCAGCGCCCGGGCCACCTTTTCCGCATTGTCACACATCTTGTTGACGCGCATATCAAGGGTTTCCAGCCCCTTGAGCATAACCCAGGCGTTGAACGGGCTGATGTTCGGGCCGGTATTGCGGATCAGCGGCAGTACATGTTCCTCTAGGATTTTTTCCGAGGTCAGGATACAGCCGCCGAGCACCCGGCCCTGGCCGTCGATATGCTTGGTGGCGCTGTAGGCGACGATATCGGCACCGAACTGCAAAGGTTTCTGCAACACCGGCGTGGCAAAGACATTGTCCACCACCACCAGGGCGCCGTTTTCATGGGCCAGGTCGCAGACAAACTGCAGGTCGACCACATCCAGGGTCGGATTGGCCGGGGTTTCCAGGAAGAATGCCGTAGTGTTGGGACGCACGGCCGCTTTCCAGGCCTCGTTATCGGTGCCGTCGACCAGCGTGCTTTCCACACCAAAGCGGGGCAGCAGGGTTTCCACCACCCAGCGGCAGGAGCCGAACAGGGCCCGGCTGGACACCACATGGTCGCCGGCCTTGACCACGCTCAGCATGGCGTGGGTGATGGCCGCCATGCCGGTGGCGGTCGAACGGGCCACTTCCGCGCCCTCGATCAGGGCCATACGGTCCTCGAACATGGCCGCGGTAGGATTGCGCAGGCGACTATAGGTATAACCTTCCTGGTCGCCGGCAAAACGGGCGGCCGCATCCTCGGCGCAATCATAAGCATAACCGGAGGTCATGAACATGGCCTCGCTGGTTTCCCCCAGCTCACTGCGCCATGTGCCGCCGCGGACCAGCTGGGTTTCCAGCCGCCAGCGGGACGTTTTGTCCTTGTCCTGTCCGGTATGTCGTTTCATTTACTGTTCCTAAAATAAGGTTGCTTATGATGAATTGAGACTTGGTATCGGCTAAAGGGCCTGTCGTCAAGCAAAGCGTGCCTCAAAGTGACGGATTCCCGGCCCTGTCTTTTTCCTCTGGATTTTATCCGGGGGATGAATTATAGGATCATCAACCAGATAAGGTCCAGTTATGTTGAAGCGTATCAAGGCACAGAAAAGACACTGTCTTCCTGTCCCCGGGTTCAGGGGGCTGGCCAGTGTCCTGATTCTCTTCTCCCTGTTCTTCAACATCGTCACCACGGTATCGGCAGCCCAGAGCTGGTCCTCTGTCCACAAAATCCTGGAACAGAATGCCGACACGGATGCCATCGTCTATGTGCTCTGTACCCCGAACGGGGTCAAGAAGATCGCCTTCGACGAAAACGGCAATCCCATAGAGAGCGATGACAGTTCCCAGGATAACCTGTGCCTGTTCTGTCTGCCGTTTCACAAGGTCGATGCCGCCCTTCTGACTACGGTTGAACCGCTGCAGACGGTCTTCGTTCCGGACGGACGTACACCGGTCGCCCTGAATGATGAGCTGCTGCTGCCGTTTTCTGTCAGTAAAAAGTCATCCCCGCGCGCCCCGCCCCTTTTCTCCTGATTTCACAATACACCCGGTAGACCAGTCTGTTGCGCCCCTTGGGCAGGCAACGGCATCTGCTGAATAAACATGTTAAATCACGAGAAAACAAAATGTATCCAGAGAAACTTATTCCGCAGCAGATTTCTGCACGCAAACTCACATCCGCCCTTGTAACCACACTGGCCTTCCTGCCGTCTGTAGCTCTGGCCCAGACCACGGTCGTGACCCCCAACACCGATATGGAGGAAATCCTGGTTGAGGGCCAGGTCAGCGTCAATCCGGCCCTGTCCAGTGCCATCCCCAAGAACTCCAGCACCCTGCCCGCCGCTGACGGCGGCGATTTCCTGCGCAACCTGCCCGGTGTGGACGGCAGCCGCATGGGCGGCCACGGCATCGACCCGATCATCCGCGGTCAGGCCCGCACGCAGCTCAACATCATCAACAACGGGGTCTTCACCTATAACGGCTGTCCCAACCGCATGGATCCGCCGAGCAGCTACAGCGACATCCAGACCACCGACCTGGTGATCGTGCAGCGCGGTTACCAGTCCGTGCAATACGGCCCGGGCGGCACCGGCGGCACCGTGATCTTCGAACACCAGGCCCCGACCTTTGAGGAAGGCCGGACCGTCAAGGCCGCCGCCAGCGCCGGCTATGAAAGCAACGGCGACATCTTCTCCCTGTCCGGCGACGGCTCCGCTAAAGTGGGCGCCGGCTATGTCCGCGCCACCGGTCATTTCAAGGATGCCAACAACTATGAAGACGGCAACGGCAAGGAAGTGCGCAGCGCCTTCAAACAATATGGCGGCGGCCTGGAAGCCGGCCTCAAGGACGACGACACCGAAGCCAGCCTTGGCGTCAGCTATGAAAAAATCGAGGACGCCCTGTTTGCCGGCGCCGGCATGGACAGCCCCAGCTCGGAAAACATCAGCCTGCGCGGCAATTTCGACCAGGAGCTCGACGGGACAGGCCCGGTCAAGGCCATCCATTTCAACGCCTTCTGGTCCGATGTTGACCATGTGATGGATAACTTCTCGCTCCGTGAGCGGATGATGATGTTCCGCGAAGCCGACACCTCCACCACCTCCTACGGCGGCAAGCTGATGGCCGACCTGGAAGCCGGCGACACCAAGTTCAATGTCGGCGTCGACCTGCAGAACCGCAATATGGACGGCCTGCGGATCGGCAACGACATGAACCCGGAGATGCTGAATTTCGTGCAGTCCGTACTGATCCCCGACGTCGACCTCAACCAGATTGGTCTGTTCATCGAAGGCACCACCCCGTTGTCGGAAAAAGCCACCCTGAAAGCGGGCCTGCGCTATGACCATGTCTCCGCCAGCCACAATGCGGCTGACGAAGTCACCACCATGGGCATGCTGCGGTCCCCTAACGCGCTGTACCAGAAATATTACGGCGTGACCGCCGAGGACAAGGACGAAGACAACATCAGCGGCCTGCTGCGCCTGGAATACAGCCTCAGCGCCTCCTCCACCGCCTATATCGGTATGAGCCGCAGCGTGCGCACCGCCGACATTACCGAGCGGTCCATCGCCAGCGACATGGGCAATGTGCCGATGATGAACATGAGCTGGGTCGGCAACCCGAACCTGGCGCCGGAGAAGCATTACCAGATCGACGCCGGCTACGGCCTGCGCCAGAACGGCTGGTCCATGCTGCTGTCCGCCTATTATGATGAGGTCGAGGACTATATCTTCCGCGACCATGCCCGCGGCCAAGACGGCATCCTGGTCAGTGACGGCGCGCTGATCTACCGCAATATCGATGCCCGCCTGTGGGGCATTGAAGCGGAAGGCAGCCTCAAGCTCATGGACAAGCTGGCCCTGGCCGCCGACGCCGCCTATACCAACGGCCAGAACGAGGACCTGGACATTCCCCTGCCCCAGATTCCGCCGTTCTCCGGCAAGGTCAGCCTGACCTGGGAAGAGCAGGACTGGGAGCTTGGCGGGCGTCTGCGCTGGGCCGTGACCCAGACCCGGGTTGATGACAACGCCATGACCGGCAGCGGCCGCGATGTGCAGGAAACACCGGGTTGGGCGGTCTTTGACCTCTATGGCCGCTATGACCTCAGCAAGGGCATCACGGTGCGGGCCGGGGTGTCCAACCTGTTCGACAAGGCCTATGCCAACCACCTGAACCGGGCAAACAGCAACGACGGCACCGAGATCCAGGTCAACGAGCCGGGCCGGTCCTTCTATGTCCGGCTGCAGGCTGCATTCTGATCCCGGGATAACCATAACTGACCACTTGACAAAAGCAGTCAGGCAGAGACGCGCCCCTTCCCCCACCCCTGGGAAGGGGCGCGTCATTTTATGAGGTCCTTAAAGGAGTTATTGAAAAGGTCGAGAAAAGAAGGTAGAAGATTCCGAACCGGCGATGCGGGTGTAGTTCAATGGTAGAACGAAAGCTTCCCAAGCTTTAGACGAGGGTTCGATTCCCTTCACCCGCTCCAGATATATCAATTTATCAATTTTCCCATTTTTTTTGATGCAAGCTTAAACATAACATTATAGATTCTTAGGAATTTAAATGCCGCACTTGTTAAAATAGAGTTTTTCTCGCCAGATTTTAACCTTATTCAAATGAAATTATGCTGTCCTTCTGAATTCATAATTTCAAGGTATTCGCAATAAATTTTATAATAAAATGTAGCAGGTTAGTATGAATGCACAATCAATCTTCTCGCACGAAAGACCCGTAGTTTGCATCCAGGGATTGGGCTTTGTCGGAATGGCGATGGCTATCGCTGTTGCAGACGCAAAGGATCAAAATAATAACCCCTATTACAATGTGATTGGGGTAGACCTTCCAAACGAAGTCGGACTAAAAAAAGTTACCTCCATCAATAGCGGAAAGTTACCTATCGTCAGCAATGACGTCGAATTGCAGGCTGCCTTTGACAGAGTCATAGATAGTGGAAACTTGGTAGCGACAACTGATCCGAAAACCTATAGCTTGGCCGACATCATAGTTGTTGATATTCACCTGGATGTGATTGAAAAAGAAGACGGAACCCATTCCGCTTCCTTTGACAGCTTTAAAAACGGACTTCGCGTAATCGGAGAAAATGCAAAACCTGGTACGCTTGTCTTGCTCGAAACAACCGTGCCTCCAGGAACGTGTGAGAAAGTCGTTATCCCAGAGCTACGATCTGCTATGAAAGCCCGGGGCTTTGATGAAAACAGCCTCTTGGTTGCCCATTCCTACGAACGGGTTATGCCAGGTAAAGATTATTTCAAATCCATCGTCAATTTCTGGCGGGTTTATTCCGGTGCCACTGAAGAAGCTGCCAATGCCGCTGAAGCGTTCCTTTCAAAAGTAATTGATGTCGACAACTTTCCCTTGACCCGCCTTCACTCCACTACCGCTTCGGAAACCGCCAAAGTTCTGGAAAACAGCTACAGAGCTGCAAATATTGCCCTCATTCAGGAATGGGGAGCTTTTGCAGAAGCCGCCGGTGTGGACCTTTTCCAGGTCCTGGATGCCATCAGAATAAGACCCACTCACAGCAATATAAGACAACCTGGTTTCGGGGTCGGGGGCTATTGTCTCACCAAGGATCCCCATTTCGTAGATATTGGAGCCCGGGAATTATTTGGCTTTACCGACCTGAAATTCCCTTTCTGCAAGCAAGCCGTTGCCGCGAACCAAAAGATGCCTATTACGGCCCTGGACAAAATCGAAAAGCAGCTTGGCGGGAACCTGGAAGGAAAAACAATTCTTTTATTGGGGGTCAGTTATCGCCAGGACGTAGGTGACACGAGATATTCTCCCTCTGAACCCTTTGTTGTGACTGCAGAAAAAAAAGGCGCAAAGCTGATTGTACAGGACCCCTTGGTCGAGCATTGGGAAGAATTGGACCGCCCTGTTCTAGAGGAACTCCCCTCACTTGAAGGGATTGACGCAGTTGTCTTTGCAGTACCGCACAAGGAATATAGGGACATTGATGTTGTCAGGTGGGTTGCTGAAAATAACGTCCAATTGCTGGATGCAAACAACGTACTGACCCCGGAACAGGTAAACGACATAGCAACAAACAATTTGAATATTAAATTTATTGGCAAAGGTATAAAATGAGCAAAATCCTAATAACCGGTGGTGCCGGATTTATCGGTCTTCATCTTGCAGAAAAGCTTTTGAAAAGCGGTAATGAAATTCACTTGCTGGACAATTTTGCTCGTGCGGCAAAGGATCCGGACCTGGAGGCTTTTCTTTCCCAAAAAAATGTAACCCTGATAGAAGCCGACCTTCTTGATCCCTCTTTTATTGACAAGTTGGATACGGACTACAATATCATATACCATTTTGCTGCCATCATTGGTGTACCTCATGTGCTGGGACGTCCCTACGAAGTACTGACAAAGAATGTCGAGCTGCTGTCTAACATCATTGAATTTGCCAAAAAACAGAAGAATTTAAATCGTCTGGTTTTTGCCTCTACGAGTGAAATTTATGCGGGGACCTTGAAATACTTTGATCTTCCGATCCCCACTCCCGAAGACACTCCTCTTGGATTAACAGACCTGGCAGAACCTCGAACGTCTTACATGCTTTCCAAAATTTATGGAGAAGCCATGTGTCACCATTCCAAACTGCCCTTTACAATTATCCGCCCCCACAATGTGTACGGCCCCAGAATGGGTATGTCGCATGTGGTTCCGATTTTGCTTGAGCGGGCGTACAAACTGGAGGGCGACGTGCCTCTGAAGGTTTATTCACCGACCCATAAACGTACATTTTGCTATGTCGATGATGCAGTAGACCTCCTGGAACGGGTGGCTCTTACTCCGGAGTGTGAGGGAGTTGCACTGAATCTGGGGTCCACGGATGACGAAATTACAATGGAAACCCTTGCCTTGGCCATCATTAAAACCACAGGAAAGGGCAAGGGACTAACTTATATGCCTGAAACCGAGGGTTCTGTTCCCAGACGGTGCCCGGATATGACAAAAGCGATGGAATTGACCGGATATCAGTCGAAGGTAAGTCTTGAAGAAGGGTTGGCCCGTACTTTTGAGTGGTACAAACAAAATATATTTGAAGGACACGGCATAACTGCTGATTGATCAAATTCCGATTAAACCAACCTCTTGATCACAAAATCATGGACTCATTATGTCTGATAACTTGCTTGCAATAAACGGGGGGCCCAAGGCCTGTCCTGCCCCCTTCTCACCGTGGCCCTTATACGAGGAAGATGAAATCGCCGCAGTAGTGGAGGTTCTCCGATCAGGAAAAGTAAATTACTGGGGCGGTACAAAATGCACGGCGCTGGAGGAAGCTTTCGCCTCCTTATGCAATTGCAAATTCGGCGTGGCCGTTGCAAACGGCACCCTGGCCCTGGAGTTAGCCCTTAAGGCTATTGATATCCAGTCTGGTGATGAGGTTATCGTCCCAAGCCGTTCATTTTTCGCCAGTGCCAGCGCCATCGTAGCAGCGGGCGGGGTTCCTGTATTTTGCGACGTAGATATCGACAGTGGCAACCTGACGGTAGAAACAATAGAAGCCAAGCTTACGGACAGGACCAAAGCAGTCATTGCAGTTCATCTCGCCGGCTGGCCTTGTGACATGGATCCTATTCTTGAGCTTGCAAACCAGAAAAATTTGCTCGTCATAGAAGATTGCGCCCAGGCCCATGGAGCCCTCTACAAAGACAGGCCAGTGGGGGGAATTGGTCATATCGGTTGTTTTTCCTTTTGCCAGGACAAGATTATTTCAACAGGTGGCGAAGGGGGGATGCTCGTCACCAATGACAAGAATGTCTGGAACAAAGCATGGTCTTACAAGGATCATGGCCGAGGTTATGACAAGGTATTCAATTATGATCACCCCCCGGGTTTCAGGTGGTTGTGTGAAGGATTTGGAACGAACTGGCGTCTGACTGAAATGCAGGCCGCCATTGGTTTGATTCAATTAAGGAAACTGGAAGAATGGGTAAACTTGCGGCGCCGTAACGCGGCAATGCTAAAGGAATGTTTCGATAAATTCCCTTCCCTGAAAACGCCAACGCCCTCTGCCGACTATTTCCATGCCAGTTACAAACTATATACCTATGTCGATGAGACGCATCTTGCGCGGAACTGGAACCGTTCAGAAGTTCGGGAAGCTTTAAGGGCTGAAGGCCTTCCTGTAACCGATGGAGCCTGTTCAGAAATTTATCTTGAAAACGCCTTTAACGGGCCGGAAAACTTCAGGCCTCCGGAAAGGCTTCCTGTGGCAAGGAGACTGGGAGAAACTGCATTAATGTTTAATGTACATCATACTTTGACGCATGATGAAATTGAAAATATGTGTAACGCCGTCCGTAAAGTGATGGAAATTGCGACCCTAAAGCCAGGTAACTGATCGATGAAACGTGTTTTTGATTTTTCCTTGGCACTTATACTGTTAATCATTTTGTCGCCTCTGCTTATCCCTGTCATGCTTATCCTTCGTTTTACAGGCGAAGGGGAGGTCTTCTACAGACAAGAGAGAATGGGAACAGGGAACAAACCCTTTTTCATCACAAAATTTGCAACCATGCAGAAGAATAGCCCCAATATCGGAGCTGGAGACGTAACCCTTAAAAATGACCCGCGTGTTTTACCTTTCGGAAAGTTCCTGAGAAAAACCAAAATTAATGAACTACCTCAGTTGTGGGATGTGTTAGTGGGAACAATGAGCTTTGTCGGCCCCAGACCACAAACTCTTGGTATACATGCTTCCTATCCTCCGGAATTTGACGAGGTATTAAATAACCTCAGACCAGGAATCACCGGCATAGGCTCCATAGCCTTCAGGGATGAAGAAAATATTTTGGCAGAGGCCTCAGATTATGATGATTGTTATAGAAACCAGATTATTCCACATAAGGCCCGGCTGGAAAAATGGTACATGGACAATCAGAGTTTTCTGATGGACCTGCTGATCATTCTTGTGACCGCATGGGTAGTATTGTTTCCCAACAGTAATCTGCTGTACAGAATTTATCCCACATTGCCCAAATTTTCTGTCCAGAATGGATAATGACCTGGGTAACGATTTAAGGTAAATAGCCCGATCACTACTCAACTGGAAAAGAAATGACAGATAACTTTATTATCCTTGTTGGCGCCGGCAGGTCGGGAACAACCATGATGCGCAAGGCACTTGCCGCACATTCCGATGTGGCGACTGCAGATTTCGAACTGAATTATCTCTGGTGCCATGGAAATGTCTCTCTTAACCATGACATGCTTGACCCGGATTTACATTACACCGAACAAAAAGGAAAATATATCCGGGAGAAGCTGGAAGAAAACCTGCGCAATACGGGCAAGAAAAAACTTATTGAAAAGACCGTCGCCAATGTACTGAGGGTATCTTATGTGCACAAAGGACTGCCTGAAGCAAAGTTTATCCACATCATAAGGGATGGGCGGGGAGTGACTGCCTCCGCCATGAAACGCTGGACAACCAGTTATTCAGGCTCATATCTCTTTTCCAAAAGCAGAACCATCCCAATTACAGATTTACCTGTTGTCGCTTTCCGTTTCTTCAAAAACAGAATTATTGGGAAGCTCCTCAGTAAAGGCCGGGCGAGGAGCTGGGGGCCAAGGTGGCCCGGTATGGAAGAAGACGCAAAACACATGTCGCTCGCAGCTCTGTGTGCAAAACAATGGAAAATCTGTGTTGAAACAGGTATGGAGCAGTGTGCCAAACTGCCGAAGTCTCAGTTTATGGAGATCCGGTACGAAGAATTGGTGCAGAATCCCGTTGAAAAGTTCACCGAAATTGCCAAATTCCTGGGCATTTCACCCGACGATCCGGGATTCCAGGATTACATCGGTTCGGTAATTACAACCACTAGCCTGGATAAGTGGAAAGAAGAACTGACTGACCAGGATTTGGAGGATTTTGATAAAATTGCCGGCCCTTTGCTACGGCGCCTCGGCTATTCCCAGGAGTAAAATATACGGGACGGAAAAGAAGCACATTTCCCGTCCCCTTTTTAAATCTGCCTTATGATTTCGATGTATTTCTCGGCCAACCGTTCATAAAGGTGATTTTCCCGCAGAAAAGCGTAGCCTCTTCCTCCCATGTCTTTAAGATCATTTTCGGACATTCCCTCCAGTTCGACAACCGCCTCAAGGAGTTTCTCAGGACTCAACGGGGGCACCTGTATCCCGCCACCACTTTCCGTAACCGGGTTTTTCTCCGTAAGGTGGCTGATCAATATTGGTTTTGCGGCGCCCATATATTCAAATATTTTATTGGCACTCACGCCATATTTGTAGAATTCCTTATTTTCAAACCCGATGTACCCCACATCAAAAAGGGAGACGATGGGAGCAACATCTTTTTTCGGGACACGATCGAAAAAATATACATTCCTGATATTGCCGTCTCTACAGAGGCCGATTAACCTTTCTTTCTCAGTCCCATGCCCGACTAGGACAACCGCAAGGTCATCACCATATTTTTCCTGATACAGACCAGCCGCCCCAATCAACTCCTCCAAAGGGTTAGGTATGCCATGAGTCCCTGCATAACCGATGATGAACTTCCCCTTTTTTTTCAGTTCCTTTATCTCCAGGTAAGTCGGGTTTTCGGATTCCAAACTTCCTGCTTGCACCGAACCCAGGTCGATCCCATTAGGGACATAGGCAAACCTCTCTTTTGAAACGCCCCTGGGTTCCATATATTCAAAGGTATAGGGCAAAACAGAAACCACCCTATCGGCCGTCCTGTAGGCATATTTCTCGATCCAGCTCAATAGAAGGACAAGGGGATGCCAGCTTGGCGTTCCAAGGAGTTCAGTCAGGCTAAGAGGCCACAGGTCCCTGACTTCAAAAATCAATTTGCAATTATATTTCGTAGCCCAGCGCTTTGCAGCCAAATAATGGAACGGATGAGGAGAAGAGGCAATAATAACATCCGGCTTTTCGAGCCCGGAAACTGTACAGAAGTTATTTTTGAATAAGGTCCAGGCATAGGAAAAGTGATTGAGCAGCCTCCGCAAACCATTGGAATGGTATTCGGCGGCTTTGATCCAGACGTAATTGATCCCATCAATGTCCATTGTTGAGATATCTTCACTGACCTCCGGCGGAGTTATCATGAGATGGTGGGGCGTAGACGCAAAGATACTAACCTTGTGCCCCTTCTTCGTCAGCCATTTTGACAAATAATAAGGACGGTATTCCATCCCGATTTCCGGGGCTCCTGCGAAATGGTTCCATAACCAGATGTTCATCAACTAAATTCCCAAACTCAATTCATTCATGATCCGTTCCCGGCCATCATTTCCCGGTATATACTGATCATTTTTTTTTCTTCGATCGACCAGTTAAAAACCTCTTCCACCGCTTTCCTCCCATTTTTACCCACCTTTTTCGCCAGTTCACTATCCCGCAGAAAATGCTCAATGGCTTCTGCGATTTCTCGTGGATTAGTGGGATCTACGCAGACACCACAGTCATGTTTTTCAACAATGGTCTTCCAATAGGGAAAATCAGAGGCGATCACGGGCAATCCCGAGGCCATATATTCAAACATTTTTACCGGCAGAGAATCCAGGTAATTTTCGATGGGAAGGAGCGTAACAATACCCACGTTCGATCTTGCCAGAAGGTCCGCAACGCCCTTACGATCCAAGAAACCATGTTCCACTACTTTTTCCCAGCCGGGCATACTGCTTAATTCATCCCGCAGACCAGGGACTTTATAAATGCCGGCAATATTCAGAACCGCAGTGGTGTTGGCCAAAGCCTCTATCAGGGGGAATATTCCCCGTGCCTTTGTAATCCCTCCCACATAACAAATTTCGTTTTGACCTTTTTCGGCATCAGGTTGATAGGAAAATTCCTCCAAAAGGGGGAAGTTGTTAACATCAACAACTCTGCTGTTTATTTTCAGGAAACGATCCCTGATGAATGGAGTGGCCGTCACGACCGCAGAAAAAAAGCGAGACAGGAAATTTTCAATCTTTTCGGCTGTCCAGGAAATTGGTTTCCTTAAATATGGAGGAATCCACGGCTTGGAAATTATCTGTCGCGGCAGGTCTTCATGAACATCATAGACCACCTTTTTGCCCCTGCATTGCAACAGAAGGCCAACAGGTATCAGCTCGGGGTCGTGGAAATGATATATATCCGCGTTAATTTCCCGGGCTTTTTTTAATATCCGCCGTCCGGTAATTACGACCCTTTTAAGCCTGCTCGGGAGCCTACCTACGTCTCCAATTTTGACTTGGTCTCTGACTTCATCGCCCAATCCATCCGCAACAATCAGCTGGACATCAAAACCATTTTTGGCAAGGGACCTGCACTGTTTATGAAAAATACGCACATCATTTCTGGGATGCACAGAAGTAAGATGGCAAATTTTTATCACTAACTTTTTTCCTCCAAGACAGTTCCCGCCAAAGCAGTAACGGATTGGTTCTAGTTATATCCGAATAATTCCCCAAAAAAAGAGCGAACCCAACTATCTGATCAATTTTGGTATTTTTTTTTCGCCAGAAGCTTTTGATAGGCCGTCACCATAATTTTTTCCTGGGTTTCCCAATTAAGCTCCTCGACCAGTTTACGGGTGTTGTCCGCCATTTTACTGAAGTCTTCCGGTGTGGTTTGCTCGATAACCTGCACCAGCCGCTCAACATCATTCGGCGGGACAAGAACACCATTGTTATATGTTTGGACCATTCCTCTCATCTCGGGCAGATCAGAGGCGATCACCGGGACGCCTGCCATCGCATATTCAAAAAACTTATTCGGCAGGCATAGTTCATAGCTTTTGCATACAGGCTCAATCAGACACAGTCCGACATCCGCGGAGGCTGTGTATTCCGGTAGCACATCCGGAGGAACAGCAGGATGAAAATAAATATTCTCATATCGACTTGCCGCGTCCTCGACAGTTTTCTCCAAAGACCCGTACCCCATGCATACCAGAACCTTGTCGCCTTTTCCCTGAAGCGCGCTGAAGGCCTCGATTATGTCTTCAATTCCGCGCCCCCGGGACAGGACCCCCTGATAGAGAAAAATTATTTTCTCGTCAGATATTCCAAACTCTTTCCTGAAACTGTTGTTGGCCGGCCTTTGCTTATAGAGAAGTTTGGGACAGTTCATAACTGTGACTACATTACCGAGTGAATAGGTTTTCCTGTACTCCTCGGCTATGGCATTGCCGACGACGATGACCAGATCAACGGATGTTATAAAAAAGCGCTCAAGTTTTCTTGCCAGTTTTTGACGCTGTCCCTTCAGACCGTTCTTCTCCGTTTCCAGTTCGTGTGCATCATAGATCAAAACTGAGCCATATATTTTTTTAAATAGCCAGCCAAGCGGGAGCAGGCCCAGAGAATGGCAGTTTACCATTCCAACATCCTTGTTCCTGTAAAAGACAAGGAGACGCAGGGAAAACTCAAGATATTTTATAATCTGAAAGAATATGTTTTTGGGTAACGGCCTTGTCGCCAGACGGACACGCCATACCTCTATGCCCCCGGAAGTGATTTCACGTTCCTTCAATCCCTCTTCCCATAAGGCCGCGACATAGATACCCTGCACAAGTGCGGATCCCAAAAGGCTATTTGCCTCTCTGGTCAGTCGGCTTTCATTCTTAAAACTGGTTAACGAGATGTGCAGGTTTTTCATTGACGGCTTTCAGTCGGTAGAAATAAAAAATGGTAAATATCAGAATTAAATGAGGTTTGACGGAGAACCATTGATCTCCGCTTGTCGAAATATAAAAGAAGAAAATCAAAAACAGAGATAAAAGTTCAGGCTGGGATTTCCTGATCGTCCAGGCAAGATAAGCGAAGTAAAGGAAACTGCTTATCGTTATCAGAGCCCCAGCCAGGCCGTTGGAAAGTAAAAGCGAAAAGAACAGATTGTGCGGATACCCCTGTGTATCG
Source organism: Emcibacter nanhaiensis (assembly GCF_006385175.1). Classification (NCBI taxonomy): domain Bacteria; kingdom Pseudomonadati; phylum Pseudomonadota; class Alphaproteobacteria; order Emcibacterales; family Emcibacteraceae; genus Emcibacter; species Emcibacter nanhaiensis. Next base: position 175,327 of record NZ_VFIY01000018.1, read on the forward strand.
GGCTGCAGATTATTTTCCCGCAAGCTTTTATAATAAGAAAAACCGTCGCCAAAGGCTTTTTCAAACAGGCTGAAATCGTCAAATATTTCTATAGCCATTGCCCAGCGTTTTGTTCTTGCCTCTGTCGGAGAGGAACTCCCCGATTGTCTGTCCATGAGTTTCCAAAGGGTATTTATTCGATACTCGATTTTTTCAAAGGTACCACTATCCGCCTCCAGCACCTTGGGCGCTACGGCAATCACACCGGGGCTTAGGATAACTCCAACTAACAACAGATAGAGTAACTTCCTCGAGACCCTCGCCCCAAAAAATTCAGATGCCGCTTTGGCAGACGAGTAAAAAAAACGCCACATAACAAATAAAAGGATTAAAGCCAGAACAACTATCGCTCGCCTGGAGCCGCTGAGTGCGATATTGATCAGAAGTATCGGAGACACGACTGAACAGAGCAGGAGTGGCAGGAAACGCTTCTCTTCGATTATCACTTTTATGCAGTAGACCAGCGCACAAATAAGGGACAGAGCATAAAAATTGTAATCATTTACCAGGGACGTCCCGATTGGATAAACCGAACCTGCAAAATATCGTTCTATCAGAACACCTTTGCTGAACATGTAAAGCTTGTGAAGGCCGGCTATCCCGACCAGACCAGCAAAAACGATCATTAGATATTGAAACCGGGAATAAAAAGAACTTAGAGCCTCTTCTGAACTTACCCAGAATAGGGATATCGCAAATAACAAGGTCAGACTGACCAGGTTTATTAGATTATTGGATTCCCGAGCTCCCAACGCCCCTTCACTAACGACCAAGGCGTAAAAAAAGGACGCGACAATTAATAGATAAAACGAGAGAAACGGGGTGCTTCTTTTCCCGAAAAAAGATTTCCCCGGCTGAACCAGCAAGGCAAAAAAGGTCAAGGCAAGGCAAAGCAATACAAGGAAGCTGAACAGCGGGAAACCATAGGGGAAAGCCATACCAACGAATGCGGTGACATTTGTCAACGCTATCAGAAAAAGCGCTGTTTCATGCAACGACCAGTTGACAGTCATCCTCGGCATTTATCCCGCCAGCATTTTCTTTATCTTGTCCTTGAACTTGAAAAACTTATCCTGGGTCTTGTACTCATGATTGTCTTTTCCCGGCTCATTGAGAAGTGACTCAAACTCATTCATTGAAAAACCCAGTTTTTTTGCCACGAACTCCTTATCCTCCTGCAGTGCAACAGGATCGTATAGGGGCACTTCCATTTCCTTGAGCGCCTGATCGCGACTAATCTGACCGGACAAGATCAGACTTGAAAGATGGGCCCGCCGTTTATCATAGCCAAATTTATGAGGCAAATAATGGGCCTGGAAAAACTTGGTAAACCGGGACTCATGATGCTTTTCTCCGTAGTTCCGCCAATTGAGTTTCTCTTCAATCAGGGCGACAGCCGCGTCCCGCCGATAATCCATCCAATCGAGGGGACGGAACTTTTTCAGGCCGAAAATATACGGGAAGTATATATAATACTCAAAAAATGAGATTGTGGGATAGGTCTTGAGTTTTCTTTTCCCAAACTTCTTGTGAATATCCAGCAGGTTGGTCAAGTCCAGGGCATTATAGCCCCAGGAACTAGGCAGGATGGCCTCGGTGGCTTTGTTACTTCCCCCGAGGAAATATTTGATCCCATGTTTTTTTGCGGTCCGGTACAGTGTAGCTGTGAAAACATGGTCTTGAGGTACGTCCTGATTGGCTACACCGGATTTCAGATAAGCATACTGCAGATCCTTCATTTCCGGCCAATCCACCACATAGGTGTAAAGGTCAATGTCCAGCTTCTTTACAATGTTTTCGATATTCTGGACAGCCAGTTCCGAATTCCAGCCCGCATCGACATGCACTGCCAAAGGACGCAGACCCAAAACTTCCTTGACCTGATATGCAAGGTAGCTGCTGTCAACGCCTCCACTCAAGCCAATCAAACAATCATATTCTTTATTTTTTCCCCAGTCCTTGATTTCCTTGACCATGGCGGACAGCCTTCTCTGCCCTTCCTCATTCCCAGGAAACCAGTTGGGTATCACCTCTTCGTCAAAGTAGGTACAGTGACTGCAAACCCCTTCTTCATTAAATGCGATGTCTGGATCGCTGGTGTCCATTATACATCTGGTACAAATCTGGTAGTCTGTCGATGGAGTCATAATTCCGATCCTGGGGTCTTGTAATCAAATTCAATTATTGCCGAACAACCTATCCAGTTCTTTTATATCGGGATAAGTAATTAATACAGCGCGATGTTTACCAACAAAGACAAAAAAACTTCCCGCGGCAACTGCTGAAGCCCCGGCATCCACTGCCTCGCGGAAATGCTGCAGCTCCCCGGCGCCCCCACAAGCGACAACGGGGATATTAACCGCATTGCTAATTTTTTCGATAAGTTCAAGATCGTAACCTTTACCGGTTCCATCCCGATCTATGGAATTAATAACCAGTTCACCAGCACCAGCTGCTTCTGCTTGTTTTGCATATTCCACTGGATCCAGCGACAAGTTTTTCTTCCCGCGTCGCCCATACACAGAATATTTTCCGAAGAAATTCCTGGCAACATCCATAGTCACTACAATACTTTGGGCCCCATATATTTTCGAGGCTTCGCTAACCAGTTCGAGGTTTTCCAGTACCGAAGAATTCAACGACACTTTTTCGACGCCGATCTTAAATATGGCGCGTATTTGATCCAGATTGGAAATCCCCCCCGCATAACAAAGCGGCATGAAACATTCGGAAGCCACTTCTTTTATAAAATCAATATCGGGCCCTCGCCCCTCTTCTGAAGCATAAATATCCGCTATCAGAATCTCATCGACTTCCTTTTCATTGAATATTTTAACCGCGTTGATTGGATCGCCGACATATTTGGGCTTTTTAAAGTTGACGGTCTTTACAAGTCCGCCTTCTCCAAGAAGCAAAGTAGGAATTACTCTCACACTTAGCAAATCTTACATCCCCACAAAATTTTGGAACAACTGGAAACCATATCTGTGGCTTTTTTCCGGATGGAACTGAACCCCAAAAATATTTTCTTTCCGAATAGCTGAAGAAAATTCATATCCATAATTTGTCTTGGCCCCCACATTCTCAGGAGAGTTGCATATTACATGAAAGGAATGGCAAAAATAAAATTTTGTATTTTCACTGTCAAATCCCTCAAATAAAGGGTTATTTTCTTCCGGAACGACTTTATTCCAGCCCATATGGGGGATTTTCAGGGAACGATATTTATCCTCCTCGAACCTGAATTTCCTGGTTTCAGCGTCAATCCACCCCAGTCCCGGAAGAATTCCTTCTTCACTCCCCTTTGTCAGAAGCTGCATCCCGACACAAATAGCTAGAAAAGGTATCTTATCGGTCAGAGCTTTCTTTTCCAGGCAATCCCTTAGACCGGAAGATTCCAGTTTCTCCGCACAGTGATCAAACTTTCCCACCCCGGGAAGTATTATTTTTTCCGCAGCCAGTATTTCATCCCTACTACTCGTAATGATACTGTCTGCACCAATTCTTTTAAGCATGTTTTTTACTGAGCCGAGATTGCCCACATCGTAATCAACTATCGTAATCATTCACACACCCAATAATATACCCAAAGAGTTCTTCGCTCCTCGAATTGCAGAATTCCACTATAAGCATCGCACATGCTTTCCTGTTTCGCGGGAGAAATGTTGCAGCCATGGACAAGTCAGAAGCGCCATCAGTTAACTTATACACTCCTGATATATTTTCTTATCAATTTCCTCATTAAAACTGGAATTGTGCCATAATAACGTAAAATTGCCCCTAAACATCCTGCACAGCCTTCTCAACTCCTGAATGCAGGAAATCGCATCCCTGCCCTGCAAATTCATACAGTTTTTGTCCAGCACACAATGTTCCATGACAATCAAGGGGCGCTCTTTCAGGGATAGCTTCCGTCTGGCCACAACATCATAGAAATTATAGTCATAACAGGTCCCGCTCCTGAAGCCCGCATGATCGGAATAGGAAAGAGAGGAGTCTATCGTAATTCCAACATCTTCCAGGATGGCCGCAGTATCAGGGGTTTTCCAACGCAAATAATGCTGCCGGCTTTGCGTAACAGTTTCCGGAATTTTTTCCCTTTCAAGAGCCCGTTGCAGGTTTGTCACATCCTTCAACATTTTGTCCCGATTTAGAAAAGTCAGATATCCAGGGTGGAGCCCAAGAATATGACCGCGACGATATACTTCTTTGACAAGATTGCGGATACCCGGCTCGTCCAGTTTATAACAACCGTCATACTGTGGGTCCGTTGGGTTGGAGAGAAAATAAAAGGTAACTCTATTGCCAATCCCTTCATTCACATCCATTATCCAGAGCAAATCCCGATATAACGGATCGAACCGCAAAACATTGAACTTGAACGCAATATAGTTCAGAATCGTGCCAGGTATGAGTTGTGGTTTTTTCCTCACGACCAGATGTCCGGCCAACCGTTTAAGCATCCCCGGCAGACTCTTGTTTATACGGTGATAGGGAACATCAACATCCGCACTGACAATTGTCTTAAATTCTCTTGGACGACGCGCCGTATCTGGCCAAAGCTGGCGGATACACGACCAGAGTATTTCAAGATATTCATTGACAATCGGTCTGAGCAAAAACCCTTCCTGTCTGGCGATCGATGTTTCCGACGAAAAACGGCCATGCTGATCAGTAACGCTCGTCACTGCCTCCTCATACCGAGAGAGCATAAAAAAAGCAGACCCAAAGATATCGATACTGATTTTTATGCCACTGTCGGAGATTGTCAGTTCAGGACGTCCGAATATAACCGGGACGTCAGGCGCTGACAGCAGAATCTCCATCTTTGCTGATCGACTATCCCAACAGGAAAGAGGCCGTGTCGGAAGTGTCTCAGGAGACAGCCAGTCAGTCTCCGCCCTTTGGAAGAAATCTGCGGGCAGTTCGATCGACTTGCCTTCATGTTCGACCAGATAATATGGGTTGTCCCACGTTTCTATTTCGAACTCGAGCCCCAGAAACTCCCCAATCAGCTCTTCAATAATATATCGCGATTCATCCATACAGAAGGGAGGAATGTATATATTGAAGGCAGGCATCTACCTATGTCCTTTCGTCAACAGAGCCTTCAGCGCATCTTTGAAACGCAATAAACGAGAATTATATTTCGTAATATAGAAATAGGGCTTTTGCTGACCGCCACAATCTCGCCTGACACGCTCCACGTTTGTTAACATACTTCCTTCAAAATCAAAATTATCCAATCCCAATTCATTGGCCGTATACTGGATAGCTTTCCAGATCAACAGTATCCCGGCGCCACTGTTCCTCAAGTCCGGGTCTTCCCCCACCATATGCACATAACTGGAGGAGTCATCCCAAGTTAAATACAATGCAGAGTGAATGCGACCTTCCTCATCCCTTGCATAGAAAATTTTCCTCGCATTGTTTTCTGATAAGATACGGTCATGTCTTCTTATAAATTCGCGACTGTAGGGGGCGGACAATCCCTGACGTTTAAAAGTAAGCATATTGATATCGTAAAACTCATCAATATCCAGGTCCATACTGACGCTAACCAGCTTGTCAGCCTTTCTTATTTTATTTCGATAGCTGGATTCAAAGTCGGCAAAAACTTTCTCCAGGTCTGAAAGGCCTTCGATCACATAGGTGTAGCGGGTCGTCTGACTAAATCCCCGCCAATATAGTGCCAGCCAGTTCGTGCAGGAACTGTTCCATGCCTGGCTATAGTAATCGAATTTCGGCAACTGGTCATACAACTCGCCAATCAACGAGTTCTCATGTCCGATTTTCTTGGAGTATTTGGCATCCGTTTGCCTTATCCACGGCCCCAAACACTGGGTAAGCTTAGGTTGCCGAATAACCACTATGCCCAGTTTCCGCGTCAAAATGTAGGGGAGCGCAGCCACAATGGCGTCTTTTTTTTCTACCAGGGAAACATCCCAGTTATTCTCGCCGCACACACTGTCAAGCCACCAGTCCCTGTTAAACAATGGGATCGTCTTCTCCTGCCGGCATAGCTCACGATATTTTTTCTTGGCATCCATACGGTAAAATTATCAAACCTCGTTCTCAAATAATATTGCTTTATGGAATTTAAGCCCCATGACAATCAATATCCGGTTTTCCACGACTTTCTCAAAACCTGCTCTTTCAATACCTGAAATGGAAGCCAGGTTCTTTTTATTGACGTTAATAAAAATATTGAAATCCCTGTTCAGGTCAGAGCATATTCTGCAGAGCACGGCGGGATACACTTTTTTCCCCCTTGCGGCAGGAGCAGTTTCACAATAGTGAATATAAGCCTCGCCTTCTGCCAGAGCATGTGACAAAGACCAGTGAAGCTTTATGTCCCCCTTGCGGACGACCACCCAACTTCTGTGTACACACTGGTCTCCCAGAAACGCCAGATATCCAATATCTCCGGCCTCAAGAAATTCCTGGAATTTTGCAATCTGGTCATCAGTCTGAAAAGCTTTAAGGGTACCCAGATTCTCAGGCGTAGCCAGTTCTATACGAGCTTCGGAATGAATATCTCGCGGTACCTTATGTCTGTAGAGGTACAAAATCTCATGGGCGTAAAGCCTGGAGACAAGATACCTGATAATCTTTTTCAGTTTTTTCTTCAAATCTAAGCTGTTCGCTCTTTGGATGACAGTGGTTCCTTAAAGGCCGCCGATCGGACATCAATGACCGGCCCGATACAGGACCGCCTCAAGCTTTCCCGTATGCCAACTCGTGCAAAAGAGTGAAATTTTTCATTGTCAGTTCTTTCACGAGAGGAATTCTTTTTTCCAGTCCTTCCGCAATCTCCCCCCTGTTTTCCAGCACTTTTGAAACCGTCTCCTTCAATTGATCGGCATTGGTCGGGTCGACGACAAAATCCTCAACATCATAGATTCTGGCAAACCCTTTAAGTTTATGTGCCTTGGGTTCATGACCATAGTCAATGATGACGGAGGGTATCCCCTGCGAAAGCCCCTGTACCGCTCCGTGAATACGACCACTTACCAATATATCGAAATGCGAAATGATGGCTTTACTCTGGGCCGCTGTATAAAGCCCCTTCAGAGTAAACAAACGATCTTCAGGATACTTATTGCCTATAATCTCCATCAATCTGGCAATCAATTTGTGGTCATTTGCCGGCTGCAATCTCATCTCGTCATCTGTGCCATTCTGATGTGACATCAAACAGACATCGACATTCTTTTCCTCTATCAGATAACGTACTAATTCGACAAACGACGAATACTCCACGTCTTCCCTCGGCCACCTGTTATAGGGCCCTACCGGCATATTCCAGCCACAAAGGATCAGCCCCACAAGAGGCCTTTGCCTTACCTGGTTGAGGCCTTCCGTTTCAAGGATCTGCACCATATTTTCGTCCGGTTCCTTGCGAAACAAAACGGACGGGCAGGCTGTAGAATAAATATGCTCCCCTGTGATCCCCATATCGGCCAACAACTCCGTCGAGACGGCCTCGCGATTGGTCAGCAGATCAACATTCCTCAAAATATATTTAGCAATAATTTTACGCCAAGCTGACTTGAACGGACCGGGAGAGCCGATAATCATGGCGATCTTCTTTTTCATCACCATTGCAAACCAGAGTCGCGCATTCGCTTCAAGGAATGCACGGTAATGGGCGTTATCGCCATAGACATCGCCACTGAAATCAATAACCAGGTCAGCGTCTTTAATTTCCCGAAGAAGCAGGCTGCTCTGAAGCAGTCCGTCCAGCTTCAACCCCACACAGGAGAAAACCTTCCAGAGGCTTACTTTAAAAATATCAGCGATTGTGCGCAGCCCGGTAGTAAATTTATACCTGAAAAACCTCTTATCCCGGAGGGACACAATATTCCATTTCCGACAATAATCATCAGACATCTGTATTGATGTTCTGATCTCGGCGCCGGGAAAAGTATTCTGAAGTTCCTCGATGAGTGGCTCCATAATGATATAATTGCCCAGATTATGAAATTCCATGCCTCCTATTGCAGTAGACGTAAGACCGACAATCAATATTTTCATTCTACCAAACCCTTAAATATATGACCTGGTAACCAACCAGATCAGACAAAGCAAAACTACATAGTGAAACGACAGGACAAGACTGTACACATGTAAAAAGAACTCAAAGTCCCAACTCAGTAGAGACGATGAATAGATCAGCAGCACAGAAATAGCCAGCAATGCCAGTTGCCAGACTAGGGACGCCAGCTGCTTTTCAAATGTGGGTAATATCAAGATCATCGAAGATGCTACAAAGCGGATTGCAAAAAGAGGAATTAAATGCCTGGCGTAAACACCGGCAATCCTCCAGTTCTCGCCAAAAACCAGAGCAAAGGCATCCTCCACGACAAACCACAACACCAAAAACGCCGGAATAGAAATGATACAGAGCTTCACAAACGTCGAGTTGAATGTCTTGACGGCCTTTCCGGTTGCCTTTTTCTCCTCCACCGCTTCCCGGCAGAACACCTGCCCAACCGCAGTCCCGACCAGAACGGTGGGCATTCCAAGGATGCGCTGGGAAATCGAATACAGCCCCAGTGTGGATACCGAAAAGAATGTTGAGATCAGGATATTCACGACATTGCTCGACAGGCTATTCGCCAGGGTCGCCCAGATCGTGAATTTGGGGAAGTCCCGGTATCTGTAGGCCAGTTGTTTTATCCGGAGCCAAGAGACGGTTTCCCGGAGATTGAGCTTCAAAGGAAGCCGGAACAACAATTTGATGTTGGCGCCGATATTGGCCGTTAACTGGCCAGTGATCAGTCCCAGGGCCCCAAACGAGAATAGCCCCATCGAAATCTGCACGACAGCAACCAGCAGGGACTTGAATATGTTTGCGTTCGCGGTATTTTTGAAGGTTTTCTTGCGCGTATTGATATAATTTAAGATATTGAACAGCCCGGTAAAAAACACAGAAACCGGGATGAAATAGAGAAAATTCCTGATCTCAGCATGGCCCAGGGCTTCGCTTATCTCCGCGCCCAGAAAAACCACGACAGCCAGTAAAACCAGGGACACAAAAACCGCAATGATGATACCCAGGCTCGCCACATTGATGGCGTCCTCATCAGTTTCCGCCAGCATGACAGCAGTATCGTACCTGCCGTTGGACACGGCCCCGAAAATTGTCGCCAGCGACACATACAGCGCCAGAATTCCGTAGTCCCCGGGCGCATAAAGCCGGGTCAGGATGGGGGAAACAGCAATCGGCACAGCCTGAGCTATTGTCGTTCCAGTCATCAGAGTGAGAACATGCCTGGTAAATTCACTCCTGGACCGAACAAAATTCAGCACTTCGAATCCTTCAACTTTTCAATCACTTCTGCGGATTGTTCAGCATCCAGATAAGGATGCATCGGCAGGCTGAAGACATTCCGGGCCGCCTTTTCGGCAACCGAAAGATCGTTCAGTCTGTTGCCCGCGCCCTTGAAGGCGGTCTGTTCATGCATATTGCGGCCGTAATAGATCACCGAAGGAATGCCGGCGTCTTTGAGCCGGGACATATAGTCCTCACGACTGCCGCTCTTTGGCTGCAGCGTATACTGCGCCCAGGAAGACACATAGCCCGCCGGAACATGGGGTACGACAAACTGCTCGCCAAGGGCATCGCTGTAACGGCCAGCCACGTCCTGGCGGGCTTCAAGCTCGGCCGGGAACGCCGCCAGTTTTTCCAGCAACACCGCAGCCTGGAGGGTATCCAGGCGGCTGTTGAGGCCAATACGGACGTTATCATATTTGTCCGTACCCTTGCCGTGCACACGCAGGGACCGCAGCATCTCGGCCAGGTCATCATCGTCCGTAAACAGGGCGCCGCCGTCGCCATAGCAGCCCAGCGGCTTGGCGGGAAAGAAACTGGTGGTCGCCAGGTCACCAAAACTACCGGCCTTGCGGCCGTTGATGCTGCCGCCGAAGCCCTGGGCGGCATCCTCGACAATTTTCAGATTATATTTCTTTGCGATCGCTTCGATCGCCGGATAGTCGGCCGGCAACCCAAACAGGTCTACGGCGATAATGACTTTCGGGGTAAGCTCACCTTCGGCGATCACTTTTTCGATGGCCTGTTCCAGTTTGACAGGATCGATATTGTAGGTCTGCGCGTCAATATCCACAAACACCGGCGTCGCCCCGACCAGCGGGATCACCTCGGCGGTGGCGAAGAAGGTGAATGTGGTGGTGAAAACCGCATCACCCGGCCCCACTTCCAGGGCCATCATGGCGAGCTGCAGGGCGTCCGTGCCGTTGGCGCAGGAGATACAATGTTTTACCCCGACATAGTCGGAGAGATTTTCTTCCAGTTCGCGGACTTCCGGTCCCATGATATATTGTCCATGGTCCAGAACGGCCTGGATGCGTGAATCGATACGCTCTTTAAGCGCCTGATATTGTGCCTGGAGATCAATAAACTGCATTATCCCTGCCCCAACTCTTTTGAAATTTGACCATTTTTCAGATGATAGACGTCGCCCGTGTGCTCACACACTGTTGTGGCCTCCCCTGTCAGGGGCAGGTCGAGCCGTTCACCATACTCACTCATCCAGCCGATCTGCTTTGCCGGGACCCCGACCATCAGGGCATAGTCCGGCACATCCTGGTTTATCACTGCACCGGCACCGACAAAAGCATAGCGGCCGATGGTCGTCCCGCAGACAATTGTGCTGTTGGCGCCCAGTGTCGCGCCTTTTTTAACCAGCGTGTCGCGATATTCCGCCTTTCGGTTGACCGCGGAGCGCGGGTTATAGACATTGGTGAAAACCATACTCGGGCCGCAGAACACATCATCCTCAAGGGTGACATTGTCATAGACCGAGACATTGTTCTGGATTTTTACATTGTCGCCGATAGAGACGGCATTGCCGACAAAAACATTCTGTCCGAGCGAACAGCCCTTGCCGATACGCGCGCCGCCGCAGATATGGACCCAGTGCCAAATCCGGCTGCCCTCGCCGATACTGGCCCCTTCGTCAACAATTGCACTGTCATGAACCGTGTAGGACATTGCTTCCTCCCCCATATCCGGCTAGTCCAGGATATTGTCAAGGAAGGGGTGATATTCACCCACTTTGCCCTGGGGGGTCATGGTGCGAATATTTGCAACGGTCTCAATGGCCACAATATTTTCCTCGAGCCCGAAACCATTCCCCTTGAGAATTTCCTGATAGCTGAGTGTGTGCAGGTCGGTAAATCCGCCGGAAAATTCGATCTCTTCTCCGTCAACCGTAATACTGCGATAGGTCCTCTGGCCGGTTTCCTTGGCGCTTTCCGGAAGATTGTCGGCATCCACAGACAGGATCCAGCGCACCCGTGCTTTTTCATATTCCAGGTAGCCGGCGGCCGTGGTGTCGGAGGAATAATGCACGACATTTTCCTGAAGGGCGCCAAAAATAAAGTGCAGCATGTCGTAGAAGTGCACACCGATATTGGTTGCGACGCCGCCGGATTTGTTTACATCGCCTTTCCAGGAGACCAGATACCAGTGACCGCGGGAGGTAATGTAGGTCAGATCGACCTCATGCTTCCGATCAGAGGCCTTCGCTTCGACCTTTTCCTTCAGTTCAATAATGCTGGGATGCAGGCGAAGCTGGAGAATGGTATTGATATGCCGGCCGGTATCCCTCTCGATTTCCTGCAGGCCTTCGATATTCCACGGGTTAAGTACCAGGGGCTTTTCACAGATGGCATCGGCACCGGCGCGCAACGCAAAGCGCATATGGGAGTCATGCAGATAGTTCGGGGAGCAGATGGAAACATAGTCGAGCGGCTCACCTCTGCGGCGCATTCTATCCACATGCCGGTCAAAACGTTCATACTCTGTAAAAAAGTCGGCATCAGGGAAATAACTGTCAATAATGCCGACAGAGTCATTTTTATCCAAAGCCGCGACAAGGATATTGCCGGTATCCGCGATTGCCTTCATATGCCTTGGCGCGATATAACCCGCGGCACCGATAATTCCGAATTTTTTCATATTTAGTACCTTATACTTAAAAGTCTCAAATAAGCCTCATGGGCAAAATCATTCCGCACCATTTCCAGACTGACGCCCTGGGTAGTTTCGGATAAAGTTTCTAACAAAAATAGCAACCAAGCCCAAGCAACCTCCAAGAAAAACACCTACAATGCAAATGACTGCTCTTGCAGGTCGGCTTTTCTTTTCAGGAACCACCGCCGGGTCAACAACCATAAACACATATTCGTCGGCGGTTTCGGCCATGAGCTTGTTCTGAATTTCTTTTTCTACCAGTTCAAAAAATATATTCCTGATAGCGGCAACGTCAGTTTTCGCAAGTTTGCCCTCGATATATTTTATATTGCGGTCTGCTGTCAGGATATGTTTTTGCCGGATTTCATTGTTGATCTCGTACACAATGGCATCGACCCACTGTTTGGCCAAATAAGGCGACAATGATTCCATGCTTATTGAAATAAAGCCATTTTCTTCATTGCGGGAAATTTGAAGGTTCTCTGAAAGTCTCTCAAACACCTCAAAATCGGAAGGCTCGGATCCCTTATTTCCTTTTACTACCCTGAGCCATTTTTCCTTTTTTGTATCATAGATATTTTCATCAATAATCAGAACATTAGAGTCTCGCTGCCATTCTTTCCCTGCAAACAGAGGCACATCCAAATTATATTTATCCGCAAACCGCAGCAGAAAGTATCTAGATTGCATAACCTGGAGGGCCAATTGAATGGTATCCACATCACCTGTGCTACCACCCAATCCGGCCAGACCTGCCAACCCTTGCAACCGACTACTTGCTCCCGAAACTTGGTTGGACGAAAGCCTGTCAGAAGGCGCTACCAAAACACTTGCCCTGTACATATTGGGCAAAGAAAGAGAATACAATACTGAGATTACAGCAGAAACAAAGACAAATGCGAGAATAATGTATTTCCCGGACCACAAAACATTAAACAAGCGGTAAAGGTCCACATCGTCAATTTCGGTCCGGCCACCTAAATTTTTGATATCTCGATCAGCCAGAACGTTTTCACTAGTTTCGTTATCCATTGCAAAAATTGATTATCCTCAAATTTCCGTATGTATTTCGGATTTAATAGTTAATTACCAGTCTAAATGCAAAATCCAATTTATCATTTTTACTGTCTGGCGTATTCAACTGGTCCGTGGAGTACCGAAGAGAAACCTGATAATTGAAAAACTCTATCTGGTTCGCATAACCCAGTTCAAAGACATGCATCTTTTCCCTGTTAAATACCTGATCTTCAAAAGACGTATCATCGCTATTAACCAGAACATTCTCATACTTCAGAGAAATTTTGTCTCCCGACCTGCCATTATAGTCGAAAATCGCGGAAAATATTTTGCTGTCATTGTCCAAGCTGTGACCAAGCGCTCTCTGCTTGTACCTATAACCGCTGTGATAGATGAAATGATCATAAATCACATTTTTTAACCGGTCTCCAAAATACAGATATTCTGTCGCTGTTGTATCGGCATACTCAGCCGTTACCCGCCACTGCGCGCCACTATCCCCCCAAGGACCATACACCGACACCCCTGCGAGACGGGCAAAAAACTTGGGCAGGAACAGCTTGCCCGCCTCATCTTCTGCTGTGGCTTCCGCATATAACTTTAGTACAGCGTCCTGGCCGACCCCGAAGCTATAAGCCATGTCCACACTGGCCAGCTGGTTGCCCGGCTCTTCCGACGTTCCGGAGTTCTCCACATCACCGCCACCAATCAGCGCCTTCAGCCAGGTTTCCCCGTCGCAGGGGCGGCCGTCGCCACAAAGCTGCATGGTCCGGCGCAGCCCTATTTCCCAATTCTCAATCGGTTCGAAGGTGAAGCTCATCCCGGCAATCAGGGCATTGGGAACATGACGGTCTTCTTCCATTTTCGCCACGAACAACCTGAGCTGCCAGGGCCCCAGCCAGCTCAGCCATTTGGTCTGGAACGGTTGCGGTTCAGAGCGCATGAAACCGACGGATGGCATCGGCCGGGCATTGTTGCTGAGCAACAGCGTACCTTCGCGGCCCGGGCCCCACCAGCGGTCAATGGCCCCCACATAAAGCTGCCAGTTGCCCAGTTCCTGCGCCAGGTAACTGCCGTCGAAATGGCCATAGTCCTCGCCGTTGCCGTGGCGGTAGCCACCGGCCAGTTTAACGGTGGTGCTCTCCCCGTTATATTGCAGGGCCGCGGAGACATCCACATCGTTGCGGGCGGTCGTCTCGAAGCCGCGCACAATTTCAGGTTCCGTTGTAAGCTGTACCTTTGCGCCCACCTGCCATTCGCCGGGGATCTTGCTCCGCACCCGCATCAGCGCCGTGCGCACATAGGCCGGCAGGTTCATTTCGTCAGCCCGGTGCAGATTTCGGGTGATCTGTGTCCAGGTCATGGGCCAGGTGCCCACCGGACCGGCAATCAGGTCATATCTGGCGAGCAGTTCGACATCATCGCGCAACTGCATATCGCCAACCTCGGCGAATGGCGCCGCCTGGGATGAATTAATTATAAAACAACCACTTAGAATAATACCCAGGAAAAAGGCAATAGAACGCATATGTAATCCGGCCCCAGTTTATTTATATTTTGACAATAGTCTTTTAAACCAGACCGGACCGTATAACAAGCATGGTTAACGTTCTATTACCCTCCCCTTTCCGACGCCATAATAGTCAAACCCTTCCGCTGCAGGATTTGCCTTGGCATAAATATTCCGGAGATCGACCAGCAGGGGACTGTTCAGCAGCGACTTGACCCGTTTGAGGTCCAGGGCGCGGAACTCATTCCATTCGGTAACAATGACCAGTGCATCCGCCCCGTCCATAGCATCATAGGGGCTGCTGGCGTAACGGATATCCGTCAGATAATTGCGAGCTTCCTCCATGGCGGCGGGATCAAAAGCGTGGACTTCCGCGCCGTTTTGCTGCAGCACCGGAATAATGTCCAATGCCGGGCTCTCCCGCATATCATCCGTATTGGGCTTGAACGCCAGTCCCAGCACGGCAATTTTCTTACCCTCCACCGAGCCGCCGCAGGCCTCGATGATCCGGTCCGCCATCTTGAGCTTGCGCTCCCGGTTTACATCCACCACGGCCTCGACAATCTTCAGCGGCACCTGGTTCAGTTCACCGGTCCTGAGCAGTGCCAGCGTGTCTTTCGGAAAGCAGCTGCCGCCATATCCCGGGCCCGCATGCAGGAATTTAGGCCCGATCCTTTTGTCCAGCCCCATACCGCGCGCCACATCCTGCACATCCGCGCCCAGCACTTCGCACAGGTCGGCAATTTCATTGATGAAACTGATCTTGGTGGCGAGAAAGGCGTTGGAGGCATATTTGATCAGTTCCGAGGTCTCCCGGGCCGTATTGACGATCGGCGTTTCATTGAGATAGAGCGGACGGTAAAGGTCCCGCATGATTTCCCGCGCCCGGGCGCTATCGGTACCGATGACAATCCGGTTGGGCCGCATGAAATCCTCGATCGCCGCCCCTTCGCGCAGAAATTCCGGGTTGGAGGCCACATCGAAATCGGCTTCGGGACGAATGTTACTGATCAACTTCTCGATTTCGCGGCCAGTGCCAACCGGCACGGTCGATTTTGTCACCACCACCGTATAGCCCTCCAGCAGGCTGGCGATCTCTTCCGCCGCCGCATAGACATAGGACAGGTCCGCATGGCCGTCGCCGCGACGGCTCGGTGTACCGACGGCGATAAAAACCGCATCGGAGCCGGGCACCGCCTCAGCCAGATCGGTGGTGAAATGCAGCCGCTCCTCGCGAACATTTTTTTCCACCAGCTGGTCAAGTCCCGGCTCGTAAATCGGGATTTCCCCGGCCTTCAGCCGCTCGATCTTGTCGGCATCCTTGTCGACACAGATGATTTCATGTCCGAATTCGGAAAAACAGGTCCCTGAAACAAGGCCCACATATCCGGTTCCCACAACTGTCACACGCATAATTTTCTTCCGTCTTTAAAGTGTCTTTTCCTTGATAAATTCCGTCAGGCCGTCCCTGAGGCCTTCCCGCTCCAGGCCGAAGGCAATATTGGCCTGCAGGAAACCAAGCTTGTCGCCGCAATCGAACCGGCGCCCCTCAAAGCGAAGGCCGTAGAAATTCTGCGGCCTCAGCATCTTCGCCATGGCGTCGGTCACCTGGATTTCCCCGCCGGCGCCCTTCTCCATTCTGGAGAGATAGTCAAAAATCTCCGGCATCAGGATATAGCGGCCGATGATCGACAGGGTGGACGGCGCCTGGTCCGGATGGGGTTTTTCCACCAGTCCGCGGATCTCCACCAGATTGTCCATCTCCTCGCCCGGCGACAGGATGCCGTAGCGGGAGGTCTGCTCCCGCGGCACCTCCATGACCGAAACGATGTTGGCGCCGGTCTTCTGGTAGGCCGCTACCATCTGTTTCAGGCAGGGCACCTTGCTCTGCACCAGGTCATCCGGCAGGATCACGGCAAAGGGGTGATCGCCGACAATGTTGCGGGCGCACCAGATCGCATGCCCGAGGCCAAGCGGCGCCATCTGCCGGGTAAAACTGTAATTTCCCTCCGGCGGCAGGGCGTCGAGCAGGGCGTCCAGGGCTCCATCCTTGCCCCGCTGGCGTAACAGATCCTGCAGCTCATAGGAATGATCGAAATGATCCTCGATCAATCCCTTGCCGCGTCCGGTCACAAAGATGATCTCTTCAATTCCCGCGGCATGGGCTTCTTCGACCGCATACTGGATCAAGGGCTTATCCACCACGGTCAGCATTTCCTTGGGCATAACCTTGGTGGCAGGCAGAAAGCGGGTTCCCAGTCCGGCGACCGGAAAGACAGCTTTTTTGACGGGTGTAGTCATTCTGTTCAGATCTTTCTTCAACTTCTTTTTCCGGATCAGTGCATCCGGCGGCCCCATTCCATATATTGCCGGGTCAGCACCTTGCCTTCCTCGACTGCGGGCTGATCAAAGGCGTTCACGTCGAACAAATGGGCGCCGATGATGGTTTCCAGCATGAAATGCATGATCAGGGCGCCCATGCTGTATTCATTGAGTCTTTCCAGCTTGATCTGGCGCACCGGCTTGTTGTGCCGGCTTAATGCCTCCATGGTGGCGCGGGCTTCGGCCGCCACCAGATCGCCTATGGTACGGCCGGACATGTAACCCAGCTCGGGATCAGAGGCGAGTTTATCATCAATGACGGGGCCCTTGCCGTTCATGTTGGTGGTGATAAAGGTGAAAAACTTGTCATTGGGGCCGTCGAGGTAGAGCTGCAGCTGGCTGTGCTGGTCCACCGGTCCCAGGGCCCGCACCGGCGTTGTCCCCTTGCCGGCCTTGCCGACGCTTTCCGACCACAACTGCTGGTGCCAGCGGGCCAGCATGTCGAGGCGGCATTCATAGGGCATCAGCACATTGATATTCATTCCCTCTTCCGCGCAATGGTATATGGTCGCCGCACCAATGGCCGCCGGAATATCCTCGATATTTTCGGTTTCCAGGCAATTCATCAGTACGTCCCGCGCGCCGCGGCGTGTTTCCCGGATATCCAGGCCGGCAATGGCGGAGGGCAGCAGCCCGACCACGGACAGGGCTGAATAGCGTCCGCCGATATCTTTGGCATGATCAAAAATCGGCAGGCGCCAGCGGTTGGCAAAACGGCGCAGGATATTGTCCCCCGGTTCCACAATCACCGTAAAATACTCGGATAGCTGACGGCCGTTCTGGACCCGCTCCAGCATTTCCTTGACCGCCGCCAGGCAGGCCATCATCTGGGCCAAGGTTTCCGCGGTGCCCCCGGATTTGGAAATGATCAGGAAATGGGTATGCGCCAGATCCAGCTCCGACAACAAGGCATCCATGCTGTCCGGTCCCAGGTTGTCGGGAAAATGGATGCGGGGATACTGGTTATTGTGGGAGAAACGGTTTTTCTTGAGCGCCACCAGGGCATGAGCGCCAAGGCTGGAACCGCCGGTCCCCAGCACCACCACGTCATTGCGGCCGTAACGAATGGTCGCGGCCAGGCATTCAATGGCCGGCAGGTCCTCCGCATGATCCAGCGGCCGGAGGAACCCGTAGAGCGTGTTTTCCTGTCGCTGGGCTTTCAGCAGGTTAACAGGCTCTGCCGCCCGGGCAAAGACCGCGGAAAGATCCCGATCTTCTTGGCCTCTTATTTCCTGGCTGTATGACATCTGCACCTTTCGGCTGACCTGATACTCTCCAGGGCCAAAATACAGATGAACTGCACTAACGCCCTGCACCTCCTTATAAATAGCCTCAATTATTTCAGGCCGGTGATCATCCCGTGGACTTTTTGTGACAGCCCCCGATGTAACGGTTAGAAAGCCGCCCGCCAGCTCAGTTCCAGGTCCAGCCGGCGGTCTTTTTCTCCCGGTGTATCGGGCTGGTCAGTCATATAACGCGCTTCCATCGCCACAGCCCCCATCCGGGTCGGCAGGCTGCCGGAAAGCTCAAAAATATCAATCTTTTCGGCGCTGAGGCTGACCGGGTTATAGCCGGCACCGTCCCGGTTGAGATGGGCCTTGTGCCAGGCAATGGAGCCTTCCCAGTTCTCCCCGCCGAAAAGGCTCGCCCGAAGGGAGAAGAGTCTCACGTCATTATCCAGGCTGTGGCCGATTGCCCGCCCTTCATACCTGAAACCCGAACGATAAATGCTGTGATTGTAAAACACATTATAGTCCCGCTTGCCGGTAATGATCTTGAACTTGGCGCTGGTATCGGAATATTCGCCGGTCAGGCGCCACTGCAGTCCGTCCCCGCCGAGGCCACCGTAAAGGGACATCCCCCACAGGGTGGCGAATTTCACCGGCAAATACTGGCCCTCGTCTTCTCCGGTAAATTCAAAATAGCTGTTCACATGGACATCCTTGGTCAGGAAAAAGCTATAGGAAAAATCAAAGCCGCCAAGCTGGTTGCCCGGCTCATCCAGCGTTCCGGTATTGTCGGCCGCGCCGCCGAACAGGGCGTCGGTCCAGGTGCCGGGCCCACAGGGCCGCCCCTCACCGCAGACCTGAATCGCCCGCATGGCGCCCATTTCCATATTCTCGACCGGGGAGATCTTGACCCGGATGCCCAGCACCAACGGATGGGCGAAATAGCGATCCTCCTCCATCCGCGCCAGGAAGACCCGGAGGTCCCAGGGGCCGAGCCAGGACAGCCACTTGCTTTCAAAAGCCTTGGGCTCGCTGCGCATCAGGCCGATCGACGGCATCGGCCGCGCATTATTGCTGATCATCAGGGCGCTTTCCCGGCCGGTGCTCCACCAGCGGTCAATGGTTCCCACGTAAAACTGGAAGGTGCCCCATTCCTTGGCGAAATAGCTGCCGTCCAGCGGCACCTCGTCAGTGACCTCGTCATCCTCGCTGTAGCGATAGCCGATTACCCCCTTGGCGGAAATGGTATCGCCATGCAATTCGGCGCTCAGCGTCACATCAGCCTCACTGCGGGCCGTGTAATCAAATCCGCGCAGCAGCGCCGGGGTGTTGGTCCCGCGCACGGTCAGGCTGGCATGGAATTCGCCGGGGATCTTGCCCCTGACCCGCGCCAGCGCCATGCGCACATAAGGAGGCAGGTTGTCCGTCCCGTCCGTTTTATCGAGGCGGGCGGTGATCTGCCGCCAGGTCAGCGGCCAGGTCATGACCGGCCCGGATATGAGGCCGTATCGCGCCAGCACCTCGACATCATTGCGCAACTGCCGGTCGCCGGCTTCGGCGAAGGGAGACGCCCCGGCGCTGGCCGCAGGAAAAACAAAGACCACAAAGAGCAAAATAAATCTGAACACGTCCCGCCCCGTCCCTGATGGTGCAATAGCACTGGATTAATGTCTTTGTAATCATTAGGCTCTATATGTTTCAGGAATGATACACTGTCTGTAACAGACTGTAAGATAAGAGGAATGCATGAAAATCCTGGTCACCGGCGGAACCGGATATATCGGCAGTCACACGGTGCTCGAACTGCTGCTGGCGGGTCACGAGGTCACCGTGATCGACAATCTGTGCAATTCGTCGCCGGAATCCCTGCGCCGGGTCCAGAATATCACCGGCCGCAATGACGTGACCTTCCATGAGCTCGACATCCGCGACCGGGACGGGCTCGATAAATTATTCGCCGATCACGATTTTGACGCCGTCATTCACTTCGCCGGCCTCAAAGCGGTGGGGGAGTCCGTTGCCAAGCCGCTGGAATATTACGAAAATAATGTGGGCGGCACCGTCACCCTGTGCCAGGCCATGCAGCAGGCCGAGGTCAAAACCCTGGTTTTCAGCTCCTCCGCTACGGTTTATGGCGAGCCCAGGAGCGTGCCGATCCGCGAGGATTTCCCCACCGGCGGCACCACCAACCCCTACGGCACCTCGAAGCTGATGATCGAGCAGATCCTCGAGGATTTCCACAGGGCCGATGATGCATGGAACATCGCCCGGCTGCGCTATTTCAACCCGGTCGGCGCCCACGAGAGCGGCCGGATCGGTGAAGACCCCAATGACATTCCCAACAACCTGATGCCCTATATCACCCAGGTGGCGGTCGGCAAGCTCAGGGAACTCAGCATTTTCGGTAATGACTATCCGACCAAAGACGGCACCGGGGTGCGTGACTTCATTCATGTAGTGGACCTGGCAAAGGGCCATCTCGCGGCCCTCGACCGGCTCGCCCGGAAACCGGGCCTGGTGACCTATAACCTCGGCACCGGTACCGGTTACAGCGTGCTCGACATGGTCCAGGCCTTCGAGCGGGTCAACGGGGTCAAAATCCCGCATAAATTCACCGCCCGGCGCGAAGGCGATATCGCCGAATGCTATGCGGACCCCACCCTCGCCAAACAGGAAATGGGCTGGCAGGCAGAAAAAACCCTGGACGACATGGTCCGGGACGCCTGGACCTGGCAATCACAAAACCCGGATGGATATAAATAAAGACGGCTACCCATAAAAAAAGCGGCCCTGAGGCCGCTTTCTCTTCCAGTACTCTATTTATTATCAGGCTTTGCGACGGCGTCCCAGCAGCAGGCCGCCGAGGCCGAGGGCCAGCAGGCCAAGCATAGCAGGCTCGTCAGCGTCAACCGCTTCACCGGAGATAATCTGGCGTGTGGTATAGAGGACATGCTCTCCCAGAGCCGGAGAGGTGGTCACGACAGATTCTCCCTGGCCAAACCCGGTACAACCTGATGACGGTCCCTCGAGGCACCACCAGTTGATACCGCTGCCATTGGTAGGATTCTGGAACAGGGCAAATCCCTGAGCGGCAAAATCAAACCACAGATCGGTCGCCGTGGCAATGAAGGCGGCACCGGAAATCAGCAGGTCCGAGTTATCGCCAACACTCCCGTTACCCAGAAGGTTGAATGTTGTACTGCCGTCATCCAGCAGCAGGTTCCAGTCAGTGACGTTGCCCGCGGACAAGGCCCCGAGAGTACCGTCCGTGGTAATGGTACCGGTTACGCCGCCCGCACCGATGGTCCGGTTAACAGAATAAATGGTCGCGGAGGCCGTTTCCGCCATCAGAAAGACAGCAAAAACACCCATCAAAATTTTAACAATTGCCTTAGTCATGACACCAATCTCCCACACTCGCTTGGTATTGTTGGATACAAAATTCCACTTTATCCGAAAAATCGGTGCATATTTCGTGCCAGATTAATTTTACCCTTTTATATCAGAACATTAGGATATTTTTTATAAATTGGTGTAGAAAATGCCTCGGAAACTGTAAAGAAACCCGACAGTTTTTCAGGTTATTTTACAGTTTCAGTGCTTTGGCCGGATTTCGGGTTGAGGAGCCTCAGCCCTCGATCTGGTCGGCGAACTGGCCCTTGGGGCGCCAGTGCATCATGTAGGACGGAATGATGGCTTCCACCGGGGTGCCGGCAATACCGAGGCTCGCGAGCCCCTCCGCCCCGTCGCTGACCACATTGTCCTTCTGCAGCAGGCGCAGCTGGTCAATGGTCACCATCGGGCTTGGCAGCATGCCGAGGAAAAAGCCCATAACCCAGGCGGCCGGCGCCGGCACATCAATGAGCGGGAGATCGTTGCGGCTCTCCTTGCAGACGAGCTCGAGGATTTCCCGCATGCTGTAGACTTTCGGTCCGCCCAGCTCCAGGGTCTTGCCGGCAAGGGCGGCGTCGCTGACGGCCCGGACAATCACCTCGGCCACATCGCCCACATAGACCGGCTGGAACTTGCTGTCGCCGAAGATCACCGGCATCACCGGAAAACGGCTGGCCAGGGCGGCGAAGCGATTGAAGAAATCGTCGCCAGGGCCGAAAATGACGCTCGGCCGCAGGATGGTCGCGGACGGGAAATAGTGACGCACCGCGTCCTCGCCCCTGGCCTTGCTGCTGGCGTATTTGCTGTTTGAATCGGCGTCGGCGCCGAGCGCCGACATATGCACCAGCTTGCTCACCCCTTCGGCGGCGGCGGTTCTGGCGACAATGGCGGCGCCGATAGCCTGGACGCTGTTGAATTTCTGCTTGCCGGATTCGTGGAGGATGCCGACCAGGTTAACCACCGCATCAGCGCCCTTGACGGCGGCGCGGACCGATTTTTCGTCGCGTATATTGGCCTGCACCACCTGCACCTGGCCCACATCGCCGAGCGGCTTCAGGTGCATGGCGCTGTTGGGATGACGCACCGCCACCCGCACGCGCACGCCGGTTTTCGCCAGATGCTGGACCAGGGTGGTGCCTACGAATCCGCCACCCCCGAAAATTGTTACAAGACGATCAGCCATATCCATCTCCGGAATAGTCTTTTGAAACAACAGCCGTACCCCTCCAAAACGGGCTTTCCGGCGCAAATCTAGAAAGTCTTTTAGACTTTAACCGGGTCTCGCGTCCAGTCCAATTTAAAATTTTCATATTGCCCTTGACTTTCCATTTCAGAGGGCTTATCCCCTGCATTCACCAACCCGTGCCCAGATGGCGGAATTGGTAGACGCGCTAGCTTCAGGTGCTAGTGTCCGTATGGACGTGGAGGTTCGAGTCCTCTTCTGGGCACCATTTTCCCCCACATGTTTCTCCGCCAAAGTTGAAGTGCTCTGTCTCAGCGCAGCAGCCAGCAGTTTTCGCTCGCCGCCGCCTGCCCTTTGAGGCCGCCGGGCACATCGGTACTCTCCACCAGACTGATATCATAGGCGGCGCTGTAATGGCGGCGGATCTCGCCTTCCGGCACCGAAAACGGCGGGCCGGGCTGGACCGACTGGTCATAGTCAAAGCTGATCATCAGCTGCGGCGCCGTATTGGTGATCTCCCGCAGATGGGCGGTATATTTGATCCGCATTTCCGGCGGCAGCGCCACCAGCGCCGCCCGGTCGTAGATCGCGTCCACCGGCCCCAGCAGCCCGGCGCTGAGGTCAAAAATATTGCCGACAAAGATATCGATGCCGTCGGCGCTGTAGAGCACCAGGTCGCCGACCTCGGAAATCGCCGGGGTGACCTCCAGCTCTTCAAACAGTTGCCGGATGGCGATCTCGCTCAGCTCCGCCCCGGCGACCCGGTAGCCCTGGGACAGCAGCCAGGCGATATCCAGGGTCTTGCCGCACAGGGGGACAAACACCCGGCTTTCCTTCGGCAGAGCGAGCTCCTTGAAATGGGCGGCCAGCATGTCATGCGCCGCATCCTGGTGAAAGCCGATTTCCAGTTTTTCCCATTTGTCGTGCCAGAATTCTGCGTCCATGAAGGGCTCCTGAAAGATGTTATTTCTGTTGGTGATACGAACAAGATTCTGGCGCGCTTCCTGTCGAGGTCAAGGAAAATTGACTCCAGTTCGCTTTTTTTTGGTTGCCGACCTTTTCCCCCTTGCCATGCTCTGCTACTCTCCCCCTCATGCTGTTCAAGAACGTCGCCCCGCAAAAGCAGGCGCTGATCAAGTTCCTCCTGCTGCTTGTCATCCTGGTGGTCTATGTGGCCTACCTGAGCTATGAGTACGGCCTGATGACCGGCGGCCTGGCGGCGATCCTGACCTGGAGCTTCTTTGTGCTCTGCACCCCGATCGCCGATGCAGGCTTCCTGCTCGACTTCCCGCTCCGGCTGCTGTTCGGCATCCGCATGATCCATTCCGAGCTCACGGTCTGGACCATCGCCGTCAGCCTCAATACCTACAGCCTGCTGTTCCGGCCCGGGAATTACGACACCACGATCCTGACCCGGCTGCTGCATCATATCCTGACCCATCCCTGGCCCTACTGGAGCGTCATTCTGCTGTCCTGCGCCGGCACCTTCCTGTCGATCCGTTTCGGCGACGAGCTGATGGATGTGATCCACCACCGTGACCGGGCGTTTTTCCACAGCAACGCCTTCAAGCATGAGCTGATCCTGATCGCCTTTTTCGGCATGGTGGTGTTCAGTTATTATGAACTGATCGCCTCCCTTGGCCTCGATAGCGGAAGCTGGTAAGCTGGCCGCATAGGACCAGCAGCGGGGAAGAACATGACACTTGAACGCTCCCTCATCAATCTGCGCTACAACCTCCGGAGCCTGATCACCGGCCGACTGTGGCTGCAGGTGATCCTGGCCATGATCCTGGGCGTCGGTTTCGGCATCCTGATCGGCCCGGCGAGCGGTTATGTGGACGCGGACCTGTCGGAACTGATCGCGAGCTGGATCGCCCTGCCCGGCAAGATCTTTCTGTTGGGCATCCAGTTCATCATCATCCCGCTGATTATCGCCTCGGTCATTCGCGGCATCGCCGCCGGCGAGGAAAGTGAGAATATCGGCCGCCTCGGCATCAGCACCATCCTGTTTTTCATCGCCACCACCATCATCGCCGTGGTGATCGGCCTCGGCATGGCCCTGCTGATCAAGCCCGGCGCCTATATCGACAGCGCCCTGCTGCAGTCGATCATCCCCGAGAGCGCCCCGGCGGAAACGGAGAATATGGCCGCCGCCGGCCTGCCCGCGGTCAAGGAAATCCCCGACCTGCTGACCAGCCTGTTCCCCAGGGACCCGCTCGCTACCTTTGTCAGCGGCAACATGCTGCAGACAGTGATCAGCGCCATCATCATCGGCGTCGCCATGCTGGCCATGGCCCCGACCCAGCGCCGGCCGATCCTGGAACTGCTGGAATCGGTGCAGACCGTGTGCATGGTGATTGTCGGCTGGGTGCTGAAATTCGTGCCCTATGCGGTGTTCGGGCTGCTGGCCAATATCGCCGCCCGGGTCGGAGTCAGCACCCTGCTCGCCGCCACCGTCTATGTGGCCACGGTGCTGGCCGGGCTGTTGCTGCTGTTGCTGATCTATGTGCTGATTGTCATGGTCATGGGCCGGATCGGCCCGCTCACCTTCCTCAGCGAGGCCCGGGAAGTGATGCTGCTGGCGCTCTCCACCTCCAGCTCGGCCGCGGTCATGCCGCTGACCCTCTCCACCGCCGAGAAAAAGCTTAACGTGCGGAGTGGCATCGCCCGCTTTGTCATCCCGCTCGGCACCACCATTAACATGGGCGGCACCGCGCTGTACCAGGGGGTGGCGACCCTGTTCCTGGCCCAGGTGTTCCAGGTCGACATCGGCATTTCCGGCATGATCCTGGTGGTGGTGATGGCGACCAGCGCCTCGATCGGCTCGCCCGGCACCCCCGGGGTCGGCATCGTCATTCTCGCCACCATTCTGGAAAGCGTCGGCATCCCGACCGCCGGCATCGCATTAATCATGGGCGTGGACCGGATACTCGACATGTGCCGGACCTCGGTCAATGTCACCGGCGACATCGCCGCCAGCATTACCCTCAACCGGCTGATCCCGGAGGAAGGGGAAGCCCCGGCAACGGTGCTTCAAGAGGCGACGGTGCCGGTGAAAGACGAGCCGCAGGGGTAGGACTAAATCCCCATCTGCTTGCGGAATTTCTTCATCTTTTTCAGCAGTATGTTGCGTTTGACCGGCGACAGGTAATCGAGATAGATCACGCCGTCGAGGTAATCCACCTCATGCTGGATCACGGTGGCGAGCCAGCCTTCGGCGCGGAGGGTCTGTTCCGCCCCCTGCGCGTCAAGATAGGTGACGGTGATCTGTTTCGGCCGGGTGACCTCGGCGGAAATGCTGGGATAGCTGAGCGAGCCCTCTTCGAAGGTCTGGGTTTCTTCGGACTTGTCGACAATCTCCGGATTGACCATGGCGATAGGGCTTTCCGCCCCGCCCTCCTGCAGGTCGATCACCACCAGCCGCTTCAGCAATCCCACCATATTGGCGCCGAGGCCGACGCCGCGCTCCCGGTACAGCACCTCGAACATGCCGTCAAGCAGGGCGCGGATCTCGTCATCCACCTGCCCGACCGGCTCCGCCGTCTGGCGAAACACCGGATCGGGGGCATAGACCAATTTCAGGTTTACCGATTTCAGCGGGGTCATTAAGAACTTCTTTTTCTTTAATTGTTAAAAGGTTGCCACTTATACTTTAAAGCCAGTATAAAGTTTAGTAGAAGTTTGGCAGACAAATTGGGAAATTCATGACCATAAAATTATTCCACGGGGACCTTCCCGACGATATCAAATTTTCCGGACCGGTAGCGGTCGATACCGAAACCCTGGGCCTGAAACCGCATCGCGACCGGTTGTGCCTGGTGCAGCTGTCCGGCGGCGACGGCAACGCCTATCTGGTGCAGATCGCCCAGGGCCAGACCAGCGCCCCGAACCTGAAAAAAGTTCTCGAGGATACCGGTTCCGTCAAGATTTTTCATTTTGCCCGCTTTGATGTGGCCGTGCTGAAACACTATCTGGAGATCAACGTCAAACCGATCTATTGCACCAAGATCGCCTCCCGGCTGGTGCGCACCTATACCGACAAGCACGGCCTCAAGGACCTGTGCCGCGAACTGCTGCAGGTGGAGATTTCCAAGCAGCAGCAGAGTTCCAACTGGGGCGCCGACGAACTGAGCCAGGCCCAGCAGGAATATGCCGCCTCGGACGTTTTGTACCTGCATCGCCTGATGAGCCGGCTGGACGTGATGCTGGAGCGGGCCGGCCGGCGGGAAATGGCCCGGAAATGCTTCGACTTCCTGCCAACCCGGGCCGAACTGGACCTGGCTGGCTGGGAAGAAGAGGATATTTTTGCCCACAGCTGACGTTTTGCGGCTGATTCCGGTTAAAAATTCTTTTCCCGGAACCCTTTTTCTGCCATCTTCCTGACAGATAACATGTCAATCAGAGCAGAATGCCAAACAGGACAAACACTCCGGCAGTCGTTGCCGGGGTTACGGGCGTAATATGAGTGAACATAAGGATATACACGGCAGCGTCGCAGGCGAAAGCCATGCCGACCACCTGGAAAGGCTGATTCCGAAAAGCAGCCAGAGCTTCGAGGAAAGCCAGAAGCAGGTGGAGCTGATTTCTGTCCTGAAAAAATCCCTGCCGGTCATTACCGTCTTTTTCCTGATCGCCCTGGTGCTGTGGCCGGTCTTCAGCACCAAGGAAGGCAGCTTTACCCTGGCCATCGACCGGCTGGAAAAGCGGGATGAAACCGCCAAGCTGATCAAGCCCCGCTATGAAGGCAAGGACCGCTACAACAATCCGGTGCGGATTTCCGCCGAAAGCGCCTATCGCGAAACCAACGAGGCCAAGGACTATAAATTCCGCAACCTGCTGGCCGAAATGTATCTGAAATCAGGCGACCGCATGTTTGTGAAGGCCCGCTCCGGCCTGTTTGATGTTTCGGACCAGGTGATGCAGCTGGACGATGAAGTGCACATCCAGTCGGACACCGGTTTTAATTTCACCGCCCGCCAGGCCGAATTCCAGATCAATGACAAACTGGCCAGCGGCCATGACGGCGTCAGCGGATCGGCGCCCTTTGGCGCCTTCAGCTCCCGCGCCTTCAAGGTCAATGTGGACGAGGAAACCGTCTTTCTGGAAGGCGACGTCAAGATGCACATCGATCCGGAAAAACCCATTGAAACCCCCGAAATTTCCACACCGGGCAGCGATGACAACAATTAACCAGGCAACTCAGGTAATATGATGACTTATTTTACCCCTAATTCCCGCAACGGCTTTTTACTGGTCAAAATCGTGGTGCCGGCCCTCCTCGCCCTGGCACTGATGTTGAGCGGCAGCCTGGCCCGGGCGCAGATTTCCGCCCTCAAGGACCATGACGTGAAAGAGCCGGTGGATATCAGCGCCGACAAGCTGGAAGTCCGCCAGAAGGAAAATATTGCGGTTTTTGTCGGCAATGTGAAGGTGGTCCAGGGCGACATGACCATGAACTCGGACCGCATCAACGTCTATTACGAGGCCGGGGAAGACAAGGAACTGTCCTCCTCCATCACCCGGCTCGACGCCTCCGGCAACGTCACCGTCAAATCCCCAACCGAGGAAATTTCCAGCAGCTGGGCGGTCTATGACCTGTCCGAAGGGATCATTACCCTGGGCGACCGGGTGGTGCTGAAAACCGAAGACGGGGAGCTGCATGGCAAAAAGCTGCGCCTCAACCTGGATACCGGCGTGATCAGCATTGAAGGCCAGGACGGAAAGGACCGGGTCAAGGGCCAGTTTACCGTCCCGGACAAACAAGACTAACCTGCCGGAAAAGCGCTGGTCGACAAAATTGCCTGCCTGTATTTAAAATTTATGGTAAATTTCCTATATCTGAAGGGTAAGGTCAGGTCAGGAAAAACCCTTTGTTAATCCCTTATGGGGTACATAATGAGTATGGATCAGAATATTACACCGATATCCGAGCACGCCACGGTGGCGCCGGCCACCCTGTTGGAAGAGGGGCTGGTCGTTGACTGCATCGAAAAAAAATACCGCAAGAAAACGGTGTTGCGCAGCATCAGCCTGGAGGTACACAAGGGAGAAGTCGTAGGTCTTCTCGGCCCCAATGGCGCCGGCAAGACCACCTGCTTCTATACCATCACCGGCCTGATCGAGCCGGATGCGGGCCGGATCGTCCTCGACGGGCACGATATCACCCGCATGCCCATGTATCGCCGGGCCCGGCTTGGCATCGGCTATCTGCCGCAGGAGGCCTCCATCTTCCGCGGCATGACGGTGGAAGAAAATATCTGGTCGGTTCTGGAAATTTCCGAACCCAATGAAGGCAGACGGCTTGAAATGCTGGAGGAACTGCTGAGCGAGTTTTCCATCCAGCATATCCGCCAGTCTCCCGCCCTGGCCCTGTCCGGCGGGGAACGGCGGCGGGCGGAGATCGCCCGGGCCCTGGCCACCCGTCCCAGCTTCATGCTGCTGGATGAACCCTTTGCCGGCATTGATCCCATCGCCATCGCCGACATTCGTGACCTGGTGTCACATCTGAAAGACCGGGGCATCGGTGTGCTGATCACGGATCACAACGTCAGGGAGACACTTGATATCATTGACCGGGCCTACATTATCCATGACGGCACCGTGCTGATGACCGGGACGCCGCAGGAAATTGTCGCCAATGAAGACGTCCGTCGTGTATATTTGGGTGACAGGTTCAGTCTGTAAGGTGGGATAGAGAGAATATGGCTTTAACGCCACGCTTGGAACTAAAACAATCGCAGTCGCTGGTCATGACCCCCCAGCTGCAGCAGGCTATTCGCCTTCTGCAATATTCCAATATGGAACTTGTCGACTTCGTGATTGATGAAGTGGAAAAGAATCCGCTTCTGGAAATGGGGGAAGCCAACGATCAATCCCAGACCCCGGGCGAAAGCGAACGCGACGAGAGTGAGAAAAACGGCAAGGAGAGCGAAGCCGTTACCAGTTCCGATGAATATCTCAGCGCCGATACCATGCAGGGCAGTGAGTCCGATACGCCGCTGGATACGGATTATGAAAATGTTTTCAATAACGACACGGCCAGCGACGAACCGCTGAGCAATTACAGCGACAGCCTGAGCGTCAGCGGCAGCGGCATGTCCTCCGGCGGCAGCTTTGAAGACATGGATTTCTCTCTCGAGCAACGGGTCGGAGAAAGCACCACGCTGCGCGATCATCTCGAAGACCAGCTCAATATGATCGTGCTGCCGACCAACGACAAACTGATCCTGCAATATCTGATCGGCTCGCTGGATGAATCCGGCTACCTCACCGAAGACATTGACCTGATCGCCGAACGGTTCGGCTGCAGCACAGATGAAATCGAACGGGTCCTGGCCATTGCCCAGACTTTTGATCCGATTGGCGTCTTCGCGCGCAACCTGTCCGAATGCCTCAAAATTCAGCAGCGCGAACTGGACCGGCTTGACCCGGCCATGGAAGCCCTGCTCGATAACCTCGAGCTTCTGGCCAAACGGGATTTCAATGCCCTGAAACGGCTGTGCCGGGTGGATACCGAAGACCTCAGGGACATGATCGGGGAGATCCAGTCGCTGAACCCACGGCCCGGCTCCCTGTTCGGCGGCGAAGTGGTCCAGACTGTGGTCCCCGACGTGTTTATCCGCAAATCCCCCAAGGGGGAATGGTTTGTCGAGCTGAACAGCGAAACCCTGCCCCGCGTCCTGCTCAACAACCGGTACCATACCGTGGTCAAGGAACAGGCCCGCAACAAGGAAGAAAAGGAATATCTGGCCGAATGCATGGCATCAGCCAATTGGCTGGTCAAGGCACTGGACCAGCGTGCCCGCACCATCCTCAAGGTCTCCAGTGAACTGGTTCGCCAGCAGAGTGAATTCTTTGAAAAGGGCATTAAATTCCTGCGTCCGCTGAACCTGAAGACCATTGCCGAAGCCATCGACATGCATGAAAGCACCGTGAGTCGTGTAACCGCCAATAAATATATCGCCACGAACCGTGGCATCTTTGAAATGAAGTATTTCTTCACCACCGCCATCTCGTCCATGGCCGAAGGTGATGTCCATTCCGCAGAAGCGGTGAAACACTCCATCAAGTCCCTGATCGATGAGGAAAACCCGAAAAAAATCCTTTCAGATGATAAACTTGTGGAGTTGCTGAAAGCGGAAGGTATTGATATTGCAAGAAGAACAGTAGCAAAATATCGCGAGGCCCTGAATATTCCATCGTCTATTCAGCGCCGCCGGATAAAGAATTCCGCCCTGTGAGCTCACCGAAACAGAAAATTAGACAGATAGCGTTTTTTGTTTCCACGGGGAGGTATCCAGCAGGACAGACGGATCCCTTTCCCCTGTCCAGCCAGAGGAACTTGGGTCAAAACTTGACAAAGTGGTAAGTTAACTCTAAGTTCCGCGGCCTTGACTGGTAAAATCAAAAGTCTGCGTTGATTTAGCTGTCTGAGAAGGATCTGAGAAAAGCATGAGAATCGTTGTTACCGGCAAACAGATTGATATTGGTGACTCACTTCGCAGTCATGTGGAAAACAGCCTCGACGGCAGTGTGAACAAATATTTCGATCACCCCATAGAGGGATCTGTAACCTTTTCCAAGGATGCACATTTGTTCCGGGCAGATTGCCAGGTACATCTGGGTCACGGGGTAGACCTGCAGACCCATGGCGAAGAAACAGATATTTATGCGGCTTTTGATTCAGCAGCAGACCGGATGGAAAAAAGATTGCGCAGATACAAAAGACGTCTGAGCAATCACCATAACCAGCGAGTCAACGGCCAGTCAGTGATCCCTGCCCAATATAATGTATTGGCGGCAGAGGAAGAAGGTGAAGAGGAGCTGGAGGATGCCCAGCCCGCCATCGTCGCAGAAACGGAAACCTATATTCCGGAAGTCTCTGTCAGCGAAGCGGTCATGCGGCTCGACCTCGGCAATCTTCAAACGCTTATGTTCCGCAATTCCGGGCATGGGCGCATGAATGTGGTTTATCGCCGGGCCGATGGAAACATCGGCTGGATTGACCCGAAAGAAGATTAACAACAAGAAGTGATCCGTATGGATATTGCTGATTTGATAAATCTGGACACCATCATTCCGGATATGAAAGCGACAAGCAAAAAGCAGATTTTGCAGGAACTCGCGAACAAGGCAGAAAAGGTACTCGACAGGCCCAGCCACGAAATCGTTGACGTTCTGGTGGAACGTGAACGGCTTGGTACCACAGGGGT
Organism: Emcibacter nanhaiensis; assembly: GCF_006385175.1. Taxonomy (NCBI): domain Bacteria; kingdom Pseudomonadati; phylum Pseudomonadota; class Alphaproteobacteria; order Emcibacterales; family Emcibacteraceae; genus Emcibacter; species Emcibacter nanhaiensis. The sequence continues at coordinate 207,293 of NZ_VFIY01000018.1, forward strand.
GGGACATGGCGTTGCCATCCCGCACGGGAAAATTCCCGGACTGGACCGGCTGTATGGCATTTTTGCCCGCCTGAACCAGCCGGTGGACTATGATTCCCTGGATGGTGAGCCGGTTGACCTGATCTTCATGCTTCTGGCGCCGGAAGCCGCCGGTGCAGACCATCTGAAGGCCCTGGCCAAGGTGTCCCGCCTGCTGCGTGACAAATCAACCTGTGAGAAGCTGCGGGGCTCCGAGGGCGGCGATGCCATTCACGCGATCCTGACCTCGACCAGCAAGAATTCCAACGCCGCCTGACCCAGGCGACGGCCGTAATAAAAAAACCCTCCGCAAGATTGCGGAGGGTTTTGCTTTACAATGATCTGCTGACGTTGACTATTCCACGTCTTCTTCCTCGATGCCCTCTTCGGGTACATCATTCTGAGACAGTTCAGTCTGTTCCGCCTCTGACTGGTGAACCAGTTTCCAGACGATTTTGTCGGCTTTCTTCTTGTCTTCATCTTTTTTGACGTCGACATCTTTCGTGTCATCTGCAGCCACGACCGCCGGTTTTGCTTCTACCTCGGCCGGTTTTTCTTCTGCAACCGGCGCCTTGTCCATCTCGGCCGGAGCCTCGGCAGTGCCGTCGTTCTCGATCATCTTTTCAAGTTTCTCGAACGGCTTTGCCTTCTCCTTGTCCGTTTCCGGAAGTTTGCCTTCGGCGGTCAGCGGCGGACGCACCCAGCAGTCGGTGCCGCGTTCCTTGATTTTCTTGCAGGCTTCGTTGGCCTCCTCGAACGAGGTCAGCGGACCCGCATTCAGGCGATAATAGAAGCCGCTCGGTTCCTTGCCGCCGCGATCGCCGAAATCCACTTCAGAACGGCGCGGTTCAAGATCACCGATAATGTCGAAATATTTTTTCTTCAGCTTTTCCCAGCCCGGGCGCAGTTCGGATTTCTTGCGATAGGCCGCGATCTGCAGCGCCCAGCCTTCCGGGCCAAGCAGGGCCGGAACAGAGGGATCCTCCTCTTCCGGTTCAGCTTCAACCACCGGTTCGGGAACTTCTTCGACCAGGCGGGCCACCGTCACGTTGCGGGTCAGGCTGTCGTCTTCAAAGACTTCATTGGCCGGCGCAGTCGTGTCGGTTTTCGGCTCGACAGACTGGTTCAGCACGGAGGCGAACCGGCCGTCTTCCGGCATGCTGGCCAGCACACGGAAATAGTTCATATTCTCGTTGGTCAGTTCCGGGCCGCTGTCAATGGACAGCAGACGGGAGGCCATAACCTCGTTCCCGGCCAGGGCATAGGCCATAGCAAGGTTCTGACGACTGTTGGCGCCGGCATCCTTATGCTGGGCGGCCTGCTTCAGAATACGGATTGCCTCATCATGCCGTGACTGAAGCGCCAGGGAAAGGCCATAGTTATTCAGAAGTTTCAGGTTGTCCGGATCCTGTGCCAGACCGTCCTTGTACACTTCGAGTGCTGCGCTGTTGTTGCCCTGCATTTCCATGGCCAGGGCCAGATTGGAAATAGCCTCCACATCGGTCGGCGCAAGCGAAACGGCAGAATTCAGTACCGGTACCGCCATGGTCGGACGATTCAGCGCCACATAGGTTTTGCCAAGACCTTTTAATGCGGTCAGGTTCTCTTCGTTGATGTCAACGGCCTGCTGGTAAGCTTCCAGAGCCTCTTGATACTGCCCGGTGGCGCTCAGGGAATCCCCCAGGCCAACCAGCGGCTCCGAAGAGAACGGGTGCCATTTGTGGGCCCGGCGGAACAGCGTAATCGCCGCATTGTGATCGCCTTCAGCAACCATTTCATTGGCCAGGGTCAGGAAGCTGTTGTCCTTGTTGGAGGCAGCTTCACGCCCTGCCGCCGCTGAAGCCGTCGAAGCAGCTGGTTCATCAGCTGAACCCGTCTGGTAAGGTGCTCCACCTGAACAGGCAACCAGAAATACCGGCACTGCCGCTGTCGCCATAAGTTTTGCAATTTTGAGATTTTTCATACCAGTCCCTTTTCGGCTGTTTCCATTTTCCTAATTGGGTTTTTCCAAATTCTGCCGGACTTATTCAGCCAGGCAGGAACATCTTTTGTTATCGCAGACATGTTCGGATTCATTGCACAGATACATGTCCAGCGCCTCTGTCAGAACTTCCTGACAGCTCTTGCGTGTATGCGCGGAATAAAGCCGTAGCTTCAGATGATCTTCTTCGGTCATCCGCAACGTCATGGCAATGCGCTTTCCGGCGGCTTTTGGTGCCTTGGGCGCAGTTTTTTCCACCTTGCGACGTCCAAAAATCTTACCGCCCGTTGTCTCCGTTTTGTCGTCGCTCGGACCGGACCGGCGGCCCTGCACTTCAGAGAGTTTTTTTACGGTTTCAATGGTATTTGCCAGGCCGTCTTCTGCTTCCGCAGCGACATGCTTCTCGTCAACGGTGTCGTCCTGGCCTTTGTGTCCAAACCTGTTAATAGCCGGCATGGAAAATTTAGGTGCCGCCGGGCTCGGAATTGCCTTCCCTTTGCGCGCCAGCAGTGAACCGGTTAATCTCGCTTCCTTTTTCATCAACTCTTCCCCACTCCTTACTTATGCTTGTATCTGCCGGCGACCGAACCCCTGAGCGGGGGCGGCCGGTGCCCGACGCTGGGCGGCGTTATTCTGGAAGACCGTGCGGCGGAAATTCTTCTCCAGCCGGTCGCTGATGTAATCCCACAGATCGGCAATTTCCTGTGCAGATTTTGATTCCGGATTGGTTTCCATCACGGTTCGGCCGTCGATCATGCTGGAAGCATAATCGGTCCGCTGATGCAGAGTAATCGGCGCAACAGTGCCATGCTGCGACAGGGCGATAGCGGCATCGCTGGTGATCCGCGCCCGGGCAGAGGCGCCGTTGACCACAAACATAAAGGGCTTGTCGGTCCGGTCAGCCAGCTCCACTGTACCGCCGGCGGCCCGCAGGTCATGGGGGCTGGGGCGTGTCGGGATAACAATCAGGTCGGAAACGGCAATCACGCTCTGGATCGCCAGGGTAATGGCCGGCGGTGTATCAATAATCGCCAGCTTGAAACCCTGGTTGCGCAACTCGTCAAGGTCAGTGATCAGTCGGGATACATTGGTCTGGGCGAAGGCCGGGGTCGGCGCTTCGCGTTCGTTCCACCATTCGGTGAGGCTGCCCTGCGGGTCCGTATCTACCAGAACCACAGGCCCTTCACCAGCTAGCTCGGCCTGGACAGCAATATGACCGCTCAACGTGGTTTTTCCTGACCCGCCCTTCTGTGATGTAAATGCCAAAACTCGCATATGTTCCAACCTTGTTTGATGTTTATAATTGCTGCTATAATGCAAATCTGTGTGGGAAAATATTTTCCACATACCCGTACAGTTAACCATTGTGCCCGGGAGGTATTAATAAATCGTAAAGTGAAGCGCAAAATTTTAACTACTAACTATTTATAAACACAGGGAAAATATATTGTTTTTTATATATTCGCCTTCGATGATGGGGACTTGAACACAAGTACACAGCCTATGAAAAAACCAGTCATTATTTTGCCGTTTCTCTTATCCGCATTAACTCTACCGGGTATTACCATTGCGTCCGCAACTGTCTCGGACGGTGTTTCAGCCTATGAAGCCGGAGACTACGTGCGCGCCCGGGAAGAATGGCTGCCCTACGCCGCCCTGGGCAATCCGAATGCGCTCTATAACCTCGGTCAGCTCTATCGCATGGGCCGCGGAGTGGAGAGGGACTACAAAAAGGCTGAAGAATATTATTTGCGGGCGGCCGAAAAAGGCCATGTGGGGGCTCAGCGCAACCTGGGCACGCTTCATTATTTCGGCCGGCTCGGCAAGGTGGACATGGAACAGGCCTATAAATGGCTGTACCGGGCCGCCGGCAATGGCGATGCCCGCTCCCAGTATATTGTCGGCACCATGTATTACAACGGCCAGCATGTGGCTAAAAATGAAACGGACGCCTATGCCTGGATCCACCTGTCCGCCGAACAGGGGATCAGGGACGCGATCAAAGCGCAGGACAAGCTCAAGGCCTATCTGGACTCCGATACCATCCAGGCGGCCCTGGCCAGGGCTCCCGGACTGGTCGGCTCCTACCGGGTGGCGGACAACCGCGACCTGATGGTGGATGGCCAGAATGAGCAGGAGATCGAACAGGCCACCACCCTTGATGTCCCTGGACCTGCAAAACAGGACACCGCACCTGTTTCACCGGTTGCCGAAGCGACAGGGCAAGCAAAACCGGCTCCCGCACCGGCCTCTGCAGCAAGCCAACCTGCCGTCATAGCGTCAGACAACTACCGGGTCCAGGTCGGTTCCTTCAGGTCCTCAGAGGAGGCCGAACGTGCCCTGGACGGTCTCAGCCAGCGCCTCGGCAGTCTGGTCGATGACCATGAAGCCGTCATTCAGATTGTTGACATCAGGGACAAGGGCGTATTTTACCGCCTGCAGCTTCGCCCCTTCGGGACGCGAGACGCGGCCAATGACTACTGCGGACGGCTCAAAGACAAAGGCATCGACTGTTATACAATGAAAACGCCGCCTCAACCCTGAACCGCTGGAGCCAGTTCCACTTCAACAAGACCGCGTACCGAATTGCCGACAAATATCCTGCTCGCCCGCTGAAGATCCTCGGGCCGGAGGGATTTTTCCGTCACTTTGCCTTGGTCCAGCAGGTCCTGCCGCAACGTGCCGGGAAGCAGGCCGGCGGAAAGGGGCGGCGTATAGATCCGGCCGTCCAGCTCGACAAACAGGTTGGTAAAGCTGCCCTCGGTCAACTCGCCGTTTTCATTCTGGAATATGACCTCGAAACAGCCCCTGCCCCGGGCCTGAGCCAATTCCCGGTTGTACAGCGCGCGAGCCGTGGTCTTGTGATACAATAGGCTGTTTGAACTGTCCGCCTTTTCCTCGGCAAGACAGATGGCGTATTTCCGGCCCGGATCCATGTCCTCGGTTTTTTCGCAGGTGATCGACCAGTTGCCTTTGGGCGACAGTAGAAGCCTGACCCGCCACGGACCTGAACCGGCCAGATGCGATACAGCTTCCCCGAGTTCCTGCCGGATCGCCTCTCTGTCGCAGGGAAAATCAAAATAGCTTGCCGATTTTTCCAGCCGGTCAAGATGCCGCCCCAGCAACCCGATGCCGTCCTGTTCTGTCCAGAGCATGGTTTCCAGAATCTCGAAATCCGCCTGCTCCCGGGTCAGGAAACTGGCCTTGAGCAGGCATTCCTCATATTCCGCGCCGGCATCGGAGTCTGCCACGATACCTCCTCCGATCCCGAGACACCCCCTGCCCTGGTGGTCAATCATGAGGGTTCTTATCGGGACGTTAAAGCACAGGTCCCGGTCCGGCGTAATATAGCCGATGGCGCCGGTATAAATCCCGCGCGGGCCCCGTTCCAGCTCGTGAATGATCTCCATGGCTCTGATTTTCGGAGCGCCGGTCACCGAACCGCAGGGGAACATGGCCCTGAGCAGGTCTGTCACCCGGACCTGCTCGTCAAGTTCCGCCTCAACCGTCGAGGTCATCTGCAGCAGGGTGCGGTATTTTTCCACATCAAACAGGCTGTCCACCCTGACAGAACCCGGCCGGGCCAGTTTGGACAGGTCATTGCGGATCAGGTCGACAATCATCAGGTTTTCCGCCCGGCTTTTTTCATCATCCCTGATGAAATCGGCCAGCGCCTCGTCTTCCTCCAGGGTGCGCCCCCTGCGGATCGTGCCTTTCATCGGCTTTGTGACAACCCGGTCTCCCGTTTTCTTAAGGAAAAGCTCGGGACTGAACGACAGGATGTCAAAATCATCGCTCTCGATAAAAGCGCCGTAAGACACGGGCTGAGCCCGGCGCAACCGGGAATAGAGCGCCCGCGACGGTCCGTTATACTCAAACAGGGCCTGCAGCGTATAATTGACTTGGTAGACATCGCCGGCGCGAAGATAATCGTGAATACGGGCAATATCCGCCAGATAGTCCTCGCGGCTGATATTCAGATGGAGGCCGGAAATATACCCGTCCCGGCCGCCGGTTTCCCGCGGCCAGTTTTCCTCCATCTCCCCGGAAAATAACTTTTTACGGCCTGCATAGACGCCCATGCACACATAAGGGATATCCGGCCTTTGCGGTACCAGCGCCTGCAGGCGCTCCTCCAGAACAAGGCCCGCCTCATAGCTGACATAGCCCGCCAGGTGCCTGCCGCTGTCCAGAGCCTCTTCCATCCGCTCGAATGCGCCTTCCAGGTCATCAGGACGGCGGGCGACAATCAGATCCTCCGGCGCTTCATATCGATAGGATATTCCTTCGGCGTCGCGGTCCAGACTATTGTCCAGATAAACGGTAAATTTCTTGTTTTTGCTGTTGGCCTGTTTTTCCGGCATTCTCACCGAACCTTGAAATTTTGTGTTATCACCCCGATCATAGCGTTCGGTATCAAGTCATAGGTTATCTCACAGCCGACAACAACACCCAATTCTCCCAATTGCGTGTTATCGGCGCGAAAAACATTTTCCTGGCTCCAAAATGGCCATTTACCAGTTGTTGACGACTACCCTGTAAAACGACTATTTAGTGGCATATGCACAGGACATATGCTATGAGAACGAACACAAAAATTATGTACAAAATAATTTAGTAGCAGACCAGTTTCCAAGGGATTTTAGTATAGTGTCAAGTAACCTGTTCCAAACTTCGGGGAAAACCTCCCGGGTAGAAAAAATCGCATTTGAAATCGTACGCGGCATTCACGAAGGCCGGCTGGTTCCTGGCCAGCGGCTGGTGGAAGCCGTGCTGACTGCGGAACTCGATACCAGTCGCGGCCCGCTCAGGGAAGCCCTGCGTCTGCTGTCCGCAGCCGGTCTGGTTGACCTGGTCCCGAACCGGGGCGCCATGATCCGTAAAATGAGCAAGGAGGAAATTCTCCACCGCCTGCAGCTTGTGGACGTCATGGGGGCGATTGCCTTGCGCGACTATGTGCCTTCTTCAGTGGAGAAAAACCGGCTTAAACCCCTTATTGAAGAAACTGCCGGCAGCGGGGAAGCCGTCCTCCAGCCGATCATGAATTTTTACGGTCAGATTGCCAGGAGCAACGATAACACTACGCTTGCCGAAATGCTGGCGCGCCTGAACATCTGCCATTTCTCCCGCCATATTCTGCAGGTCCTTAAAATAGACCCTGCCGAATTCTGGGAAGATTTCCGGGCAGCGGCGCACGCCATTCTGGAGGGTAATCACGACGACGCCCTGCAGAAACATTCAACCTGGGTCAATAAAGTGATTACCTGCGCTGCCTAGGCGGTCAAAGCATCCTTCGAATAAGTGATTTTCCTGTTGCCTGGCACTGGCTCCCGACCTAAAGTCTAGCCGGTCGGAAGCGGGGCAACAGGCCCTGTTCAAACAAATATAAACGGGGGATGCCCGGTGTCACTTCTTCAGATTTTCGTCCTTGCCATTGTCCAGGGCATTACAGAATTCCTTCCCATCAGTTCCTCCGGGCACCTGATTCTGGTGCCGCAACTGACGGACTGGCCGGACCAGGGCCTGATGATGGATGTGGGCGTGCATGTGGGCACCCTGGCGGCCGTCATGCTCTATTTCCGCAAGGATGTAGCCGCCCTGTTCCATGCCTTCTGGCAGATGCTGACCCTGAGCAAGAGCCACCGCCCCCACGAACGCAAACTGTTCCTGGCCCTGATCCTGGCCACCATCCCCGTGGTGGTCTTCGGCGGGCTGGTTGCCATGTTCGACCTCAATGAGGCCTGGCGCACCGCCGAAGTGATCGGCTGGACCAGTATCATTTTCGGTATTCTGCTCTATGTGCTGGACATGCGCTCCCCGGTGACGAAGACCATCCTGGAATTGCGCTATGGCCATGCCCTGATCATGGGCCTGGCCCAGGTGCTGGCGCTGGTTCCCGGCACCAGCCGCTCCGGCATCACCATGACCGCGGCCCGGGGCCTTGGCTTCAGCCGCACCGAAGCGGCCCGTTTTTCCATGCTGATGTCCATCCCCACCATCCTGGCCGCCGGCACGCTGGAGGGACTGAAACTGGCGGAAAGCGGCGACTTCGTCCTCGGCCAGGATATTTTACTCGGCGCGGCCCTGTCTTTCGCCGCCGCGCTGCTGGCCATCGCCGCCCTGATGAAATGGCTGCAGAGCGCCAGCATGACCCCCTTTGTCATTTACCGGGTGTTGCTGGGCATCGGCCTGCTGGTCTGGGCCTACAGCTAGGTCGGGCCAACTCCCCTGTTCCTGACGGGCGAGAGCTGTGATATCCTCATAAGCAAAAGGGGATATAACTCATGCATAAACTCTCACGCAGATCCTTCGGCACACTGGCGGCAGGCGGACTTATCGCTTCTGCACTTCCCGCGGTTGCGGGTGCCGATAAAACCCCTGCGCCACTGATCATTGACGGCCTCGGCGGCTTTGGCGACCCTAACAGGTACAAGGAAGGGGATCCCTTTGCCTCCCGCAAGCTGGTCTTGTCCGATCGCGGCATCCGGGACGCCCTTGCGTCCGGCCTGACTGCGATGAACCTGACCTTGGGCTATGTCGCCGGCAAGGATGATCCGTTTGAGCAAAGCGTGCGGGAAATCGGCAAATGGAACGCCGCAATCCGCGCGGCCAGTGACCGGCTGCTCAAGGTCTACGACATTTCCGATATCGCCCGGGCCCGGCAAACCGGGCGCCTGGGCGTGATCTTCGGGTTTCAGAATGCCGTCCAGATCGGGGAAGATCCGGAGCGTGTCGACATCTTCGCCAATCTCGGGATGCGCATCATCCAGTTGACCTACAACGACCGCAACCAGATCGGCTGCGGATCGGTAGTCACTGAAGATACGGGGCTGACCGACCTGGGGCGGCAAATCGTGGAACGCCTGAACCAGTGCCGTGTCCTGGTGGACGCGAGTCATGGAGGTCCGCAAACCATCCTTGATGCCATTGACCAGTCCAGCGCGCCAATGGCCATCACGCATACCGGATGTCGGGCGCTGGCCGACCTCCCGCGCAATGTCAGCGACGAAACCCTGAAAAAACTCGCCGACAGGGGCGGTGTCGCCGGCATCTATTTCATGCCGTTCCTGAACAAGGGGCCCCAGCCCTACGCCGAAGCTGTCGTCCGGCATATCGAACATGCCGTCAATGTGGCCGGCGAAGACCATGTCGGCATCGGCACCGACAACCCCGTCACCGCCATCGATGACATGCCGGCCTACCGGGCATTCATCCGCAAAGAGGTTGCGCAACGCGCCAAGGCCGGGGTTTCGGCCCCGGGAGAACAGGGCGATATCGTTCCGATGATCCCCGACCTGCAGGGTATCGACAAATACCGCAAACTGATGCGGCTTTTGGACCAGCGGGGGTTTTCGTCCGGCCAGATCGAAAAGATCATGGGTCTCAATTTCCATCGCTTGATGAAGGAGGTGTGGGCGTGAGACTGGCAGGTCTGCTACTCTCCTTTTTGCTGCTGGCGCAGTCCGCCCCGGCGCAGACGCTCCTGCTCCGGGATGCCATACTCATTGACGGCACCGGCGCTCCGGCGCGGCATATTGAAAATATGTTGATAGAAAACGGAAGGATCACAGGTTTCTTTGATGTCATTCTTGAAGAGGTCCCCTTTGACAGGGAGATCGACCTAAAGGGCGCCTGGATTATCCCGGGACTGATCGACGCCCATGTGCATCTGTCCGGTTTTGACGGCGACCGGCGCGAGATGCAGGACCGGCTGGAGCGGGCGCTGCGGGGCGGCGTTACCGCCGTGCGGGACATGGCCGGCGACGCCCGGGTCCTGAAGGATACCGTCGACGGCCTCCGTCAGGGCGACTATCTGGGCCCGGAAATTGTCTATAGCGGCCTGGTCGGCGGCCCGGACATGTTTGACGACCCGCGGGTGCTGGAGGCCTCCCAGGGCTATGAAGCGGGCACGGCGCCCTGGCTCAGGGCCTATCATGCCGGCGATGACGCCGACCGGATCATGGAGGAGATTAAACATACCGGCGCCCGGGCCGTGAAACTCTACGGCAACCTCAACCCGGAGGCGGTCAGAATACTGATCCCCGCCGCCCGCCGGGCCGGGCTTATGACCTGGGCCCACGCCACCACCTTCCCGGCCCGCCCCTCCGACCTGGTGGAGGCCGGTGTCGATGTGTTATCCCACAGCGCCTATTTTGTATGGCAGGCAGTGCTGGACGTCCCCGATGACTATAATGCCCGCAAAAACGGCCCCTACAGCGAGTACGACCCCGATAGCGAGAACTATCGCATGCTGGTGGCGCGCATGGCCCAGGACAAGGTGCTGCTGGATGCCACCCTGTTCGTTTATTATGCCTATGAGAAAGAAAGCGGCAGCTTGCCGGCAGTCGGCAGCACCGACACTGCCTTTGGCTGGGCCGCCGCCTTTACCGCCCTTGCCCATGAGGCCGGGGTCAGGATCGCTACCGGGACCGACGCCCTGCTGTCGGAAAAAAAGCAGGAGCAGGACGCCCTGCCCTATCTCCATAGCGAACTCGAGCTGCTGGTCCGCCATGCCGGCCTGACGCCGCTGGAGGCGCTGGTCGCCGCCACCCGTAACAGCGCCGAGGCCGCGGGCCTGCTCGAGGAGCACGGCACCCTGGAAGCGGGCAAGATCGCCGACCTGGTAGTGCTCAATGCCGATCCGCTCAGGGATATCCGCGCCACCCGCGACATCCGCCTGGTGATCCGGGCCGGGCAGGTTGTTGAACCTGATGAATAACGGAAAAGGCGGCCCCGGGAAAGTCCCGGCACCGCCCGTTCCTCGTCATCGGGAGCTTGTCAGTCCAGATTTTCCAGCAGCAGCAGTCCAGCCGCGGTGTTGGAAATCGGGATGGTATATTTCTTGTGCAGCAGATTGACCTTGTCGCTCAGTGCGCCGCGCATCATCAGCCACAGCACCAGCTCAACCCCCTGGGAACCGGCCAGGCGCACCAGGTCGGGAATGCTGTAGTCGAGCAGGGCAACGGGATCCTCGACGATTTTCTCCATGCAATATTCGTCGAATTCCTGATTGAGGAAACCGGCCCGTTCGCCTTCCAGCTGGTGGCTGAGGCCGCCGGTGCCGATGATCACCACTTTGACGTCCTCGCCATAGGAGCGGATCGCCCGGCCCATGGCCTTGCCCATGTCATAACAGCGTTTCGGGCTCGGCACCGGATGCTGCACCGTGTTGACGCAGACCGGGATGGTGCGCACTTCCGGGCTCCGGCGCTCCGGCCACATCAGCTGCATCGGCACAGTGAAGCCGTGGTCCACCTTCATTTCCTGACAGGTGGTGAGGTCGAATTCCTCGGCCATCAGCGATTCAATGATATGCCAGGACAGTTTCGGGTCGCCCGGGAACGGCGGAATTTCCGGAATACCCCAGCCCTCGTCCTCGTTACGGTATTCCTGCGCCGCGCCGATGGCGAAGGTCGGCATGGCATTGAGGAAGAAATTGAGTCCGTGGTCGTTATAGATCACTACCGCTACATCGGGCTTGACCTCGTCCAGCCACTCGCGCACCGGCGGATAACTGTCGAAGAAGGCTTTCCAGTAGTGGCTTTCGAAATCCTTCTCGGCGATGGCCTTGCCAATCGCGGGAATGTGGGAGGTGGTGATGCCACCGACAATCTTGGCCATGATCAGTCCTTTCCGTATTCACCGAGGATTCTGTCAAATTCCTCGCGACTGACACCGCGCTGCTGGGCGCCGATGTCCTGCATGTTGAGGCCGAAAATGCCGGCGAACTTGGCCAGGTAATAGGCATTGCCGCCGGCCTCCAGCAGGTCCAGCACCTGGCGGCTCTTGATCGCGGCTTTCTGTTGCTCGTTGAGGCCGTATTTGTCGCAATAGGCCTCCTCGTCGGCAAGGAACTCCTCGCGGTTCTTTTTCTCGTTAAAGGAAAAGCACATTTTGTTGAGGGCATAGCCCTTCATGGCTTCTTCCCCGTCAAACAGGGTTGTTCCCGGGATCGGGTCGTAGTCGCGTCCCATCGTCTTGCTCCCACTGGTTCGTCACTCAATGAAAGCATTCTAGCCCTCCGGCGCCCTTTTGTAATTGACATAGATCAGCAAAAATCGGTTTTTGCATGCAATAATGGGATTATATTGACTGTTTATGGGATTTTTATCCCCATATTGCGTGCAATTCCATCATTATTCCACACCGACCACCACCCGGCCCGCCGCCATAGGACGTCACTCAAACCCTTGGCATCACCAACCATCTCTGATATGACCTATAGCGTTTGGGACACATTTTTCAGGGCGCCCGGGAAACCACGATCGGCCCCTGCTTACGGGAGAGATATTTCATGGCCTATATTCGCACTTCACATGTCGGCAGCCTGCCCCGCGGCGAGGAACTGACCCCGCTGCTGATCGCCCGCGACAACGGCAAACCCTATGACGCCAAAGAATTCGACGAAAAGGTCTCGGCCGCGGTTGACCATGTAGTGCAGAAACAGGTGGAATGCGGCGTCGACATCGTCAGCGACGGCGAAATGGGCAAGATCGGTTATTCCACCTATATGATCGAGCGCCTGTCCGGCTTCGGCGGCCATGTGGACCGCAAACCGGCCGCCGATCTCGCCGAACATCCGGGCCTCGCCAAAAAACTGTCCGCCATCATGGGCAGCCAGGAATTTGTCCGCGCCTCCTGCGTCGGCAAGGTGGAACTGGTGACGCTGGATCCGCTGTGGGAAGACATCAACCGCTTCAAGGCGGCGCTCGACAAGCACGCCGGGCCCAAGACCGAGGCCTTCATGAACGCCGCCTCCCCGGGCCTGATCACCGCCTTCCAGGTCAACCAGTTTTATCCGAGCCACGAGGCTTACCTCGCCGATCTCGCCGACGCCATGCGCGAGGAATATGAAACCATCGTCAATGAGGGCTTCTACCTGCAGCTCGACTGCCCGGACCTGGCCATGTCGCGCCATACCGGCTACCAGGACCTCTCCGAAGAGGAATTCCTCAAGGTCGCGGCGGCCAATGTGGAGGCGCTCAACGCCGCCACCGCCAATATCCCGCCGGAAAAGCTGCGCATGCATATCTGCTGGGGCAACTATGAGGGCCCGCACGACCATGACATCGCGCTCGAGAAAATCATCGACATTATCCTGGGGGCCCGCCCCTCGACCCTGCTGTTCGAGGCCGCCAACCCGCGCCACGAGCATGAATGGAAAGTCTGGGCCGAGGCCAAACTGCCCGAGGACAAGATCCTCGCCCCCGGCACCATCGATACCTGCTCCAACTATGTGGAGCATCCGGAGCTGATCGCGCAACGGATCGAGCATTTCGCCGGCATCGTCGGCCCGGAACGGGTCATCGCCTCCACCGACTGCGGCTTCGGCACCTTCGCCGGTTACGGCAAGATCGACCCGGACGTGACCTGGAAGAAGCTCCGTGCGCTGCGCCAGGGTGCGGATATCGCGGGGGGACGGTTGTAAGTCTTCACGTCGTCCTGATCAGAACAGACGCCATCCTTCGGGGTGGCGTTTTTTTGTTTCAGCTGCTTCTTTATCCTTAAAACGCGAGTATGAATTAAAAACCGGGTAATACTTAATTCGAATTATCTAGTGCTCCTCTAACCATTTGTCTTATCTGGTTTTGAGGTATTGTTCTAATTTTCGGCATCAATTTCTGAAACTTTTTATTTTGCTCAGATGCGACAAAAAAATCATAACTGCATGCAGCAAAATTTGCATTTAATTGCTCAACGTTAATTTCGATTTTTTTTCTGCCGCCGATTAAAAGGCAATCCTTAGAAAGGGGTAGAAAAATTTTCTCAATTTTTTGGCCCGCAAACATCAACGGGATATATCCAGTCTTAGAGGAATAAGAAACAGATACACAATCAGGTAATATTAAGCCCTGTGAAAGACCTGAAATAGTTTGCCATCTTAATGATTTTAAAAAGTTTACTCGTTGCTTTGGAACTAGCGTTTTCCCAAGAGCAGTGGTGTGACCTTGGTATGCAGTTTCTTTAGATTTTTCTGTCAACTGTTGAAATACATTTTGAAAGAACACAGCGTTTTGATCAAAACTTGTCTTGAAGTTAAATTTGGAAAATTCAAATGCATAATTCAAAAAACTTTCTTTATTGATAAAGCCCTTTAGAGTCAGTAAAAATTTATTTTCCTCATAAAATTCAAGCAAGATCTTTTCCAATGCTCCTTTAGGAGCTTCTTCATTCAATCCAAGGAATTGTTTAGTTTGATCGAAATCCGATAAAACCATAGAACTCTTGTCCACCAATTGCTCAAATGCAGAAGTAAGAGTTTCACGCGTGTGTTTTTGTCTAAAAGCAAGATGTGTTACAACTTCTGCAGCATCATTTGGTGAAATATCTTCACCAGGTTTTCTTGTAAGAAGACTATTAATTTTTGATGCAAGTTCACTCTCGTATCTCGTTATTTTATCATCTAATGTTCCATCACTTATATTTCTTTCTGCTGGCCTAGAATAAAAAAACCTTTCCGCGGCGATCCCCTCAGTTGAAGTCGTAAAACACCCTCGTTCAAGTGAATAGACGACCACTTGAACCTTTTTCTTACGCGCATTCTCAATACCAAAATTTCTTAGAAGTGCTTGCGGTATATAGTGCTGTTTTTTACCTGCCATATAATCAAGCCCAATCGTCACAGTGGGGAGGATTTCGGTCTGTTTTGCCAATTTTCTTGTATATAACAGCGTTGTTGTTTTCTATATCCCAGTCCAATTCAACACGCTTTTCCATATTGGGAATGTCAAATATAATACCTCTTGGACGATATAATCCAAAGCTTGCCGGATCGTCTGGCCTTCCTAGTAGCAAATTAAATCCAACACCGGCGATCTTGAATTTACAACACAAAATTTCATTGGTCTCAGGATTGACCAATGTTTCAAGATAAAGCTCTGTTGAAAAAATTTGTGAGCCTAATTGCACAGGAAGATACAACCCCCAACCCTCTGGCCACTGTCCGCCAACAAGAATTTTTTTCCATTCTTTGGCAACAACACCATTCCCTATCTTCGGACCAGCGATAAGACCGCAAACGACTTTAAGCAACCACCGTTCAACCAATCTGCCATCGATAAGGGTGGCTGCTTGTACCGTGCTTGGTGATTTATCAATATTATCCAGCGTTGAAAAAAGCTTTCCGGCAACAGAATCCATTTCACTTAAAGATGAATTGTGTCTCTCGCAGAGTATTTTTGATTGAAGTGATGCTATTCCAATTTTTTGCAGGCTATTCTGCGGTTGCCATGGCAAACCACCGATTACCATTCCTTCATTTACATTTATATTCTGAAGCACCACATTAGAAATGTAATGTTCACGCGTAATCTTGCCACCGCACTCACCAAATCCATTTAAGAAACACTTGCTCATCGAAGTCTCACGAATTGCAAAATCATTTTAGTTCTGACTCTTGAAGTATGGATCCTATTTTCACAGCATAAAAACTTTTCTGATTGTTCAACAACCGTGCAATAAGGTCAAATAGAAGTTTGACACGGTATACGTGTTTAAAAGTGCGAGATAAGTGGAAACGCTGAGCAAGACCCAAACATTTCTGTATTCCCGTGTTCACGGGAATGACGACGGAGAAGATGTAAGAAGAGAAAATGGTGGGCGGTACAAGGTTCGAACTTGTGACCCCTACGATGTCAACGTAGTGCTCTACCACTGAGCTAACCGCCCCTCCCGGGCAAATGCCGGAATGTGAAAGCGATTTATACTGATTTCCCGCGCCAACGCAAGCCCAAAGATGAGCTTTTTTGCCCCGCCGCGGTCCCCTGCCCGATTTCTGCCTTTACTCTCGTTCATGCTGGAGTAACAATAAATCTGCCAGGATTGGCCATCACGACAGGGGACCCGTTATGAAACATGCTGCACGACTGTTTATCCTGATCATTGGCGTTGCCACGCTGGCCGGCTGTGCCGGCGGCTACAAAAGCGACGTCACCCGCTTTCACACCCTGCCGCGCCCCATGGGCGAGAGCATCGAGGTGATGGCGACCCAGGCCCAGCTTCAGGCGTCGCTGGAATTCGGCCAGTATGCGGAAATGATCGGCGCCCGGCTCGGCACCGTCGGCTACACCCCGCCGGTCCAGGGCCAGGCCAGCCCGCTGATCGCCTATATCAATTACGGCATGCAGCCGGTCGCGGGCGTGCAGGTTGAGCAGGGTTCCTCCGCCTCCATCGGCATGGGCACCGGCAGCCGCCACACCAGCTTCGGGCTCGGTTTCTCTTTCCCCATCGGCGAGAGCAAGCCGCGCCAGGATTATGTCTATATCCTGACCCTGGATATCGTGCGCCGGGCCGACAATGTGCGGCTCTATGAGGGCCGCAGCACCATCCGCGCCACCGGCAAGGCCATGAACGAGATGATGCCGCTGCTGGTCGATGCGCTGTTTGCCGACTTCCCGGGCCAGAGCGGCACCGCGACCCGGGTCAAGGTCGGCAACTAGACCATCGCTGTTCATAACAGGTTCAGGCGGGCCTCCGTATCCTGCGCTTCACCGTCAGTATAAGGAGTGACCGGATGTTTCCCAGGCCTGCCCGTTTTCTAGTCTTGCTGTTTCCCCTGTTGCTGGCCCTGTTGTTCTCTGGCTGCGCCAGCACGGTCAGCCCGCGGGTCAGCCGTTTTCACCAGCTGCCGCCGGCCGCGAACCAGACCATCACCGTCGAACCCCGCGATCCGGCGCTCGCCAACAGCCTGGAATTCAGCAATTATGCCGACATGATCGGCCAGAAGCTCACCGAAACCGGCTATCTGCCGCCCGCCACCAGCAAAAGCGACCTCAGGGCCTGGGTCCATTACAGCGTCCGGCACCTGAGCAAAATCGAGGAAGAGGTCAAGCCGGTCAGCGGCCATGTCACCGTCGGCGGCGGCAACCGCGGCACCTATACCGACGTGGGCATCAATGTGAACCTGGGCGACCGCAAGAGAACCGAGACCGACAGCGTGTTCAGCCTGCGCCTGGAGATCGAACGGACCAGCGACGGCCTGCGCCTCTATGAAGGCACCTCGAGCCTGCGCGCCAAAAACAAGACCCTGAACCAGGTCATGCCCTGGCTGGTCGACGCCCTGTTCACCGACTTCCCGGGCCAGAGCGGCAGCAGCGGCAAGGTCAGGGTGGAAAAGTAGCGCCCGCTAATTTTATTGACAAACGGCGGAAAAGCGGGGTATACAGCGCTCAAGGCGCAGGAGGCCTGCCGCTCACGCCCAAAGGGTATGGTGAACTCCTGATTATCCTGACAAGGTTCCATTTTACGGACCCTGCAGCAAAGTGAGCCCTGTAGATGAGTGTCCATAACGAAATGGAGACCATGATGAATATCCCTTCTACGGACGCCCTGAAAAAGCAGGCGTCCCGCCTTCGCGACCATCTGGCCGGAAAGAACATCGACATCAGCCATGCCGACGCGCTGGAGGCTGTGGCCAAGCAATATGGCTGCCGCAACTGGAATGTGCTCAACGCCATGGCCAAACGGGAAAAACCCAAAGACTGGCCGAAAATCGGCGACAAGGTCCAGGGCAACTATCTCGGCAATCCGTTCAGCGGCCAGATCATCAAGCAGAATATCTGCGAGCTGCCCAATGCCCGCACCTATGCCGTCCGCTTTGACGAGCCGGTGGATGTGGTCAAGTCGGAGCATTTCTCAAGCCTGCGCCAGCAGGTCAATATGACCCTGAACAAGGACGGCCACAGCATCGACCACAAGGGCCGGCCCGACCAGATCGCGGAAATTTTCGGCTAGAGCTTATGAGGGGAAGACCGGGCGACCGGCCTTCCCTGATTTTTTATGCCGGGACGGCGCCGAGGATGGTCATGTTCGGCGGCGCCGGGGTGGCGCTGTCGAGCCGGAAGCCGCTTTCTGCCAGCAGGCTTTCATATTCGCTGCGGGTGCGTTCCCGGCCGCCGGTCATGGCCATCATGTTATAGTCCAGCAGCCAGCCGGCATGGGGCGAGAGGTCATCGGGCAGCACCATCTCCATGATATACAGGGCGCTGTCCGGCTTCATCGCCGCACGGATATTTTTCAGGATGGCCACGGACTGGGCGTCGGTCCAGTCATGCAGGATGAACTTGAGGAAATAAAGATCGCCGTCCCCGGGCACCTCATCGAAAAAGTTGCCGCCCACCGCCTCAAGGCGCGGGGTGTCCGCAAGCGCCGCCCGGGCCCGGCCCGCCACATCGGGCAGGTCAAAGACAATGCCGCTGGCGTCGGGATAGCGGGGCAGGATTTTTGACAACAGCGTGCCCATGCTGCCGCCGATATCCACCGCCAGTTTGAAGGGCGGGAAATCAAAGGCGGCGATGGTCTCATCGATCGGCCCGGTAAAGTCGCTCATGGCCTGGGCAAACAAGGCGCCCCGGTCCGGGTTCTGGGTGTAAAACTCAAAGCACGGCATGTCGAAATGCGCTTCGAACCCGGTGGCGGGCGAGGACAATGCTGACCCGATCCGGCCGAACGCCTCATAATGTTCTCCGCCGAACACCGAGTCGATGAAGGCGCGCAGGCTGTGCGGGCTGTCAGAGCGCAGCACCGCACTCGCCGGGGTGGCGGCAAAGCTGCCGTCCGCCAACGCCCGGAAGATGCCGAATGCCGTCACGATCCGCATCAGCCGGAGCAGGCGGTCCGGCTGCAGGCCGGTCTGTTCCGCCAGCTCCTCTACCGTGATTCCGTCCTCTTCCACATGATCGGCGATCCTGAAATGAGCGACGGCCCAGACCGCGCGCGACATCCACAGCCCGGACGCCATCTGCAGGACCATATCAGCCGGATTCATTCCCTGTTCCATTGAAATTCCCCATCAAAATTATCGTTGCTGCGGGGCATATACCCTTGAGGAATTATACAGGCAATCCGGATTTTACGCCAGAGCGCCCAAACGGCTGAATTATGCGACAAGCTGATGTGCAAACTATTCCGGCACCGCCTCCAGGAGGCTGAAACTGGTCGGCGCCAGGACAGTGTCCCGCTTGAGACGGAACCCGCCCTGTTCGAGCAGGCTTTCATATTCGCCGCGGTTGCGTTCCCGCCCGCCGGTCAGCGCCATCATGTTAAAGTCGGCCATCCAGCCCGGATGGGGCGAGAAATCCTCCGGCACCAGGATCTCGATAATGCACACCGTGCCGCCGGGATTGATCGCCGTGTGGATGTTTTTCAGGATCTCGACACACTGGTCATCGTTCCAGTCGTGCAGGATCATTTTCAACAGATAGAGATCGCCGCCCGCCGGCACCGCCTCAAAGAAGTTGCCGCCAATGCCGCTGAGCCGCGCCGCGCCGCCCTCTGCCGCCCAGGCCGCCCCGGCCCGTTCCACCACGTCAGGCAGGTCAAACACAATGCCCCGGGCGTCCCGGTAACGGGCCAGGATCAGGTTCAGCAGCGTGCCCATGCTGCCGCCGATATCGATGGCGGTGTCGAATTTGGGGAAGTCATAGGCGGAGATCGAGGCGTCGATGGGAAAGGTAAAGTCGCTCATGGCCTGGGCGAACAGGGCGCCGGCCCCGGGATGGGCGGTATAATAGTCGAAGCTGAGCATGCCGTGCCGCGCCTCAAACGCCGTGGTTGGCTCCCGGAGCGCCGCATCGATCGAGCCCAGGGCTTCGTAATGTTCATTGCCGATGATGGACTCGATCCAGGCCCGGACCGACTTTTCACTGTCCGAGCGCAGCATCTGCGACACCGGGGTGGAGACGACCAGGTCTCCCGGCAGCACCCGGAACATGCCGAAAGTGACCAGCACATGCATCAGGCGCTTGAGCCGGTCCGGCAGGATGCCGGTCTTCTCTGCCAAGTCGTCAAGGCCGATGCCCTGGTCGGTGACATGGTCGGCGATTTTGAAGTGAGCTGTCGCCCACAGCGCCCGCGACGCCAGCAGGCCGGTGGCCATCTGCAGGATGGAGCCCAGCGGATTTGTCTCTTCTCCCATCGACACTCTCCCATATTTGTCAGTAACACATACTATGACACAAATATGAGGGGGCGACAATCAGGCCGTCTGTTCGCGGGTATTGAGGAAGCGGACCTCGGGGTAATCCTCCTTGGCCTTGTCGAGACGCCAGGAATTGCGGGCGAGGAACACCGGCGCGCCGTTATGGTCCTCGGCCATGTTGGCCCGGTTGTCGTCAATGAATTTCTTGAGCTTGTGCTTGTCGTCGCATTCGACCCACACTGCGGTATAGAGCGAAGTCGGTTCAAAGCGGCAGGGCACGTCATATTCGGTGCGGATGCGGTCGGCCATCACCTCAAACTGCAGCATGCCGACCACGCCCACATACCATTCGGAGCCGATCGTGGGCTTGAACACGCTGGCCGCGCCTTCTTCCGCCAGCTGCTGCAGCGCCTTGGCCAGATGCTTGGCCTTCATCGGGTCTTCCGGGCGCACAGTCTGGATGTGCTCAGGCGCGAAGCTCGGGATGCCGGTGAAGCTCAAAGTATCGCCGTCAGTCAGCCCGTCGCCGATGCGCAGGTTGCCGTGGTTGGGAATACCGATAATATCGCCGGGCCAGGCTTCCTCGGCCAGTTCCCGGTCCTGGGCCAGGAACAGCACCGGGTTGTGCAGGTTGATGATCTTGCCGGTACGGCTGTGTTTCAGCTTCATGCCGCGCTTGAACTTGCCGCTGACCATGCGGAAAAAGGCGATGCGGTCGCGGTGCTTGGGATCCATGTTGGCCTGGATCTTGAACACAAAGCCTGAGACTTTCGGATCAAGCGGGTCGATACCGCCCTTCTCCACCGTATTGTAAACACCGGGCTTCGGGGCGCGCTCGCCGATGCCCTCCAGCAATTCGCGCACGCCGAAATTATTGATGGCGGAGCCGAAATAGACCGGGGTCATGGTACCGTCGAGGTAGGCCTGCTGGTCGAAGGCCGGGCACAGTTCCCGCACCATCTCGATATCTTCGCGCAGCTTCTCCAGCTGATGCTCGGGGATATAGTCGGCCAGCTTGGGATCATCGACGCCTTCGCAGACCACGCCCTCGTCCGGCTTGTCGCCCTTGCTTTTCTCGATCAGGATCAGCTTGTCATTCAACAGGTCATAGCAGCCCTTGAAATCCCGGCCCATGCCGATCGGCCAGGTCACCGGGGTCACGTCCAGGGCCAGTTCCTGCTCGATCAGGTCAAGCAGCTCGAACGGGTCGAGGCTTTCCCGGTCCAGTTTGTTGATAAAGGTGGTCACCGGCATGTCGCGCAGGCGGCAGACCTCGAACAGCTTCCTGGTCTGGCCCTCGATGCCCTTGGCGCCGTCCAGCACCATGATGGCGCTGTCGACCGCGGTCAGCACCCGGTAGGTATCTTCGGAGAAGTCTTCATGGCCCGGGGTATCGAGCAGGTTGAACATGCGCCCGTCATACTCGAACGACATGACCGAGGAGGCCACCGAGATGCCGCGCTCCTGCTCCACCTTCATCCAGTCGGAGCGGGCGCGCCGGCGGTCTCCGCGCGCCTTCACCTCGCCCGCCATCTGGATCGCGCCGCCGAACAGCAGCAGCTTTTCCGTCAGGGTGGTCTTCCCCGCGTCAGGGTGGGAGATGATGGCGAAGGTGCGCCGCCGGTTTACTTCTTTCTCAAGGGTGCTCATTGGTCTCTGAATTCCGTCTTCATACGGGGCGGAATTTAGGCAGTTGCCCCGGAGAAGTACAGAAGAAAATACTTTTGCCCCGAAACATGCTATACTCCGGGCTTCAGTGATCGCGTGCAGAGAGTGAAATTCATATTTCCGGGGGCCGAAATGCCGTTTGATCAGATCCCAGACGATGTTGAACAACACCTTGATGAGCTGGCCGCAGATCTCGGCCAGCAGATTCCAGCCAAGAAGATGGAACAAAACCTGCTGATCGCCACCTGGAACATCCGCGCCTTCAGCTCGCTGACCCGCAAATGGTTCGCCGACGGCGATGACAGTCCGAAGCGCGATTTCTGGGGTCTCAGCATCATTACCGAAATTGTCTCCCGCTTTGATGTGGTAGCGATCCAGGAAATCAAGGGCGACCTGCGAGCGCTCCGGACCATGATGAAGGCGCTGGGTCCGGACTGGGGGTTCCTGATGACCGACATCACCCTCGGCGATGCCGGCAACAGCGAACGGCTGGGCTTTGTCTTTGACACCCGCCGGGTCACGCCCTCGGGCCTCGCCGCCGAGCTGGTGGTGCCGGAAGACTGGATGGAAGCGGAAGATATCGCTGCCGATGCCCTGACGCGCCAGTTCGCCCGCACCCCCTATGCAGTCAGCTTCCGCGCCGGCAGCGAGACCTTCATCCTGGTGACCCTGCATGTGGATTACGGCGATAATGCAGACGACCGGGTGCCGGAACTGAAGGGCATTGCCAAATGGATGAAGGACTGGGCCAACCGCACCAACCGCTGGCACCAGAACCTGATCGTGCTTGGCGATTTCAACATCGACCGGGCCGGCGACAAGCTGTGGCAGGCCTTTACCTCCACCGGGCTCAAGGTGCCCGACGAACTGATGCATGTGCCCAAATCCATCTTTGCCGATCCCAATGAGCCGCAGAACGAAAAATTCTATGACCAGGTGGCCTGGTTCACCACCGGCAACAAACAGAAGCTGCATATGAACTACAAGACCGGCGGCTATGTGGATTTCGTGCCGTTCAGCTACCAGGGCAAGGGCCTGGACCGGAACGCCATTTCCTTCCGGGTGTCGGACCACTATCCGCTGTGGACGGAGTTTGAACTCTGAAACCGGGCCCCGCTCGAAGTCGTCCTGCGCTTCCGCGCTAGTCTTCCCTTTTCCAGATCGGCGCGACCCGTTTCCTGTGCGGCTGGTAAGCGCCGTTCACCGTCCCGATTTCGCGGGCATCATTGTCCGCCCCCACGTCCCCCATTCGGTGCAGGAGATAACCGATACTGGCGATGGGCAGCCTGATCAGCATGAGAATAAAGGGAACACACAGCATCAGGACGACAAACAACAGGATAAACTGCACCGGTATCAGTTCCTTTTTTTCCAGCAAATAGGTGACCTCCAGGAAAAATATTCCCCCGAGCAAGACCCCGGTCATCAGCAGGGAAAGCAAGGTCCGGCCCAGGTACCGGAGCGAAATATCCTCCATTTTCCAGTGCAAGCCCAGTTCGCGCAGCGTCATCATAAAAATCATAACGCCGGGGATCAGCAGGATCGGCCCAATCGAGTCCGGCGGATTTCTCAGATATTCCATGATCGCATCTATGGACATCCTTATCCCCTCAAGATGCTCGGAGCAGGGTCTGCCTTGGCAGACCCTGCTCCGTCCCCTCCCCGGTTGTCAGATAGTTATTTGACAAACCGGTACACAAATCTGTCTGTTTTGCCGCGGATGCTTTCTTCCCACATGGGTTTGGTGCCGTCATCATCCGGGTTCCTGAGGATATCAGTTTCGCCGTCAAATGTAAAACCCGCGGCGGTAACTTCCTGCATGACGATCGCCGGGTCAATCCGGTGCAGGGTTTCTCCGCTGCTGGACGGAGTGCCCGCCGGGGCTGCATGATCAATTATTGCCAGTACGCCGCCCGGCTTCAGCGCCTTGTAAAATTTGCCAAGCAACATGCCGGTATCAATGGCCGGCCAGTCTTCGGTCGCATAGTAGAAATCATGAAAACTAAGGATCAGGAAAATGGCATCCAGACTGTCTTCCTTCAGGTCCAGGTCGGCCACTTCTGCATTGAGCGCCACCACATTGCTCATCCGTCCCGGTTCGGCCAGTTTCCTGGCCAGGGCATCCTTGGTATAGGCGATATAACCCTGGTTATTGTGGGCAATTACCTTGCCTTCCGGTCCGACCACACCGGACAGAATTTCCGTGTAATAGCCATCACCGGCAAACATATCGAGCACGGTCATGCCCGGCTTGATCCCGAAAAAGGAAATGATCTGTTCAGGCTTGCGGTTCACATCGCGCGCCCGGTCGCTCTCGCTGCGTTGCGGATTTTCAATGGCGCAGCTGACGACATCACATTTCAGGTCCGCCGCATATAGAAATGCCGGCAACAGCATAGCCATCACCGACAGGATTAGAACTCCAGATATCTTGTTGCCGGTCGTCACAGGCCTCTCCCCTTTTTGTCAGACATATAACTTTAACTATCCGGCAGGGAAAATCCACCAGTCAACCTCATGCGACGACTGAAAAGCGCCGCCTTCTAGTCCAGCTCAAACTGGGCCAGGGCGCTTTCCGCTTCCGCGCTGCCGTTGCGCACGGCTTCGCTCAGCCACCATTTAGCCAGACGGCGGTTTTGCTCCACGCCCTCGCCAAGGGCATACATCAGGCCGGTAACCAGCTGGGCGTCGCGCAGGCCGCTCTGGGCCAGGGGCAGGCATACCGCATGCGCCATTTCAAATTCTGAATTGATAAATGCCTCAAGACAACGCACTTCATCGGCAGGATTTGCAGTCCGGGCCATCTCCACCGGCGCAGTACTGCGCGTGGCGGCAGAAACAGTGGCTGACATAAAGAGACTGCAGGCCAGCACGGAGACAGACAAAAGAAACTTGTGAGACATTTTTATTCCCTATGAACTAATTATAATTTTAATCATTCTGTTAACGATTTAAACTACTGCAAATCCCGGGCCAGAATTTCATTTCATTTGTTTTTCAATATCTTAGCTGATTCCCTCATGAGAGTCCCAAACAAATCATGGTTAATATTATGAAAAATTTTACAGTCCGGTGACAAATCTGTTTCAAAATGGGACGGACTCCAAAAATCCAGTGTTTCTGCGGGGGACGGGCTTTTGTGATATAATGCCGCCGTCAGAAACGCCATTGTAGGTCCGGCGGCAATTGCAACGTTCCAGCAGCAGGTGCTCCGTCATGAAACTCTATTACAACCCCCTGTCCACCTACTCCCAGAAGGTGCTAATCGCCTTTTATGAGAAAGGCTTAACATTCGAACCATTCGTGATTGACCCGCGCGACAAGTCGGCCCGTCAGTCCTATCAGAAAATTTATCCGCTGGGAAAAATACCGTTGCTGATCACGGAACAGAACCGACCCGTTCCCGAGTCGAGCATCATCATCGAATTTCTGGACATGAATTATATGACCGGCGCCACGCTACTGCCCCGGGATGGGGAAATGTCCCGCCAGGCGCGGCTGAAGGACCGGATGTATGACCTTTACCTCAATAATCCGGTCGTGGAATTGTTGTTCGAGAGTCAAAAACCCAGGGACCGGCAGGACCCGTGCCGGATGATCAAGGCGCGCGAAACGCTGGACATCATGTATGAGCAACTGAACGAAAATCTGTGCGATCACAGCTGGGCCAACGGGGAGGAATTCAGTATTGCCGACTGTGCGGCGGCCCCGGCCCTGTTTTACGGCCAGCGGGTGCATCCCTTTTCAAAATATCCGGCGATCAAGGCCTATTTTTCGCGCCTGCTCGGCCGTCCCTCACTGCAGAAAGTGCTGGGCGAAGCCGAACCGCTGGTGAAAAGCTTCCTCAAATAAGGGAACCCGACAGGCCGGTCATTTCAGCCGCTCATAATAGATGACCCAGAGGTCTTTCCATTCGTTGCCGAGGTCTTCACTTTTCTGCCAGCGCCAGGTCAGGCTGTCCGGTTTGATGTCGGTGAACAGCATGCGCAGGATCACCCCCGGTTTCTTTACCGATTGTTTGGTCTGAAAGACAAATTCGTCCCCCAGGTCCAGGCCGTAAAAATCAAAAAATCCGCCCTGGTTATCCATCCAGGTCTGGCGCCATTGTTCGCCACGCTGGTCATAGATGGAGATGCTCATGCCCCTGAAGTGCTGCCCGGACGAGGACACACCGCCATCAAAATTCTCTTCGATGACACAATCGTCGTAGGACCTGGTGATCACATTGGTCCCCTCTCCGGCCTGATCGCCGGCCCCCCAGTGGACCCGCCAGGTGCCGACCCAGAAATCAAGACGGCGGTAGTCGTCGGAGGCGCAATAGGCGGCCGGTGCCTCCGCCCGGGCAAGTTGTGAAGCCAGTACTATAAAAACAGAAACCATAAATACAGACAGTGATCTGAAGTTCATCATCATCTCCCGTTTGTTAAGGCTTCCTCCGTAGAATGCTTATTTAAACAGATACTTATGGCAGTTACTTATAGCGCACCACCCGGACAAAGCTTGTCTTGCCGGGAATGATCATCCGGTAGGATCCGAACGCCCCTTTTTCAATCTCCACCGTGAAGTCCCCTTCGGGAAAGCGCACCCGCTGGTTATCCTTCTGCATCCAGACCTGGCCGTTTTCCAGGTAGACAGCAAACTGCTTGCGCGGCGACCAGACCACCTTGGTCACCTTCGAGCGAATGGAATCCAGTTCATCTGTTTCCTTTTTCTCCGCGCTTTTTTCCACCCGTTCGGCACCGAAACTGTCCTCTCGGGATTTGGCCGGAGACACCTGAGCAGACGGTTCTTCCGTTGGCACGGCGACACCGTCCCCGCCGGAAAAGCCGATCACATCATAGCAGGTCAGCCGGTCACGCTCGGCTTTGATCGTGCGGCATTTCTCGATTTTCTGTTTGAGTGTGAGTTCAGCAGCCTGCGCGGTAACTATTGATACACAGAATACAGACAAGACGGCGCCGGCCGCGATAAAAAGAGTTCTCATTGCTATCCCCTTGCATGGGGCTGCCCCCTCTGCGGGGATATTATCAGCCCTTGTTATGCGTAAGGATAAACTTTTTTAGCTTCGGTGCAATCTGGTTTTTCCACTTGCGGCCGTTGAAGATGCCGTAATGGCCGACACCCTTCTGCTCGTGATGCAGTTTCATTTCCTTGGGCAGGTTGGAGCAGATGTCATGGGCCGCCCTGGTCTGACCGATACCGGAAATATCGTCCAGTTCGCCCTCAACAGTCATCAGCGCGGTTTTGGTGATGGCTTCGCATTTCACCGGCCGGCCGCGGGACACCAGCTCCCCCTTCGGCAGGGAATGTCTCTTGAACACTTCGCGGATGGTCTGCAGGTAATATTCGGCCGGCAGGTCCATCACCGCCAGATATTCTTCATAGAACAGGCGGGTTTTTTCCGCGCTTTCCTCGTCCCCTTCCACCAGATGGTCAAACATCTTGCGATGGGCGCCGACATGGTCCTCCAGATTCATATTCATGAAGGCGGACAGCTGCAGGAAGCCGGGATAAACCTTGCGCATGACACCGACATTGGGCCAGGGCACCGTGTGGATGGCATGGCTTTCAAACCATTTCATGGAGCGCTTGTAGCTGAGTTCATTGACCACGGTCGGGCTCTTGCGGGTATCGATCGGCCCGCCCATCATGGTTATGGACGCCGGCACGCAGGGATTGTCTTCGGCGGACATGATCGCCGTCGCGGCCAGAACCGGAACTGACGGCTGGCACACCGCCAGAACATGAGTATTGGGGCCCAGGAATTCCAGGAACTCGATCAGATGGTCAATATAGTCATCCAGATCGAACGCCCCTTCATACAGGGCAATATTACGGGCATCCTGCCAGTCGGTGATATAAACATCATGGTCCGGCAGCATGGCCTCCACCGTGCCGCGCAACAGGGTGGCATAGTGGCCGGACAGCGGCGCCACGACCAACAGGCGCGGATCGTCCTTGTCATTTTCCATCGCCCGCTCAAAATGCTTCAGATGGCAGAAAGTCTTGCGCATCACGTCATGCTCGGTGACTTCGATATCGACTCCGTCAACCTCAGTCGTATCCAGGCCGAACTTGGGTTTGCCATAGCGGCGGGTCAAAAGCTCCATAACGTCGCAGGCGGCGCTGACCTGTTTCGCGCCGGGCATATGGGCGAAGGGATTATAGGGATTCTGCAGACTGCGCTGCGTCAGATCAATCATATATCTCGCAGGTGCGAAAGCAGTGTGCTGGAACTCATACAACTGGTACAGCATAATTTAACCTATACCCCTTTCCCTGTTTTAACTTTTTCGATGTCTGCCAGCAAAATATCTTCTGTTTCCGCTGGTTGGACAAATCCGGATTCTATATAATGGCAGCCTAGCATACATGTAAACATAGACCAAAGGTTATTTGCAGTGCAGCATTTTTTGTGCAAAACTCTGCCAAACCACCTATCAGAGGGTCTCATTAACAGGTTAACGGGAGTTTAAAATGGGCAGGATCATGCAACCTGATGTCCTGAAAGGAAAAAATGCCGTCATCACCGGGTCCACCAGCGGAATCGGCCTCGGCATGGCCCGCGCGCTGGCCGACTCAGGCGCCAATGTGATGATCAACGGCCTCGGCGATGCCGGTGAAATCGAGGCCACCCGGGCCGCCATCGAGAACGATTTCGGCATCACCGCCCTGTATGACGGCGCCAACATGCTGGACGGGGAAGAGATCACTGCCATGATCACGCGGGCGGAATCGGAACTGGGCAGTGTGGACATCCTGATCAACAATGCCGGTATCCAGTTTGTTTCCGCCATTGACGAATTTCCGGCCGACAAATGGGAAGCCATCATTTCCATTAACCTGGTGTCCAACTTTTATGCCATCAAGGCCGCCCTGCCCGGCATGAAAGAGCGCAACTGGGGCCGGATCATCAACCTGGCCAGCGCCCACGGCCTGGTCGCCTCCCCCTTCAAGAGCGCCTATGTGGCCGCCAAACACGGCGTTCTCGGCCTGACCAAATCAGTGGCGCTGGAGATTGCCGAAAGCCCGATCACCTGCAACGCCATCTGCCCGGGCTATGTGCGCACGCCGCTGGTGGACGGCCAGATCAAGGACCAGGCCAAAGTCCACAACATGAGCGAAGAGCAGGTCATTCGCGACATCATCCTTGCCGCCCAGCCCAGCAAACGCTTCGTCGAGGTGGAGGAACTGGGCCAGTTGGCGGTGTTCCTGTGCACCGAAGCGGCGCAAAGCTTTAACGGCGCCAGCCTGCCGATGGAAGGCGGCTGGACCGCCCGCTGACGACGGCGACAAAGTAAGCAGTTGCATCCGGTAAATCTTAGATGATATCCTTGAAGGACAATCGAAGTCCTTCAAGGGGTTACCATGAGCAAATTTCACAGAAACAAAAAGAAAGCTCCCAAAGGTAGCGAACAGAATACGATCTGGCTGCTGATTATTGCCGCCGCCGTGCTGGTGATCATCCTGGCCACCCTCTGAACAGGCCCGCCCTACATCAAACGAAAAATCTCTACACTCTTGCGGAACGGTGACTGGCCGGCCGCCAGCGCGATCCGGTCTTTGACTTTTTTCAGGCCTTCGCTGCCGTATTTCTCCCGCACCATATCCCGGAGCCAGCTCTGCGCCTGGGCCTGGCGACTGCGCTCCAGTTCACCGGTCTGCTGCAGCCAGTCCGCATGCCCGTCAACCGCCGCTACCAGATCCTTGATCCCCTCGCCGCTGCTGGCGCTCAGTTTCAGGACCGGCACCTGCCAGCCCTCCTGTCCGGCGTCCGAGAGGCCGAGCGCCCCGGCCACATCTGCCCTGGCCCGGTCGGCCCTGGCGCCCATATCCGCCTTGGTCACCACCATGATATGGGGCACTTCCATGATCCCGGCCTTCATGAATTGCAGGCTGTCGCCGGACCCGGGCTGGATGCAGAAGATCACCGTGTCCGCCACCGATGCGACATCGGTTTCCGACTGGCCGACACCGACCGTTTCCACCAGGACGATATCATAGACTGCCCGCATCAGGATCATGGCCGGCACCGTCAGGCCCGCGAGCCCGCCGAGCCGCTCCCGCGCCGCCATCGAACGCACGAATATTCCCTCATCCTCGGGATTAGTGGCGAACCGGGTCCGGTCGCCGAGCAAGGCGCCGCCGGTGCGACGACTGCTGGGATCGACGGCGATCACGCCGACAGTTTTGCCGGACTTGCGCCAGGTTGCAATCAGGGCATTGATCAAGGTCGATTTGCCGACCCCGGGCGGACCGGTCAGGCCCAGCACATGGCCGTGGGGATGTTGCCAGGCCTCGTCCAGCAGGTGGGTAACAGCGGAGTCTTCCGGGGAATGTTCGATAGCAGCCAGCGCCCGGGCCATGGCGGCCTTGCCGCCGGCCCTGAGGTCTGTGATGGTCTGGGGAAACGAGGCCGAGATGTTCATTTAACCCCCGATGTAGGATGATCAGGCTTGCTTGATTTCCCAATCATAGGTCAGTTTGGCGGCTTTGCCCAGTGTCAGTGAGGCGGAACAATATTTGGTCATGCTGAGTTCCACCGCCCGCTGCACCTGGGCTTCCTTCACGTCATTGCCGGTGACCACAAAATGCATATGGATGTCAGTATAGACCTTGGGCGGCTCCTCGGCCCGCATGCCGGACACCTGACAAACGCAATCTGTGATGTCCTGCCGCGCTTTCTTGAGGATCAACACCACATCGATGCTGGCGCAGCCGCCAGCTCCCATCAGCAGCAAGTCCATGGGGCTGTGGCCAAGACCGGTGCCACCGTTGGCGGCACCTGCATCCATGGTCACCGTATTGCCGGAGGCGGCCTCGCCGATAAAAGTCAGTTTACCGGCCCAGGTGACCGCCACTTCTTTCTTCATGGGGCTCAGGCCTTATCTTTAAGTGACGCCTGGGCGGCAGCCAGACGGGCAATCGGCACGCGGTAGGGCGAACAGGACACATAGTCGAGGCCGACCCGGTGGCAGAATTCCACCGACGCCGGGTCACCGCCATGCTCACCGCAAATGCCGAGCTTGATGTTGGCCCGGGTGGCGCGGCCGCGTTCGGCGGCGGTTTTCACCAGTTCGCCGACGCCATCCTGGTCGATGGTCACAAACGGATCCTGCTCGAAGATCCCGGCCCGGATATAGTCATCCAGGAAATGGGCGCTGTCGTCGCGGCTGATGCCGTAGGTGGTCTGGGTCAGGTCGTTGGTGCCGAAGCTGAAGAATTCGGCTTCGTGGGCGATTTCTCCGGCTTGCAGGGCGGCGCGCGGCAGCTCGATCATGGTGCCGACCATATAGTCCAGTTTCGCACCGGACGCGGCGATGATCTCGTCGGCTACGGCGGACACCTTGGCTTTAAGGATTTCCAGTTCCTTGCGGCTGCCAACCAGCGGGATCATGATTTCCGGCACCACCGGTTCACCGGTTTCCTTGGCCACCTGCAGGGCGGCTTCGATGATGGCGCGGGCCTGCATCTCGTAGATTTCAGGATAGGAAATGCCAAGACGACAGCCGCGATGACCGAGCATCGGGTTGAATTCATGCAGTTCCTCGGCCCGGATTTTCAGGTCGGCGACGGAGACGCCGGTGACGGCGGCCACATCGGCGAAATCATCTTCTTCCTGGGGCAGGAATTCATGCAGCGGCGGGTCCAGCAGACGCACGGTGACCGGCAGGCCCTGCATGATGGTGAACAGTTCAACAAAGTCGTTTTTCTGGTACGGCAGGATCTTTTCCAGCGCGGCGCGGCGACCGGCTTCATTTTCGGCCAGGATCATCTGGCGCACGGAAATGATACGGTCGGCATCAAAGAACATATGCTCGGTGCGGCACAGGCCGATGCCTTCGGCGCCAAACTCGCGGGCGGTCTTGGCATCGAGCGGGGTTTCCGCGTTGGTGCGCACTTTCAGGCGGCGGTTGGCGTCGGCCCATTCCATCAGGGTGGCGAAATCGCCGCTGAGCTCCGGCTGCACCGTATCGACGGCGCCGAACATCACTTCGCCGGTGCTGCCGTCGATGGTGATGGTTTCGTGGTTCTTGACTTCGCGGCCGGCGACGCGGATCACGCCTTCAGCCTGGTTGATGTGCAGATGACCGGCGCCGGACACGCAGGGGCGGCCCATGCCGCGGGCCACCACGGCCGCGTGGGAGGTCATGCCGCCGCGGGAAGTGAGGATGCCTTTCGCGGCGTGCATGCCGTGAATATCTTCCGGGCTGGTTTCCACACGAACAAGTATAACGTCCTTGCCGTCTTTGGCCAGCTCTTCGGCCTCGTCGGCGGTAAAGACCACGATACCGCAGGCGGCGCCCGGGGACGCCGGCAGGCCGGTGGTCAGAACGTCACGCTCGGCATTGGGGTCCAGGGTCGGGTGCAGCAGCTGGTCAAGGGCGGCGGGATCGACACGCAGGACCGCTTCCTGCTCGCTGATCACGCCGTCACGGGCCATATCGACGGCGATTTTCAGCGCCGCCTTGGCGGTGCGCTTGCCGGAACGGGTCTGCAGGATCCACAGCTTGCCTTTCTGGACAGTAAATTCGATGTCCTGCATGTCGCGGTAATGGGCTTCCAGCTTCCGGAACACTTCGGCCAGTTCCTTGTAGACGCCGTTCATGCTTTCTTCCATGGACGGCTTGTCGGACCCGGCGGCTTCGCGCGCGGCCTTGGTCAGGTTCTGCGGCGTACGGATCCCGGCCACCACATCCTCGCCCTGGGCGTTGATCAGATATTCGCCGTAGAAGGCATTTTCGCCAGTGGACGGGTCGCGGGTGAAGGCCACGCCGGTGGCGGAGGTTTCGCCCATGTTACCGAACACCATGGACTGCACGTTGACGGCGGTGCCCCAGTCTTCCGGGATGTTATGCAGGCGGCGGTAGGTCTTGGCGCGTTCGATCTGCCAGGAGCCGAACACGGCGTTGATGGCGCCCCAGAGCTGTTCCTTCACATCCTGCGGGAACGGCTTGCCGAGCTCGTCCTCGGCTTTTTTCTTGAAGGCTTCCGCCAGCTGTTTCCAGTCTTCCGCATCCAGTTCGGTATCCAGGATATAGCCGTTTTCTTCCTTGTGGATTTCGAGCAGTTCCTCGAACAGGTAATGATCGACGCCGAGCACCACATCGGAATACATCTGGATGAAGCGGCGGTAGCTGTCATAGGCGAAGCGCTCATCGCCGGCCTGTTTCGCGAGCCCCTTCACGGTGGTGTCGTTGAGGCCGAGGTTGAGGACCGTATCCATCATGCCGGGCATGGAAACCCGGGCGCCGGAACGGACAGACACCAGCAGCGGGTTTTCCGCATCGCCGAATTTGGCGCCGACAGTGTCTTCAACGGATTTCAGGGCCTCTTCCACCTGGCCGTCCAGATCAGACGGGTAGGTGCGGTCATTCTCGTAAAATGCGGTACATACCTCGGTGGTAATGGTAAAGCCCGGTGGCACCGGCAATCCCAGATTTGACATTTCCGCAAGGTTGGCGCCCTTCCCTCCGAGGAGGTTTTTCATAGAGGCTTCACCTTCCGCTTTTCCGTCACCGAATGTATAGACCCATTTTGTCATGATACTTAACCTTCAATGTTTGAAAAATCCGCCACCAGATTCATGGTTTTGCGAATCTGCGACAAAATCCTTAAGCGATTCTGCCGCTCTCCCGAATTTTCACTGTTCACGGTCACTCTGTCAAAGAAATCATCAATGGGTTGGCGCAATGTGGCTAGCTGCGCCATGGCTTCTTCGAACTGTTCCGCGTCAACAGCGGCTTTAACAGCCCCGGACACCTCTCCAAGGCTGTTGAATAGTGTAGTTTCCTCCGCCTGGGTACCCGCAGTGGGCTCCCCGTCGTAGGAGGTATCGTCTTTTTTCTCTTCAATTTTTACAATATTGACCGCCCGCTTGTAACCGGCGAGCAGGTTCGTGCCATCCTCGGTGTCGAGGAAGTTCTTCAGCGCTTCGACCCGGGCCAGCAGCCGGACCAGGTCATCTTCCCCGCCAAGCGAGAAGACAGCTTCGATCATGTCGTGGCGTACGCCTTGTTCTCTCTGCTGGACTTTCAAACGGTCTGCATAGAAATCCAGAAGTTCATAGGTCTCAGTATAATGGCCTTTGGAAAAACCATTCATTGCTTTTGTGAATTTGGCAATTGGCGTCCCGCGTAATTTTGCCACATCCTTGGCAACAAGGTCCCGCGCAACATCTGTCAGATCTGCAAGCGACAGCCTCAATCCATTTTCAAGAATCAGGCGAATACATCCCAGGGCCGCACGTCGCAAGGCATAGGGATCCTTGGAGCCGGTGGGTTTTTCCCCGATGTAAAAGAAGGCCGCCAGCGTATCAACCTTTTCAGCCAGCGCCACGGCAATACTGACCGGAGCGGACGGGCATTTGTCACTCGGCCCCTTCGGGGAATAATGTTCAGCAATGGCCTGGGCCACTTCTGCGGCCTCGCCCTCAGCCTCGGCATAATATTTACCCATCAGGCCCTGCAGGTCGGCAAATTCGCCGACCATGCCGCTGACCAAGTCAGCTTTACACAGTTGGGCCGCCCGTTTGGCCTTGTCCACATCGGCGCCGATCAGTTCAGCGATATGGGCAGACAATTCTACCAACCGCCCCACTCGCTCGCCAACCTTGCTGATTTCGGCATGGAACACGATATCCTGCAACTTCGGCAGATTGTCCTCCAGCTTGCCTTTCAGGTCCTGGTCCCAGAAGAATTTGGTATCGGCCAGCCGGGCGCGCAGCACCCGCTGATTGCCGTCGATGATCTTGGCGCCGTGATCGTCGGTCTTCATGTTGGAGACAAAGACGAACTTGTTGGCCAGCTTGCCGGTGCTGTCCACAAGCGAGAAATATTTCTGGTGGCTGCGCATGGCGCTGGTCAGCGCCTCCTGCGGCACATCGAGGAATTCCTCATCAAACTCACCCAGCAGGATGACCGGATATTCGGCAAGGCCGGCGATTTCGTCGAGCAGCGCCGGATCATCCAGCAGCTCCAGCCCGGCGCTTTCCGCCAGGGCCTTGGCTTCAAACAGGATTCTTTCCTTGCGCACGGCGGTGTCCAGCACCACATAGGCCTTGCCCAGCCTGGCCTGATAATCGGCAAAGGAGGAAACTTCAAAGCTGTCCGGCGCCAGGAAACGATGGCCGCGGGTGGTGTTGCCACTCACGAGTCCGTCGCCCAGGTCAAAACCGACCACATCCCCGTCCAGCAGGCACAGCACGCTGTGTAGCGGCCGCACCCAGCGGAGTGATCCCGCGCCCCAGCGCTGGGATTTGGGCCAGGGGAAGGTACGGATAATTTCCGGCAGGAACTCGGCCAGCACCTCGCTCGCCGGGCGGCCTTTCTTTTCGATCACCGCATAAAGGAAGGTGCCTTTTTTCTCTTCACGGATTTCCACCTGGTCGCGGCTGAC
Source organism: Emcibacter nanhaiensis (assembly GCF_006385175.1). Taxonomy (NCBI): domain Bacteria; kingdom Pseudomonadati; phylum Pseudomonadota; class Alphaproteobacteria; order Emcibacterales; family Emcibacteraceae; genus Emcibacter; species Emcibacter nanhaiensis. The sequence goes on from NZ_VFIY01000018.1 coordinate 242,275, forward strand.
GCCCGCGCCCTTGAGGAAGCCGTCGATGGCCTTTTCCGGCGCATCGGCGCGGGGGCCGCGGCGTTCTTCGGACACATCCGGCTGTTCGCTGGCCAGTCCCTCGATATGCAGGGCCAGGCGGCGCACCGTCACATAGGCGGTCGCTTTGTCGTAAGTGAGGCTCGCCTCATCCAGCTTGGCGGTGACCAGACGCTTGAGGTCGTCAGCCGCCTTCTGCTGCATGCGGGCGGGAATTTCTTCGGAGAACAGTTCAAGCAGCAATTCAGCCATTACGCGTCTCCCTCGCCCAGCGACTTGAGGTAGGCCTCACAGCAGCTTTTCGCCAGGGCGCGGACCCGGCCGATATAGGCCTGGCGTTCGGTAACGCTGATCACGCCCCGCGCATCCAGCAGGTTGAAGACATGGCTCGCCTTGATGCACTGGTCATAGGCCGGCAGCGGATAATATTTGCCGTCTTCCACGCCCTGTTGCAGGATCGAGGCGCATTCCTTCTCGGCATCCTCGAAATGGCGGAACAGCATCTCGGTATCGGCCAGCTCGAAGTTATAGGCGGAAAATTCCTTTTCGTTCTGCAGGAATACATCACCGTATTTGACGCCTTCCCCGTTCCAGTCGAGGTCGTAAACATTATCGACGCCCTGGATATACATGGCCAGGCGCTCGAGGCCGTAGGTGAGCTCACCCATCACCGGTTTGCAGTCAAACCCGCCGACCTGCTGGAAATAGGTGAACTGGCTCACTTCCATGCCGTCGCACCAGACTTCCCATCCCAGCCCCCAGGCGCCCAGCGTCGGGCTTTCCCAGTCGTCCTCTACAAAGCGGATGTCATGCTCCATGGCATCAATGCCAAGCACTTTCAGGCTGTCGAGGTAAAGCTGCTGGATATTTTCCGGAGACGGTTTCAGCACCACCTGGAACTGGTAATAATGCTGCAGACGGTTGGGGTTTTCCCCATACCGGCCATCGGTCGGACGGCGGCAGGGTTGCACGTAGGCGGCCTTCCACGGCTTGGAGCCGAGCGAGCGCAAAGTGGTGGCGGACTGGAAGGTGCCGGCCCCCATCTCCAGATCATAAGGCTGCAATACCACGCAGCCCTGATCAGCCCAGTATTTCTGGAGCTTCAGGATAAGAAATTGAAAGGCGGTTTCCTTGCGGTCCGCAGCATCTCCCGTTGAGGAATTCATTAACCGTCTTGTTCCTTGAGTTTACGCATTTGCGAAATTACCCGCGGAAACTACCGAGCCGCCCGCCACTCGTCAAGAAATGAATCGGCATTTAACAGTTAACCATCTCCCATGAATTAGGAAAATCCTAAAGACCGAAACGGCCCCAGTGGGCGCGCTCGTCCAGCACCGCCATAATTTCCCGGGAAATCGCGCGCTTGCGTCCGCCCAGGCCAAGCAGGCTCTTGATAAAGCTTTTCTCGCCCTCGATGCGGTTGAATTTGGTCTTTTCACCAAATTTTTCCTTCATGACGCTTTGCAGATCGCCGACCCCGTCGATGAGTCCCATCTTTTCGGCCTCGGTCCCGGTCCAGAATTTGCCCGAGAACATGACCTTCTGGGTGCCTTTCAGCTTGTCGCCTCGGCGTTCCTTGACCATATCCTTGAAAAAGCCGTGGATATCTTTCTGGATTTCCTTGAGAAACTTGACGTCTTCTTCCTTCTCCGGCTGGAACGGATCGAGGATGGATTTATTTTCCCCGGCGGTATAGACGCGACGGTCGACACCCACCTTCTCGATCGCCTTGTCAAAACCGAAACCGGCGGAAATGACGCCGATGCTGCCGATAATGGACGCGGCACTGGCGTAGATTTCATCCGCGGCCAGGGACAGCATATAGCCACCGGACGCGGCCACATCCTCGGCAAAGGCGTAAACCGGGATTTCCTTTTCCTCGGACAGCTTGCGGATCCGGCGCATGATCAGTTCGCTCTGCACCGGAGAGCCGCCCGGGCTGTTGATGGCCAGCGCCACCGCCTTCACGCCAAAAACATCAAAGGCTGCCTCAATGCGTTTTTCCACCCCGGCCAGGTTGAGCGCCTCGCTGAATTTGCCGGAGGTGCCAATCACGCCTTCAAGCGGCAGGATAGCGACGACCGGTTTTGTATCACCGAGAAGTGGCAGGGGAAGTTTGGCGAGCAGCGTCCTGATTTTTTTGAGCATTCTAAATCCGTTTTATTTTTCTGTTTTTGTTACACATCCACATGGCGATCGGACATCTTAGCCGATATCCAGCTTTTGTCCATGTCGCTGGATCGCCTCGGCCCGGTCGGTATATCCGCCATCGGATGTATGAACGACCAGTCCGCGTTTCAAGACAAGCGGCGTCCGGCTGCCCTTTCTTGCCCGCACGATCACCCGTCCGGCATTACCCCCCTCCCTGGACCAGATGGGATAGACGATGATTTCGCCGGCCCGCCCCTGCAGCGCGGACAATATTTCCGCCAGCCGCTCCGCTTTCTGGACCAATGACAGATATCCTTTCGGCTTTACCATTTTAAGACAATGTTCAATCCACTCGCTCAGGGTCAGATGGCTGTCCGCATGAGCCAGGGCCCGGTTTTCCTGGGGGGAGACGGAATGGGTGTCCTTTTCATAATAGGGCGGATTGGTCACCACATGGTCGTAGCTGTTCTTTGTGCATTCCGCCGGCGGTGCGGCAAGATCACCTTCAAAATAACTGATCCGGTCTTCAAAACCGTTCAGTTCCGCATTGGCCCGGGCGAATTCCACATGCAGCGGCTGCAGCTCCAGGCCGTGCAGCACCAGATCCCGGGAGGCCTCCCCCAGACGCCCGGCAAGACAGGTGAGAATGCCGCCGGTGCCGGCGCCCACATCAAGGAGCCGGTCCCCCGGCCGGGGGTCCAGGGTCGCCGCCAGATGCACCGTATCCATGGAGACGCGGTAGCCCTTGCGCGGCTGATGCAGCCGGACCAGTCCGCCGAGGAAATCATCTGTGCTATAGTCGGTCTGAAAAAGCTCTGTCATGAGCTGTCTTTAGCGAATTTCATCGCTAAAATCCACATCATCCGCAAGACCGGCCTGTCGAATCAGAAATTTAGCCCGCGCGGTTGATTCCGGCGCCACCATTACCCGACGGGCGATTCCCCCTATACCGCCCCCAAACAGACTGGCTAGCCCATCGAGTACACAAAACTCGATCCCTTCGCTGTCAAACAGCGCGGAAACTCTGGTAATAAGCACCACATTATCCGATGAAAAAAGTTCTCTCACGTGATTTTGACCTCGAATTAAGCCCGAATTCGCCCGATCTTCCTTGACCTTACCATAGGGCAATGACTATTTTGCCCCGGTAGACAAAACACCGGTCCAAAAAGATAAACCGAGTTTATCAGCAGAGACCTGCATTGACCACAATCCGGACGACCGGGTCAAAACCCCCGCTCTTAAACCGGATCATTAAGACACAGGATTTATCGTGGGTGTAGTTGTTAATTTCGAAGACGAGAAAAAGGGCGAAAGCGCGCTTGCCCGGCTGCAAAAGCTGGTCAAGGACGATATGGACAAGGTCAACCAGACCATTCTCCATAAAATGCAGAGCCCCGTCGCCCTGATCCCCCAGCTTGCCGGACACCTGATTGCCTCCGGCGGCAAACGCCTGCGCCCGATGCTGACCATCGCCTCTTCCCGCTTGTGCGGCTATGAAGGCGACCGGCATGTGGAACTGTCCGCCTGTGTGGAATTCATTCACAGCGCCACCCTGCTGCATGACGATGTGGTTGACGAAAGCGACCTGCGCCGCGGCCGGGATACCGCCAATGCGGTCTGGGGCAACAAGGCCAGCGTGCTGGTCGGCGACTTTTTGTTCAGCCGCTCCTTCGAGCTGATGGTAGCCGACGGCTCGCTGGAAGTGCTGCGCATCCTGTCCCATGCCTCCAGCGTCATTGCCGAAGGCGAGGTGCTGCAGCTGACCACGGCCAACGACACCGACACCACCGAAGACAGCTACATGGAAGTGATCGCCGCCAAGACCGCAGCGCTGTTTGCCGCGGCCTGCGAAATCGGCGCCGTGATTGCCGAACGCCCCACCGCCGAGCAGGAAGCCCTGCAGAGTTACGGCAAGAACCTGGGCATCATCTTCCAGCTGGTGGATGACGTACTGGATTATTCCGCCGAACAGGAAAAGCTCGGCAAAAGCGTCGGCGACGACTTCCGCGAGGGTAAAATCACCCTGCCGATCGTGCTCGCTTTCCGGCGCGGCACCGACGAAGAGCGGGCCTTCTGGCGCCGGACCATGGAAGAACTGGAGCAACAGGACGGCGACCTGGAAAAGGCGCTCGACCTGATCAACAAGCATAATGCCCTGAACGACACCCTGGAGCGCGCCCGCCACTATGGCGCCATCGCCCGGGATGCGCTGGCCATTTTCCCCGACAATGAACATCGCCAGGCTTTGACCGATATTGTCGATTTCTGTATCGCGCGGGCCTACTGATTCCCGTCTGACAACATCGCCGAAATTTCCTCCAGGGCCTGAAGCCGTTTCAGATCCCGGAACATCTCGTCCGCGGCCGGATAGCACAGCCGGAGATAGGTAAACCATTGCTTGATGCGGGACGGCAGAAAGCCACCCCGGTGATCGGAGCGTTCAATGCCGGCGTAGCGCAGCAGAAGCCCCCGCACCTGATCCCAGGACAGCGGGGCCGCGCCGTCAGCAATCACCCGGCTCAGGTTCGGCAGGGCCATGGCCCCACGCCCGATCATGATATCCTGACAACCACTTTCCCGGCGGCAGGCCTCGGCATCCTCGGCGGTCCAGATGTCCCCGTTGGCGACCAGAGGCAGCGTCACCTCTTCCCGGATCTTTGCAATCCAGTGCCAGTGGGCCGGCGGCTTGTAGCCTTCCACTTTGGTGCGGGCATGGACAGTCAGGCGATTTGCCCCTGCCGCCTCGATCGCCCGGGCATTATCCAGCGCCAGCGACTTGTCCTCGTATCCCAGCCGCATCTTGGCGCTGACCGGCAGGTTGGCCGGCACAGCGGTGCGTACGGCGCTGATGATTTTATAGAGCGTTTCCGGTTCCCTGAGCAGGATTGCGCCGCCCTTGCTCTTGTTCACGGTTTTCGCCGGACAGCCGAAATTGAGGTCCACCCCCGGGGAGCCCAACTCCACCGCCCGGGCCGCATTTTCCGCCATCCAGTCCGGATCCTGGCCCAGCAGCTGGATCATCACTGGCGTCCCGGACGGGGTCTTCGCGCCGCTTTTCAGTTCCGGGCAGTATTTATAGAACAGGGCCGGTTTATAAAGCTGGTTGGTGACCCGGACGAATTCGGTGACACAAAGTTCGTAGTTGCCGACCGAGGTCAGCATGTCGCGCATGACATAGTCCACCACCCCCTCCATGGGCGCGAGATAGATTTTACCGGCTGACTGGAGAGTTTCCGCCATCTCTAGAACGGCACCGGCGACGTGAAGGTCACCGTCTCTTTTCTGACCGGATGAAACAAGCTCAGGCTGTGGGCGTGCAGCTGCAGCCGATCGGTCATATTCTTCACCTCGTCGGACGCGTAGAAGGGATCGCCGAGAATGCTGTGGCCCATCTGCTGGCAATGCACCCGGAGCTGGTGCGAGCGGCCAGTGACCGGTTTGAGCTCCAGCCGGGTGACATCCCCCTCTTCCCGCTCCAGCACCCGCCAGCGGGTCAGGGCCTTTTTGCCGCGCTCGAAATCCACCATCTGCCGCGGCCGGTTGGGCCAGTCGCAGATCAGCGGCAGGTCAACCTCCCCTTCATCCCCAGCCACATGACCGGCGACCCGGGCGATATAGGTCTTTTCGGTGCGGCGATGTTCGAACTGACGGCCGACATGGCCGTGAATCTCCTTGCTCAGCGCCATGACCAGAATGCCGGAGGTTTCCATATCCAACCGGTGAATGGTGCTGGCCGTGGGATAGCGGCTCTGCACCCGGCTTTCGAGGCAGTCTTTCAAATGGTCGTGGCGGCCCGGCACCGACAGCAGGCCGCTCTGCTTGTTGAGCACGAGCAGATAGTCATCCTCATAGAGGATGTCGAGATAAGGCTCCAGCGGTGGGGCATAATCGGGAAGCATGCTTTGTCTTGCCGGCTAGGTTTGTCAAAATCCCGGCAGCGATATCACGGCACTGACAGGAAAAGCAACAAAAACCGGCCGATGAGGATGGCAGCGGGACTATTCCTCGCTGGCCTTCCTGATGACCCTGTGCAGCCGGCGCAATCCCCAGGCCACGCCCAGGATCACCAGCGGGGCGGCCAGCGCCGTGACCAGATAGGGATCAAGGGACGGCAGGACTTTCTTGCTCCCCTGGGCCATGTAATTGATAATCCCCAGGGCATAATAGCTGATCGCGACCACGGACAGGCCTTCCACCGTCTGCTGCAGGCGCAGCTGCACCCGGGCGCGCCGGTCCATGCTTTCCAGCAACTGCTTGTTCTGGGCCTGCAGGGTGGTGTTGATGCGGGTTTGCAGCAGGGTACTGGCCCGGTTCACCCGGCGGGACAGGTTTGCAACCCGGTCTTCCATGCTGACACAGGTGCGCATGGCGGGGGCAATGCGGCGCTGGAGAAAGCTGGAGACGGTCTGGAAGCCGGTGAGCGGCACTTCCTTGATATTGTCGATCCGTTTTTCCACCAGGGTATAGTAGGCCTTGGTGGCATTGAAGCGAAAGGTGCTGCCGGCCGAAAGATGTTCCACCCTGGCCGCCATTCTGGTCAGACGGTCAAGCACCTCATGTTCCCGGGCCGGATCGTCCAGGTCCATCATCTGTTGCACCACATCGGCCAGTTCCTGTTCGACCTCCCGCGTGACCTGGGAAATCTCGCCGGTCAGCGGCATGGCCAGCATCGCCATCATGCGGTAAGTCTCAATCTCCAGAAGACGCTGTACCAGCCGTCCGGCCTGGGTTTCGGACGAACAGGAATCATTGACCAGAATGCGTGAAAAGCCGTCTCCGTGGATCTGGAAGTCTGTCAGGATCTGGGTGCCGCTGCTGCCCGCCCGGGCACCGACCACCAGATTGTCACCGAATATATTTTCCAGATAGTCGCGACTGGTGAACTGGTCTTCATCAATCCTGTCAATAAACAGGTGAACGCCCACAAGAAGTTCGCCGGGGACGGATTTGATCCATTCTTCCGGCACCACCGAAAGCGCCGTATCCTTGAACGGGTCGTCGCCCTTGCCCTTGCGCAGGAACGTATAGCTGCAGAATTCCGTATGCCGCTCCCACTTCAGGCGGAACGTGCCGAAGTCGATAATCTGGTGCTTGCTGTCGGCCGGCGGTGTCGGCAGGTTGTAGTGACGGCACAGGGCGGCCAGGTGCTCCAGGTCCGCATTCTGCCCTGCCTCGCCGGTCAGGATCGCCATATGGCAGCACCGGGTCGGGCTGCCAACCTGAATGAAGGGGCGGCTGTGCACTTCATTATTAAGAATATGCCGGGTTGAAAATTCCTTCATAAGACAAGGGGTTACCCGTGCCGCATCTGCCAATTTTTCTTCCTGAACCATTCGTTTCCGCCCCGGTGTCGATGAGAGGGTTACCGGCTGTCATCACAGCAAGAAGCATGCCCCAATTCGATGGGGCACTCAACTGTTTCGTCAAATAAATCGATTTTTCAGGGGTGGACGACCAGGAGATCAGCAGACCGCCAGGGCCTGCTCGATATCCTCCAGAATATCTTCGATATCCTCAAGTCCTGCAGAAATGCGGATCAGGCCATCGCTGATGCCGTATTGGGCCCGTTCCTCCGGGGTATAGGTGGAATGGGTCATGCTGGCCGGATGCTGGATCATGGTCTCGGCATCCCCCAGACTGACGGCAATACGGCACAGTTGCAGTTTATCAAGGAAGTTGATACCGGCCTCCAGGCCGCCGTCCAGTTCAAAGGCGATCATCCCACCCGGCTGGGACATCTGCTTTCTTGCCACCTCATAGCCCGGGAAAGAGGGCAGTCCCGGATAGCCGGTTTCACGCACATTGTTGCGGCTGTCCAGGAATCCGGCAATCTGCATCGCGTTCTGACAATGGCGATCCATACGCAGCTCCAGCGTCTTGAGCCCGCGATTGATCAAAAAGGCATTCATGGGCGAGAGCACCGCCCCGGTCATGTCTTTCATGCCGACCATGCGGATTTCATCGATGGTTTCCTTATCCCCCATGACGGCGCCGGCCATCAAATCACCATGACCGCCAAGATATTTGGTCGCCGAATGCAACACCAGGAACGCCCCCAGATCGAGCGGGTTCTGCAAATACGGTGTGGCATAGGTGTTGTCCACGATCACCCGCACCCCTTTGGCATCGGCAATGTCACAAACGCGCTTGATATCCACAATCCGCATATTCGGATTGGCCGGAGTCTCGAAATAGACAAATTTGGTTTTCGGGCCGATTTCCTGGTCCAGATTTTCCGGGTTGGTCAAATCCACATGGCGCACGTTGACACCGAATTTGGACAGTCCGTGGCGAAAATAGGCGAACGTACAGCCATACAGGGTCTTGTCCACCAACAGCTCATCGCCCGCTTCCAGCAAGGTCCAGAACACGCAGGTGATCGCCCCCATGCCGGAGCCGGTGGTCAGGCAGGCTTCCGCCCCTTCCAGGATCGCCAGTTTTTCTTCCAGCTGGTTCAGGGTCGGGTTGCCGAGACGGGTGTAAATGAACCCTTCCTCATCCCCGGCGAACCGGGCGCCGCCCTGCTCGGCGGTTTCAAACTCAAAGGTGGAGGTCATGTAAATCGGCTGGGTCAGGGTCCCGTAGGGATCCCGCGAGGGCGTCGGGGCATGGATAGCCCTGGTTGCAAATCCCTTGCGGCGGGACCCACTCTTCAAATTATCCCTTTTCATGTCTTCCACAGCCATATACGCTCTCCTGAAACCATTATTTTTTACATTCTTGAATCGTAAATTAGCCTGCTTCGCAAAAGCAAGGTTATTGACGGAGAGTGACTCAACTATAATATGAACCCGTGAATATCAGGTAAATATCGAAACAATAAATCCCGCAATGCTGAAATTTGATAAAAATTTTTCGCCGGAATATGGCAATTCTGTCACCCTCAGCCCCCTGATCCGGCGAATCGTGGCCCAAAACCCCTCCCCTTTCACCTTTCATGGCACCGGCACCTATATCGTCGGCCGGGAGGACAGTTCCGGCGGACTGGCGGTCATTGATCCGGGACCGGCCATGCCCAGCCATATGCATGCGCTGGAAAATTATCTGGACGGAAAACAGGTCAGCCATATCTTTGTCACCCACAACCATATGGACCACAGCCCGGCGGCCCATCCCCTGCAGCAACTGACCGGCGCGAAAATATACGCCTTCCCCGTCGATGGCCAGACTTACTCTGACAACCACACCGAAGAGGGCCTGGACAAGGAATTCAGCCCGGACGTGGAACTGGCAGACGGCGAAATCATCCACGGTGACGGCTGGACCCTGGAAGCGGTGCATACGCCGGGCCACCTGTCCAATCATCTGTGTTTTGCCCTGCATGAGGAAAAGGCACTGTTCTCCGGCGACCATGTCATGGGCTGGTCCACCTCGGTCGTCAGCCCTCCGGACGGCCATATGGGCGACTATCTGCAGAGCCTGGAGCAGTTACTGGTGCGCGACGACGAGATTTACTACCCCACCCACGGCAATCCGATCCCCGACCCCGAGCCCTTTGTGGAAGGCCTGCTGCAACACCGGCGCCAGCGGGAGGAGCAGATCCTGCAGGTGATCAAGTCGGGTGCAAAAACGATCCCGGATATGGTAGATATAATATATGCCGATGTTCCCAGTTACCTCCACCCCGCCGCCGCGAGGTCGGTGCTCGCGCACCTGATCCATATGGTGGAGACCAGGCGACTTCAGTGTGACGGGAAGCCCGAGGTAAACAGCATTTACGAACTGACAGAACACAAATAAATGGAGACCATGGAAAATGATCAAGACTGAAACGATCACCTATGAGGGCCCGGGAGGCACTTATGAAGGCACCATCAGCTATGACGACTCTATCGAAGGCCCGCGTCCGGGCGTGCTGGTCTGTCACGCCTGGATGGGCCAGGGCGCATTCGAAACCGAACAGGCGGAAAAGCTCGCCGCCCTCGGTTATGTCGGCTTCGCCCTCGATGTCTATGGCAAAGGCGTGCGGGCCAGCGACGCCGACCGCGCCGCCGAACTGATGAACCAGGTCGCCTCGGATCACAGCGTCCTGCTCGCCCGCCTGGAATATGCGCTGGAGCTTCTCAAGGAACATCCCCTGGTCGACGGCGACAAAACCGGTGCCATCGGCTATTGCTTCGGCGGCAAATGCGTGCTCGACTTGGCGCGGAGCGGGGCCGCCACCCTGGGCGTGGTCAGCTTCCACGGCATCCTCGGCGCCCCCGCCGGAGCCGAAGAACCGTTCATCAATGCCAAGGTCCTTGCCCTGCACGGCTGGGATGACCCCCTGGCGACGCCGGAACAGGCCAGAGAATTCGCCGAGGAAATGACCAAGCGCGGCGTCGACTGGCAGCTACATGCCTATGGCAATACGGTTCATGCCTTTACCCTGCCCACCGCCAACGACCTTGATCACGGCATCTGCTACCAGCCGGATGCGGCGCGTCGTTCCTGGCAGGCGATGGAAAACTTCCTGGAAGAGGTTTTCGCCTGATTGTCTATTGAGAGACAGAAATTTCGATTGAAAAAAGCAAGGCCGGTGCAATTTTCTGCCCGGCCTTTGTTATAGGAACGTTAAAAATCGAGTTCCAGCATCCGGGAAAATCGACTAGGATATTAAAAAAACACTCTTAATTGCGGGGAATATATGTCTTCTCTGTTCGCAAAAATCCTCAAACCATCCGGTTGGATATCTTCCTGGCTTATCGGTTCCCTTTTTCTGGCGCTGGCCGCAGCCGGCTATTTTGGCTATCTCCAGCCCCTGAAGGAATTTCTCGAACGTCCGGAATTTCTCTTTACCATCGGCGATTATGAAGTCTCGGTTTACATGATCCTGAAGGCCATTGTCATCCTGGTCCTGATCTTCTGGGTTACCGCCGCATTGTCCGGCTTCGGAGAAAAACGCATCAACGCCCTGACCAGCTTCGGTGCAAGTTCAAAAGCCCTTCTGATCAAGGTCTTCCAGAGTATCCTCTATTTCGTTGCCCTGCTGCTTGCCCTGGATATCATGGGGATCGACCTCACGGCGCTCACCGTACTGGGCGGCGCCGTCGGCATTGGTATCGGCTTCGGCCTGCAGAACATCACCTCGAATTTCATCAGCGGCATTATCCTGCTGTCGGAAAAATCCATCGAAAAGGACGACCTGGTGGAACTTGACGGCGGGGTTTCCGGCTTCGTGCGTCAGACCCATTCCCGCTATACCCTGGTGGAGACCTTTGACGGCAAGGAGGTAATGATTCCCAACGAGGATTTCATCACCAACCGAGTCACCAACTGGACCTACAGCAACACCCGGGGCCGTATCGAAGTCCGCACCGGGGTTTCCTACAAATCTGATATCCGGCGGGCGCATGAGCTTATACTGGAAGCGGCCCGGGAACATCCCGATTGCCTGGAGGACCCGGCACCCGTCTGTTTTCTGGAGGAGTTCGCCGACAGCAGTGTAAATTTCGTCATGTATTTCTGGGTCGGCGATGTCACCATCGGCCGGCTCAAACCCAAAAGCGATGTCATGTATGCCATCTGGGACAAATTCCACGCCAACAATATCGAGATCCCCTTCCCGCAACGCGACGTCCACCTGATCGGAGCGGAAAATGCCGCAGAGTGACTCCCAAAAAAATGATTTTATCCTGCACCACGTGGAATGGGCTCTTCCCGCCGCGGAAGGAGAGGCGGCACCGGAGGAAAACAAGCTGGTCTGGTATCATCTGGACGCCCGGAAACCGGAAACCTTCGAGTGGCTGACGGCACGGCCTTCTGTGGACGACCTGACCGCCGGCATTCTCTGCGCCGAGGAAACCCGCCCGCGTTATCTCGATATCAACAATGGCGTGATCCTGATCCTGCGCGGCGTCAACCTCAATGAAAATGCCGATCCCGACGACATGATTTCAATCCGGATTTATGTGGACAGGAACCAGATCATTACCTGCCAGTTGCGCAACTTGAAAACCATCTCCGACGTGAAAGCCAGGTTTCCCGTGGACACGCCGCCCACCTCCTCAGCCCATTTCCTGGCCCACCTGATCAAGGCGCTGGGGGAACGCATGGCGGACACCCTTGGGCAACTGACAGATATCACCGATGAGCTGGAAGCCGAAGTGATGGAAAGTCCGGAATATGACCTGCGCAACCGGATCATCCGACTGCGCGGCCAGGCCATCACCTTCCGCCGTTATCTTGCGCCCCAGAAAGAGGCGATCGGACGCATCCTCAGCAATGAGAGCCTGGTTTTTTCCAGCCGGGACCGGCGGCGCTTCCAGGAAGGCTACGATCAGATGTTCCGCTATGTAGAGGACCTGGACGCGGTGCGCGAGCGCAGCCAGATCGTCCAGGACGAACTGTCCAACGCGCTGGCTGAAAAACTGAACAGCAAACTCTATCTGCTGTCGGTCATTACCGGCATTTTCCTGCCGCTGGGTTTCCTCACTGGCCTGTTCGGCATCAATATCGGCGGCATGCCGGGGGTAGACGATCCTTCCGCCTTCTGGCTGTTCCTCGGTGCAATGGGGGGGATTATTTTTATTCAGCTTTTGCTGTTCAAATTCTACAAATGGTTCTAGCAACCAGCGACTGGCTCTTCTTTCCCGCAATTACATTAGGATACGCTTTAACATAATGTAGTATATTGATTTTCCTGCATCCCCGTTGCCAAAACAACTTGTGGAAACACTTTTTACGGGTTATTGTTAAGTCATAATTCAATCATTTAGAGAGCAGCAATGACACGGCAAAACCTTCTAAGGTTTGCTTCCAAAAGTCAAAGGCAGTTGTTCGAGTATTGGGATCAGATATGCCGGAACAGGGAGATGCCAACGCGGCGGGACCTGGATCCACGACAGATAGTTAAGCTCCTCCCCGGCATATGCATGTATGACGTAATAAGAGAAAAAAAACCAGGAAGCAGTGACCTACTCTTCAGAGCCCGGCTTGTTGGCACAAATATTGTCAATATGGTTGGCAAAGACTTCACCGGCAGCATCATGGAAGAAGCTCCGGTCAGTCCGTTCTGCGGCCTGACCGGTTCATCGAGAACCCTGGCCCGGGTAGCCCGGGAAGGCAAATCCTATTTTAACAGCTGTTTTCTGGACTGGCCGGAGGAACATTACCGCCATTATTCCTTCCTTGCCATGCCGCTCAAACTGGACGAGACGTCGGATCAGGTGGATATTATCCTTCTGGGCGTGCAGTTCTTCAATTACCGGGAGGAATATGATTACCTCGAACATGATTTATTGCCTTGCCAAGCTTGAATCCAGCCGTTAAACCACCATCTGTAAGAGGCTGACAAATCAAGCGGGGTGAAGCATGTCCATACCGTTAAATGTCCGACCCACCGGGGAAGCGAAAAAGACGGACGAGGAACTGATCGAAGAGATCAATCGTCTGCGCAAGGAAAAGAACGCCGTTATTCTGGCCCACTACTACCAGGACCCGAAAATCCAGGACCTGGCCGACTTTGTCGGCGACAGCCTGGACCTGTCCCGCAAGGCCGCCGCCACCGATGCCGATGTGATTGTTTTCTGCGGTGTCCGATTCATGGCCGAAGTGGCGAAAATCCTGAGCCCCGACAAAAAGGTAGTCCTGCCAGATATGGACGCCGGCTGTTCCCTGGAAGACAGCTGCCCGCCCGAGGATTTCGCCGAATTCCGGAAAAAATATCCGGATCACCTGTGCCTCACCTATATCAACTGTTCCGCAGCGGTGAAGGCCCTGTCCGACATCATTGTCACCTCCTCCAATGCGGAATATATCATCAACCAGATCCCCAAGGATCAGCCATTGATCCTGGCGCCCGATCAGCACCTCGGCGGCTATCTTGCCAAGAAGACCGGCCGTGACATGGTGCTGTGGCCGGGAAGCTGTATCGTGCACGAACGTTTTTCCGAGCAGGAACTGATCAAGCTGAAGGCAAAACATCCCGACGCCCCGGTGGCCGCCCATCCGGAATGCCCGGAACATATCCTGCGCCATGCGGATCATGTGGGCTCCACCTCGTCGATCCTGAAATATGTGCTGGATACGGACGCTCAGGAATTCATCATCGCCACCGAGCCGCACATCATCCACCAGATGGAGAAAATGGCGCCGGAGAAGACTTTCATCGGCGCCCCCGGCGCCGACGGCCAGTGCAACTGCAACGACTGCCCCTTCATGGCGCTCAATACGCTGGAGAAGCTGGTCGCCTGCATGGAAAACCTGAGCCCGGAAATCGAGGTGGACGAGGAAACCCGTCAGAAGGCGCTCGCCCCGCTCAACAGGATGCTGGAAATGTCGCCGCCGGTGCCCAAGGACCAGCGTCCGCCCACTTCCGGCCGGGCATACTAGTCCCATGAGCACAGATTTTCCCCTGTTCAAGGAAGAGCTTCGCCAGTTCATCAAGAATGCCCTGGACGAGGACGTGGGCCGCGGCGACATCACCACCCAGGCCACCATTCCCGCCGACGAGAAACTGGGCGCGGCCCTCAACAGCCGCCAGAACCTGGTCATCGCCGGCATGCCCATCGCCGTGGAAATCTTCAAGACCCTGGATCCGCTGGTGGACATCGAAATCCTGGCCAATGACGGCGTGGAAGTGACTGCCGGCAACTGCATCATGCGACTGCATGGCAACGCCCGCAAGATGCTGACGGCCGAACGCAGCGCGCTTAATATCCTGCAGCATCTGTCCGGCATCGCCACCCTGACCCGGGAATATGTCCGGGAAATCGAAGGCACCGGCTGCACCCTGCTCGACACCCGCAAGACCATTCCCGGCTATCGCAAGCTGGCCAAATATGCCACCCGCCTGGGCGGCGCCCAGAACCACCGCATGCGGCTGGATGACGGCATCCTGATCAAGGACAATCACATCGCCCGGGTCGGTAGCGTTTCTGCCGCCATCAAAGCGGCAAAGGACTTTGACGGTTCCGCCAGCACCATCGGCATTACCGTGGAATGCGACACCCTGGATCAGGCCGAAGAAGCGGTCAAGGCCGGTGCCGACCGCCTGCTGCTGGATAATATGACCCTGAACCAGTTGCGCGAGGCGGTGTCCCGCTACAAAGGCACGGTCAAGCTGGAAGCGTCCGGCGGCGTGCGACTGGACACCATTCGCGCCATCGCCGAAACCGGCGTCGATTATGCCTCAGTGGGACGTATCACCCAGTCGGCCCCGGCAGTTGATATCGGGATGGATTACCTGGACCAGGCCGTTTCCTGATCAGAAGTGTAACGAGCCACAAGCCAGCCGGAAAGGCGCCACAGCCCCCAGGTGGCGATGATGGAAAAATAGCCGTCCACCGCATAGTGCCAGCCAAGATGGACCGAGCTGACCTGGATCAGCACCAGGAAGGCGAGGAAAAACCTGCCCGCATAACGGTTCAGTTCCCGCGCGGAAAAATACAATAGCGCGGACACGGCCACATGCATGCTCGGCATGGCGGAAATCCCACTGCCGGCGCCCAGTTCGCCTTTCTGGTAATAGTCAAGCAGCTGCTTCTGCATATTGTGGGAATCGAGCTGCAGGAAACCGCCCGCGGCCTTCAGTTCCTCATAATAAAGGCCCAGCTTGTTCATCAGCGGGGCATAGAGATCATTGCCCGGCATCACCACATGGTAATAACAGGGACCGGCAGAGGACAGCAGCACCGCCATCACATTGCCCAGTACAAACCAGATCAGCAGGAAGGCGCAGAGGAACTGCGCCCGCCGGTGACCCTGCGACACGTTCACCACCTGCCACAGCACATAAATGAACATGAGCAGGAACCAGAGCTTGTAACAGAAATCAAGCACGCCGGCGGAGACCGGCCCGTCAAAGATGCTGTGAGTGATGACCCAGGGATCAATCCCGAAATGCAGGAAGCGGTCCAGTTCGGCAAAAGTCCGATCAAGATAAAAGCCGTTGATTTCGGGAATCACCGTTTTCAGCGACGAAAACAGCGAGATAAAAGACGGTAAAAACAGGATGGGAATGGAAAAGGCCAGCAGGTAGTCCGCATTCAGCCAGCCGTCCCGGAAGTCGGACAGCATGCGCGTTGGCGTTTTTTCCGACTTCTCGTAGCGCACGAAACGCAGCAGATAGCTGATGACCTTGCCAAACAGGATCAGGCTGAGCGCCGCATACATGGGACCGGCATAAAGGCTGAGCGAAAGATAGGCGGAAAGGCCGTTGAAGGTGAGTACACTCCAGACCGTCAGCGCCTGCAGCAGGAAGAGCAGCAGCAGAATCTGGTGCCGGGCCAGGTTATCCCGGTCCAGTTCAAGCCTGATATTGAATTTTGCCAGAACGGCTTCAACCATATACTCACCTCTTACTCGGCATTACAGTACCGGCAGGAAGTTAAGAAATGGCAAAGTAAAGGCGGCATTTTCTATGAAAGTGAAGCTGGTGACAGAATTGTCTTTTCCCCTGCTCAAACTCATTATACAAATGTACAACTTTTTAATCAGGGCAGTTCCATGACACGTTCCCAGGCCAACCTTACCCTCACCCTTGCCGCCTTTATCTGGGGCATCAGCTTTGCCTTCCAGAAACTGGCCATGGATGATATGGGGCCGTTTTTGTTCAACGGCCTCAGGTTCCTGATCGGCGGCCTGGTCCTGATTCCGCTGATTTACCTGATGCGGGAACGCCGCCGCAGCAGAAACCGTCCCATCTCCCGCCATTTGTTCTGGGGCTCGGGACTTGCCGGTGTCGTCATGTATGCCGGCGCCGCCTTCCAGCAGATCGGCATCATGCATACCACAGTGACCAATACCGGCTTTATCACCAGCCTCTATATGCTTCTGGTGCCGGTGCTGGGCCTGTTCCTGGGGCACCGGTATGCCCGGGGCCTGTGGCTCGCCGTGCTGATCGCCGCGGCCGGCCTCTATCTGATTACCGGCATGTACCGGGGCACGTCACTCAATTACGGGGATATCATGGTCTTCATCGGCGCCGTCTGCTGGGCCGTGCATGTGCTGACCATCGACCATCTCACCAGCCGCCATGACCAGATTTTGATTGCCGTGATCCAGTTCCTGGTCTGCGCCTTTTTCAGCCTGACCACCGCCTTTATTGTCGGGGAAAATATGCTACCCGCAAGCGCCGACGGCTGGACCTGGATCCTGCTGAGCGGCATCCTGTCGGTCGGCATCGGTTTTACCCTGCAGGTGGTGGGCCAGGCCGACGCCCCGCCGGCCCAGGCCGCCGTGATCCTTAATCTGGAAGCGGTCTTTGCCTCGGTCGCCGGGGTGCTGTTTTTTCAGGAAATACTCAGCGCCCCGGTCTTTATCGGCTGCCTTCTGATGCTCGGTGGCTGTCTGCTGGCGCAGAGATATCCGCCGCTTCCGGCCGCCCACCGGGCCTGACCTTAGTCATCCGCCGGCGTTCCCTTTACGGGTGACAAACGGCAAAAACTGTGCAAACTGGACCCAAACACAAAAAAGAAAAGAGATTTGAGGGATGAAAAACCAGCCTCTGTATAAACGCCTTGGATTTGCCTGGGACGGGATCAAAATCAGCTGGCAAACTGAGAAGAGCTTCCGCTTTCATGTGGCCGCCACCTCATTTGTGATCCTCCTTCTGCTGGTCACCCGTCCCGCCCCCCTGTGGTGGGCGATCCTGCTGCTGACCTGCGGCCTGGTCCTTGCCCTCGAACTGGTCAATACAGCGGTCGAAAAGCTTGTCGATCACCTGCATCCCGACCTGCATCCGGCCATCAAGATTACAAAGGACGCGCTGGCCGGTGCCGTGTTGATCGCGAGCCTGATTGCGGTTGGTGTCTTTGCCGCCTTTATGGGATCACTCGTCGGCTTCTGAAACTCCACAGGAATAATTCAAGTTATTCTTTCGCAGTAAACTCCAGAGACTGGCGCGCCGTACGCAGGCTGTGGCGGCGGCGCACCGGGATCGCAAGGAAGCGGTTGAAGGCGGCCAGTGCCTCGCCCGTCCACCCCGCCCCGGGAAAGGCCGCCATTTCCTCCTCCAGCGCCAGCAGGGTCTTCAGGATATGGCAGGAGACAATCGGTTCCGGCAAGCCGTGATCGAGCAGAAAGTCATGAGCCTGCGCGAGGAAGGCTGCGGCCTCCGGCACCTTCCATGCGGTCACATCCAGGTCACGGTCGAGGTAACCGGCATTACGCCCGGCGAAGCAGGCCATTTGCAACAGCCCCTGCGGCCACAGCTCAGGGGTTTCCTCACACAAATGACGCACCGCATTGGAAAAGGTCAGGCCGTGGGTGAAGTCCAGCCAGTCCACATTGTCGGTGATTTTGTTGCGGGTGCGGGCGGCGAGATCCGTATCAAAGTGAAGCAGGTTGCGCACGAGGGCGGCAAAGAGCAGCTGGTAAAGCTCCTTTTCCGCCATAGCTGAAGACGCAATCGCCTCCAATATCCGGTTGGCCGGCTTCGCCCATAGTTCGCCCACGGAGAGAGCCTCGCCGGACTGGCTCCAGCCCTCCAGCGCCGGACCGTAAGCCCTGAATTCGGGGATCAGGTCCTCCCGCCGCGCATAGACCAGGCTGCGCACCATGGTTCTCAGCACCGGGGCAAGATAATCCGCGCCGATCCTGTCCAGCAACTGGCCGGCCTTGACCACATAAATGGCGGAATGGCCGAAGTCGTTGTAATGGGCCAGCGCCGCCCGGGCGAGAACGGGGCGAAGCTCGGCATAGGACAAGCCTTCCGCCAACGCGCCGTTCATCAGGGCAACGGCCTCTGCTTCATTCTCCGCCTCCACCGCCGCCAGGAATTTTTCTGCCTCAAACGGCTCCACCCGGTCGGCGTAGGGGAAGCCATCATAGCGCTGGCTGTCCCAGGCGAAATGACTGACCGCCTCCAGCGCCGTGACCAGGGCGGCATCGTCGCGCCCTTCCGCTTCATATTTCTCCGTCAGCGCCAGCCAGTCGGCGGCGGCGGCAAAAGCATGGCTCATGCCATATTCAAATTGCAGGTAACATCTGTTGATCATTTCCCCCACGGCCCGGGCATAATTTCCGCCCGCGGCCTTGAAGCGGGCCAGTTCCCGCCCCATCCGGTCATATTCATAGCGATGGAAGCAGGCATAAAGATTATCCAGGGCCCGGGACTGGGCCGCGGTCCGGTCGGGATCGGCCAGATCAACCAGGATTGCTTCCCCCTCAATTTTCACCGCATAGGACCTGAGCTGGTCGCCGCCGACAACCGTCTCGCCGCTGTCCAGGTCGAACTTCCAGTTATGCCAGTTGCAAGTGAGTCGGCAGTCATCGGACATATGCCCTTCGGACAGGGGATAACCCTGGTGGGGACAACGATTGTTTACGGCAAAGAGACGATCGCCTGTCTGCAGCACCAGGATCTGCTTGCCGCCCTTGCGGAAAACCAGTTTGCCTTTCTCGTGCAGGTCGGCGGCCTTTCCCGCCGGAATCCAGCATTCCTCAGTCATTTTTTCGGTCCTTTTTAAAGCTGGATTATCTCATTTCTGATCCCAGGGTCCAACGTCTTTCGGCGCCCGCGGCGGGAAAAAGCCGATGATTTTTTCCAGGATTTCATCAAGCCATTCGGCAGAGGCATGTGGTGCTGCAGTCATAAACATAGCATTTCCTTTAATAAAGCTTTTTCTTTATTAATTAGTTATACCTCCCGAATTATTTTGTAAAGTATTTTCTTTAATTATTGTATTTCGTTTTATATACAAACACTTAAAAATACACCTCCACTAAACTGCAGATTTATAATTACTCTTAACTGCAATTTATTCTTGACTTGAAAATGATAACGCATATTAACTGCATAAAAATATATTAGGAGATTTTATTAAAATGAAACGCCTGCTTACTCTCACCCTGGCTCTTTGCGGCCTGACCACTTCTTCATACGCCGACGAAAGCCTGTGGGGCGTGGTCAAAGGCGCCGAACCCCTGCCCAAGGGTGCACAGATGATCAGCATCCACGCCATTCACCGCTCTGACAAAGGCGCCGGTGAATATAAAGCCACCGATTACCAGGTCGAGGTCTCTAAAGGCTTCACCAACAAACTGACCGGCTCTTTATACCTGCTGGGCATGGGCATTAACACCAGCGGCATCCGCATCGACGGCTATATGCCCGCCGATCGTGATTTTGATTTCAAGCTGACCGGTTTCGAACTGGCCCTGAAGTATAACTTCCTGAGCCCGGCCCTGGATGATATCGGCCTGTCCACATACCTCAGCCTGAGCCGCACCTGGGTCGATCCCCACTCCGGTCAGTCCAAGAACAAAACCACCGGCGAACTGAAACTGCTGCTGCAGAAATATTTCCTGGACGGTCAGCTGATCACCGCCGCCAATGTCGGCATCGAAGTGACCAGCGCCACCCGCGGT
The DNA here is from genome assembly GCF_006385175.1 of Emcibacter nanhaiensis. Classification (NCBI taxonomy): domain Bacteria; kingdom Pseudomonadati; phylum Pseudomonadota; class Alphaproteobacteria; order Emcibacterales; family Emcibacteraceae; genus Emcibacter; species Emcibacter nanhaiensis. The sequence continues at coordinate 262,738 of NZ_VFIY01000018.1, forward strand.
GAGATCGCAGGCCTGCCGGAAGATTTTGAGTGGCCCACCTTCCCGGAAATGGAAATCGGCCTGAACGGTGGCGCAGCTGTGTCCTACCGCTTTGCCGACAACTTCTATTTTGGCGTGGAAGCGGTATATGACGCCGAATATGAAACCGAAGTCGGCCAGGAGCGCTGGTCCATCTTTGCCGGTCCGAACCTGCATTACGGCGGCCAGAAATGGTGGGCAACCCTGTCCTGGCTGCGCCAGCTGAAAGGCGGCGGGGAAATGTTCGACGCCCAGAGCTATGACAACCTGCACCTGATCGAGAAAACCCGCGACGAGTTCCGCCTCAAATTCGGGTTCAGCTTCTAAGAGGTAACTACATGAGCTTCAAACAACAGCTTTTACTGGTACCTGCGGCGACGGTTTTGACCGTCGCCCCCTCCTTTTCTGCGGAATATCTGACCCTGCAGCAGGCCCAGCAGGCGGCGTTCCCGGCTGCTGACAGCTTCGTTTCCACCGAGCTGACCCTGACCAAGGACCAGAAAAAACAGATCAAAAAGGCCAGCGGCGTGCGACAGCGCTGGGATGTGCAGAAAGTCTGGCGGGCCGAGAAAGCCGGCGAATTCCTGGGCTGGTTCATCGTTGACGATGTGGTCGGCAAACATGAATTCATCACCTATGGCGCCGCCCTCACCCCGGACGGCGCCGTCAAATCCATAGACATTATGATCTATCAGGAAAGTTACGGCGGTCAGGTCCGGGAAGAAGACTGGCAGAAGAATTTTGACGGCAAAACCTCCGACAGCCGCCTCAAACTGGGCGACGACATCCCCAACATTGCCGGGGCGACCCTGTCCTGCCGCAATGTCACGGACGGCGTGAAACGGCTGCTGGCCATTCATGACCTGTTCCTGACGTCTGACAGGACTTCATGACCGGCGGGAGCGATATCAGCAACGACAATTTCCCCAAGCGCCGGATGCGTCCGGCGCTTGGCTGTTTTACGGAGGTCGGCATCTGGGACGGTCCGGACCCAGAGCAGGCCTTCGCATCTGCCTATGCCGCCATCAATGAAATCGAACAATTGATGTCCTTTCACAACCCCGACAGCGAGCTGAGCCGCCTCAACAAGGCCGGTGCCCGCGGCACCACAGTCTCCTCCCCCACCTTGCGTGTTCTCCGCCTCGCCCGGGCCCTCACCGCAAAAAGCAACGACCGTTTCAACTGCACCGTCGGCGGCACCCTGGTGCGCGCCGGTGCCCTGCCTGATCAGGATTTCGGAGATGTTCTCCGTCGTGGAGACGCCTCCGATATCCTGATTGACGGCAACCATGTCGCACTGCGCCGACCGGTGCTGGTCACCCTCGATGGCATCGCCAAGGGATTTGCCGTCGACCGGGCCGTCCGCGCATTAAAGGCTTGCGGAGTGAGCTCCGGATGGGTAAATGCAGGGGGTGACCTGAGAGTATTTGGAGAGCATTTGTTGACTATAGAGCGACGAGATGAGCACGGCAGCCCCCTTCCTTGGGGTCAATTGGGCAATGCCGCCCTGGCCACCTCCCAGATCGGACGGCCGGATCCGGAGCGTTTCCCGTCTATGCTGGTCGGCGCCAATGGTCCCTCCCAACACTCCGGTTCCGTCACCATCCTGGCGCGACAGGCCTGGCGCGCTGACGCCCTGACCAAAATCGCCGCCAGCCTGCAGGGCCCGGACCTGAAAACGGAGATTGAGCGTCTCGGCGGCGTTCTGGCCGCAGATCCTGAAAGCGGAGAGGTCTGGTGAAAGGTTACCCCGCTTTTGTCCACAGCCTGACCTGGATCCTGATGCTCGGCCTGTTGATCAGCGGCCTGTTGATCCTGCCCGGCATGCTGGACCTGAAATTTGAAATAGATGTGCCGTTCCGCCTGCGCGGGGAATGGACCCTGATTATGGCCGCCTCCCACGCCCTGTTCGCCTTCCTCGCCGTCGGCCTGGTCGGGGCGCTGCTGCCCGTGCACATCCGCCTGAATTTGCGCCGCCATATCAAGCGCCTCAGCGGCTTTACCCTGCTCGGGGCGACGTCGCTACTCATCCTTACCGCCCTCGGCATCTATTATTTCGGTGATCCGTATCTGAGCCACCTGTCCAGCCTGATCCATACTGTCGTCGGCCTGGTCATGGGACTGGTTTTCATCCTCCATGCCCTGAATATCGGCCTGAGCCGCCTCTCCTCCGGTCCCGAGGCACAATAAGCCCTTTGATCTTTCCCTTTACTTAGTAAAGTATTTTCTTTAATTATGTAGACATGAAAGACAAGGCCGTTAAAAGCAAAGAAAAAATCCTGAACCTTCTGAAGACGGAAGGTCCCCGGGAAGCGCCTGCCCTGGCGGAGCGTCTGGGAGTCACCGCCATGGCGGTGCGCCAGCACCTCTATGAGCTGGAAAAAGACGGCATTGTCGAGGCCCTGTGCTGCCCGCGCCCCAAGGGCCGTCCGGGCAAGGAATGGCACCTGACCGAAAAGTCAAACGAACTGTTCCCGGACAGCCATGCGGAGTTTGCCGTCGGCCTGATCCATTCCGTCCGCGACGCCTTTGGCGAGGACGGCATGGACAAGCTGCTTGACCTGCGGGCGGCGGAACAGGTTGCCAGCTACCGCGCTGAAATCGGCGAGCAGCGCGACCTGAAAAAACGGCTCGATAAACTGGCCGAGCTCAGGACCCGCGAAGGCTATATGGCGGATGTTCTGCCCGGTGATGAGCCGGACCAGTTTCTGCTGGTGGAAAATAACTGCCCCGTCTGCGAAGCGGCCCGGGAATGCAGCGGCATCTGCGCCAGGGAACTGCAGGTATTCGAGGAACTGATGGGCGACGATGTCGCCATATTCCGCACCGAACATATCACCAGGGGCGCGCGGCGCTGTGCCTATGTGGTGCGCCCTTATGACCCGAAAGCCGGGGCGCAATAAAATCAGACGTGCTGGCCGCCGTTGATATGGATTTCCGCGCCGGTCACATAATCTGACGCATCCGTACACAGATAATAGATGGTTTTCGCCACTTCCTCCGGCTTGCCGAGGCGGCGCAGGGGAATATCCTTGATCATTTCCTCGGTGCCCGGCGACAGGATCGAGGTATCGATTTCGCCCGGCGCAATGGCATTGACCCGCACGCCATGGGGGCCGAAATCGGCCGCCATTTCCCGGGTCAGGGCCGCCAGCGCCGCCTTGGAGGTGGCGTAGGCCGAGCCGGCAAAGGGATGAACCCGGCTGCCGGCGATGGAGGTGACGTTGACGATCGCTCCCTTGCCCAGCTTCAGCTCATCCAGCAATCCGCGCGCCAGCACCACCGGGGCAAAGAAGTTCACCTCAAAAACCTGTTTCCAGTCCTCTTCCGGCGTGTTCAGGGTATTAAGCCGGTCACCGTCTTCCTGCTTGGGAGAAATGCCGGCATTGTTGACCAGGGCGTGCAGCGGTCCGCCGCCGAGGCGTTTTTTGACCTCCTCTACTCCCTTGGCGCGGTTCTCGGGATCACCGAGGTCAATCTGCACATGATCCTCCGGCCCGGCATCCCAGGGACAGTTTTCCGGGAAGCCATGACGGGACAGGGTGATGACGCGCCAGCCGGCGCTGGAAAAACGTTTCACCGTGGCATGGCCGATCCCCCGGCTGGCCCCGGTCAGAACGATGGTGCGGCGTTCATTGGCAATAATGCTCATCAGCAGTCCCTGTCGCTGTTACCCTGCCCGCTTCAGGCGGACAGAAGTGCCTCTAATTGTTCCTGGTCTTTTTTGGAAAAACCCAGCCGGCGCTCTGTTCCCAGGTCAAACAGCGGCCTTTTGATCATGGCCGGCTGCTCTATCATAAGCCGGATGGCCTGTTCCTCGTCAACTGAATTCTTTACCTCATCGGGCAGCTTGCGCCATGTGGTGCCGCGCCGGTTGAGCAGGTTCTCCCAGCCAAGCTCGGCGACGCGCTCGCGAAGCCAGGTTTCCTCGATGCCGTCCTTGCGATAGTCATGGAACTGAAACTCCTGACCTTTTTCCTCCAGCCATTTCAGCGCCTTCTTGATGGTATCGCAGTTTTTAATGCCGTAGACGGTAATCATACCTTACTCCGTGAGTTGTTTTTATTCCGGAATCTCGAACTGGACATTTTCCTTGGCCACCACATCTTCCGGGTCCATATGGATGATCAGTTCCGCATCCGGGAAGGCTTTTTGCAGCTCGTGTTCCACTTCATGGGAGATCCGGTGTGCTTTGTGCAGTGAGATATCGCTTTCAAGCTCGAGATGAAGCTGGATAAAGCTGTCGAGTCCGGAACGGCGGGTTTTCATGTCATGCAGGCCCCGGACCTCGGGATGGCCGCGTACGATCTCGATAATCTTCTCGCGCTCGCTTTCTTCCATTTCCCGGTCCATCAGCATGTCAATACTGCCTTTGGCGATCAGATAGACATTGTAGAGCAGATAAATCCCGATCCCGAGGCCAAAGATCGGATCAAATATCTCCAGCCCCAGATAGCCGCCCAGCACCAGCGCTGCCAGCACCGCCAGGTTCAGCAGCAGGTCGCCAGCGTAATGCAGGCTGTCGGCGGATATGGCTACCGACGAGGTCTTGCGCACCACATATTTCTGGTAGCCCACCAGCCCCATGGTCAGCGCAATGGACAGGACAATGACGATTATACCGATGTCCGTCTGCTGGATCGGCTCGGGCGTGATCAGATGTTTGACGGCCTCCACCATCACCATGATCGCCGACAGGGTAATGACCATGGCCTGGATCAGGCCGGCGATGGCTTCCGCCTTGCCGTGCCCGAAACGATGTTCATTGTCAGCCGGGACGATGGCATAGCGCACCGCCATGAAATTCATGGCCGAGGCCAGCATGTCCATCACACTGTCCATCAGCGAGCCAAGCAGCGCCACCGAGCCGCTGATATACCAGGCCCAGCCCTTGATCAGGATCAGGGTAAAGGACACCAGCAGCGAGGCCACGGCAGCCCGGACCATCAGCCAGGAGTTGTTTTTTCTGAGTTCACTTATATCCGTCATCTGCCGGGCCTCTAGGGGTACAGTTTTTCCACGACCCAGTCCCCCGCGCCTTCGCGGCGGTAACGGGTGCGGTCATGCAGGCGGAATTTGCGCTCCTCCCAGAACTCGATGGCCTCGGGACAGAGCCGGAAACCGGTCCAGTAGGGCGGGCGCGGAATATGACCGACGGCATATTTGGCGGCATATTTGGCAATCGCCGCCTCAAACTCAAACCGCCCTTCCATCGGACGACTCTGTTTCGAGGCCCAGGCGCCGATCCGGCTGTCCCGGGCGCGGCTGTCATAGTAAGCGTCGGCTTCCTCGTCGCTGACCTGCTGCAACGGCCCTTCGATCCGGACCTGGCGGGTGAGCGATTTCCAGTGGAAACAAAGCGCGGCGCGCATATTGCCAAGGATCTCCTGTCCCTTGCGGCTTTCCATATTGGTATAGAATGTAAAGCCGTCCGGCCCGTGCCCCTTGAGCAGCACCATGCGGACGGACGGGTAACCCCGGCTGTCAGACGTGGCCAGCGCCACGGCGTCGGCAAGATCCTCGCTGTCATTGGCCTTGGCATACCAGTCGGAAAATTTTTCAAAAGGATCCTGCATTTTATACTCGCCTTAAATTCGCCAAACTGCTTATTATATTCAGGTTAGGTTCAGGTCAATGTCCTGTATAATGTAGTGGCAGGTTTTTGACAACGCCGTGACGCTTGATTATTTAATGTATAAAGAGGTTTAGCATGCAACTGACCAAAGGCATTATGACCACCCTTGTTGCCGCCGGGCTCGTATTCTCCACAGCCGGCTGTGAAAGCAAACAGGAAAGCGGCACTGTCATCGGCGCCGTGGTGGGCGGTCTGCTGGGCCATTCCGTCGGCGGAAGCGGCGGCGGCAAAGCCTTTGCCATTGCAGTGGGCGCCGTGGCCGGCGCCGTTGTCGGCAGCTCCATCGGCAAAAGCCTGGATGAGGCTGACCGCGTGAAAATGCAGCAATCCGCCCAGTATGCCCTGGAAAGCGGCGTTTCCGGCGAAACTGTCACCTGGCACAATCCGGACAGCGGCAACTATGGCTCCGTTACCCCGCAGCCGGCTTATGAACCCGAGCCGGAACAATATTGCCGCGAATATCAGCAGACCATCACCGTCGGCGGTAAAACCGAAACCGCCTATGGCACGGCCTGCCGTCAGCCAGATGGGACTTGGAAAATCACCAATTGATCACTAAATTAATGTCATAGTTGGATTTTAACGAGGACATTAATTTAACATGAGAGATCCCTATACCGTACTGGGCCTCAGCAAAGGCGCCAGTGAGGCTGATATCAAAAAGGCCTACCGCAAACTTGCCAAAGAACTGCACCCGGATGCCAATGCCGGGGATGAAAAAATTGCGGAAAAATTCAAGGAAGTCTCTGCCGCCTATGCCCTGTTGAGCAACAAGGACATGCGGGCCCGTTATGATCGCGGCGAAATTAATGCTGACGGTTCGGAAAAAGGCTTCGCCGGCGCGGGAGCGGGTCACGGCCGCGCAGGCGGTGGATTCAGCCCGTTTGGCGACGGCTTTGACCCGGAAGAAATATTTGCCAGCTTCTTCGGCCGCGGCGGCCCGGGGGCGCGTACCCGGGTACAGAAGGGCGCCGACAAGCTCTATAAGGTCAATATCGACTTCCTGGATGCGGTCAAGGGCGGCAAACAGCAGCTGACCCTGGATACCGGCAAAACCCTCAATGTCTCCATCCCCGCCAATGTGCGCGAGGGACAGCAGATCCGCCTCAAGGGCCAGGGCGGCCAAGGAATCGGCGGCGCGCCGGCCGGCGATGCGCTGGTGGAAATCCACATCCGGCCCCATCCCTATTTCACCCAGGAAGGTAACGATATCCATCTGGAGCTGCCCATCACCCTGCCCGAAGCGGTGCTCGGCGGCAAGGTTACGGTACCGACCATTGACGGCAATGTCTCCCTGCCGATCCCCAAGGGCGCCAGCTCCGGCAAGAAACTGCGCCTCAAAGGAAAGGGCGCCAAGGATGCAAAATCGGGCGCCAGCGGCGATCAATATGTGAAACTGATGATCACGCTGCCGGAAAATCCGGATGAGGACCTGGAAAAAGCCATTGAAAAATGGTCCAAAGGCAAGGATTATGACGTGAGAGGAAAACTCAAGTAATCCACTTGTCGGGAAACGCCGGGCCGGACCATGATCGATAAAGTCAAAACAGTTCTCATGCCGCTCAAGCCGGCCTATGACCGCATCAGCTTCCTCGTGGAAGCGGTGGCCCGGTTCAACCAGCATGACGGCATGGTGATGGCCGGCTACCTCGCGTTCCTGACCCTGCTGGCCCTGTTCCCCTTCATCATTTTCCTGGTCTCGCTCGCCGGCATGTTCGGCCAGAGCGACGCCGGCACCGGTGCCCTGGAGCTCATGTACGAGCATATGCCCGAGGATGTGGTCAGGGTCCTGAAAAACCCCATTGAGAAAATGGTCTCCACCAGCAGCGGCGGCATCATGACCTTCAGTATCGTGGGTGCCGTCTGGGTCTGCTCGTCCGCCATTGATGCGGCCCGGCTCGCCATCGTCCGCGCCTTTGACCGGGTGTCGCGCCGCGCCTATCTGCGGCGCCGGGCCGAGGGCCTTGTTCTGGTAATCCTGTCCGCCAGCAGCATCATCGTCGGCATGTCCGTGCTGGTGCTGGGGCCGGTGGCCTGGAATATCCTGATCAGCTATATCCCGGTGGAGGCCGACTGGAAACTGGCCTGGAACGCGGTGCGTTTCTCGCTGAGTTTCGGACTGGTGTTCGGCGCCCTGTGCCTCAGTTACTATATCCTGCGCCCCAGGTTCCTGAAAATTTCCGCCCCGATCGCCCCCGGCGCCCTTGTTGCCCTGTTGCTGTGGATGGGGATCGGCAGTTCATTTTCCCTTTACCTGAAACATTTTACCAAGTATGACGTGACCTACGGCAGCCTTGCCGGGGCAATTATCGCCCTGATGTTTTTCTATTTCATCAGCGCCGCCTTCATCCTTGGTGCAGAGATCAATTCCACGCTCTATCTTCGCCAGGTTAAAAAACTGGAAGAGGCCCTTGAAGAGGAAAGCGACTGAGCGGGCGACGGCAAAGCCGATTGCAAATAGTTGCCTGACGTGTAGGATGGCAAAAAGTCGGAAATATATTGAGGATGTATCATGACTGAATTCAAAGGTCTTCTTTCTGGGAAAAAAGGTTTGATCATGGGTGTGGCCAACAACCGGTCCATCGCCTGGGGCATCGCCGCCAAAGCCGCAGAACAGGGTGCAGAACTGGCCTTCACCTACCAGGGAGAAGCCCTGGAAAAACGGGTGCGCCCGCTGGCCGAGAGCGTCGACTCCGATGTTATCCTGCCCTGCGACGTCACCGATGAATCCTCCATGGATGAAGTATTCAAGACCCTTGAAGCAAAATGGGGCAAGCTGGACTTTGTCGTCCATGCCATCGCCTATTCCGACAAGGAAGAGCTGACCGGCCGTTATGTGGACACCAGCCGGGAGAATTTCACCCGCAGCCTCGATATTTCCTGTTACAGCTTCACCGCCATCGCCCAGCGCGCCGAGAAACTGATGAGCGACGGCGGCAGTATGGTGACGCTGAGTTATTACGGCGCGGAAAAAGTCCTGCCCCATTACAACGTCATGGGCGTCGCCAAGGCGGCGCTGGAAGCTTCCGTGCGCTACATGGCCCGCGACCTCGGTCCGAAAAACATCCGGGTCAACAGCATTTCCGCCGGCCCGATCAAGACCCTGGCCGCCTCCGGGATCGGCGATTTCCGCTTTATCCTGAAATGGAACGAATATAACAGCCCCATGGGCCGCAACGTCACCATCGAGGAAGTGGGCAACGCCGGGCTCTATCTGCTCAGCGATCTGTCCAGCGGCGTGACCGGCGAAAACCACCATGTGGACAGCGGCTATCACATCATGGGCATGAAGCGTGAAGATGCCCCGGCCCTCACCCTCGACAAGAGCTGAGGCCATTTAAGGAAGACAGATGTCAGATAACACCTTCGGTCAACTATTCCGGGTTACCACCTGGGGCGAAAGTCACGGTCCGGCCATCGGCTGCGTGGTCGACGGCATGCCGCCGCGCATTCCCGTAAACGAGGAAGAAATCCAGAAATTCCTCGACAAGCGCAAGCCGGGCCAGAGCCGTTTCACCACCCAGCGCAAGGAACCGGACCAGGTCAAAATCCTGTCCGGCGTGTTCGAGGGCCTGACCACCGGCACCCCGATCTGCCTGATGATCGAAAATACCGACCAGCGCTCCAAAGATTACGGCGACATCAAGGATAAATACCGCCCGGGCCATGCCGATTATACCTATATGGAAAAATACGGCATCCGCGACTATCGCGGCGGCGGCCGCTCCTCCGCCCGGGAAACGGCGAGCCGGGTCGCTGCAGGCGCGCTTGCCCGCAAGGTGCTGGGCATGGGCGTGCGCATCAAGGGCGCCTTGGTGCAGGTCGGCGAACATGAAGTGAACCGCGACAACTGGGACTGGGACCAGGTCGACCAGAACCCCTTCTGGTGCCCGGACGCCGAAATGGTGCCGGTGTGGGAAAAATACCTCGATGAAATCCGCAAGGACGGCAGCTCCATCGGCGCTGTCATCGAAGTGCGCGCCCAGGGCGTGCAGACCGGCCTCGGTGCCCCGGTTTACGGCAAGCTCGACAGCGACCTCGCCCAGGCGATGATGACCATCAATGCGGTCAAGGGCGTGGAAATCGGCGAAGGCATGAATGCGGCGCGGCTCAGCGGCGAGCAGAATGCGGACGAAATGTATATTGATGAAAGCGGCCGGCCCAATTTCCGCACCAACCATGCGGGCGGTATCCTCGGCGGCATTTCCACCGGCCGGGAAATTGTGGTGCGCTTTGCCGTGAAACCGACCAGTTCGATCCTGACCCCGCGCGCCACCATCGACAAACATGGCGAAGAAACCGAGATTATCACCAAGGGCCGCCACGACCCCTGCGTCGGCATCCGCGCCGTACCGGTCGGCGAAGCCATGATGGCCTGCGTGCTGGCCGATCACCTGATGCGCCATCGGGCGCAGTGCGGGTAAGACTACTACCGTCATTCCCGCGTAGGCGGGAAGGTGGAGTCACGTTTGAAGTGGATGCCCGTTTGCACGGGCATGACGATGGTGTGGGTGCAGCCTCAGCGGATACTGTCGATATAGCCGAGGATCGCCTGGATGCGGTGCAGGTCCTCGAGCTCGGCGCGGCCGGCGCCCTGGCGCAGGGCCTCGTCCTGCTTGCCCTGCCACAGGGCGATAAAGTCTTTTTTCTCGGTCGCAGCACCATCGCCGTCCGCATTCACTTCCGGCTGGAAACTCAGGTTGATATGATCCTCGAAGCTGATCACGCCGGACTCATAAAGAGTGCGGCTCAGGTCGATCATTTCCAGCGGGCTGGCATGACGAAGATCAATGCGCCCGGCGACGTCCCGCCAGACCGGGGAAATGGACAGCAGCCGCGCATCCGCTTTGCGGTCGCGACTTTCGGCCCGGACATCCAATTGGCGCACATCATCATTGGCTCTCACCCGTGCCGGGGAAAACTCAATTGTGACATTTCCAAGGATGACACTTTCGTCAACCAGTTTATACGCTACATTGTCCATTTTCATTTCATATACTCTCATTACAAAGGTTCTGCCGCTTGTTTACGCAACAACCATGCCAAATTACCCCTCTGTGTTGAAAGTGGCGGAATACCGGGACCAAAAACTAACATACTGTAAATATTATGCTTTTTAAGGAAGCATTAACCATACAGTCCGGTATTTTCTGCCTCATCACCCGGAAATATATTCCGGCCCTCCTGAACCGTTGCTGAACAGTTCATTTTTTATGGTATGTTAGAATATAACGACCATATGTGGCTAAATTACGATGGATTCAAGGTTTTTTCGCCTAAATCCGTTAGGAATTGCGGCAGAGCGGCCTAAAAATGCGATGAACGGGAAAAAACCGAGACCACTTCCAGATGGCTGGACCAGAGGAACTGATCGACCGGGGTGACCGGGCCCATATGATAGCCACCGTCCGCCAGGGTGCGGGCGTCGCGGGCGAAAGTGGCCGGATTGCAGCTGACCATGACAATCACCGGTACGCTTGAGGCGGCCAGTTCCGCCACCTGCTCCCGCGCCCCGGCCCGGGGCGGATCGATCACCGCGATGTCAAAGCCCTCCAGCTCATGGGCGAGGAACGGCCGGATGAACAGGTCGCGCACTTCGGCGCTGAAGGGATGTTGCAATGGCGCGAGGTTGACCGACTTTTGCAGGGCCTCGACCATCTCGGCGTTACCTTCCAGCGCGTGGACCGCCATTTTTTTCAGCGCGGGCACGCTGAACGTGCCGACCCCGGCGAAAATATCCACCAGTTTGCCGCCCTCTTTCAGGTGCGGCAGCAGGCGGGAGATCAGCGCCGCTTCGCCTTCCCGGGTCGCCTGCAGGAAGGTGCCGGGCGGGATCAGGATCTTGCGCCCGGCAAAGGTGACAATGGGCTGGCGCCGTTCCAGCAGCATTTCCGGCGCAGCCCGTTTCAGCGAGGTGTCGCGCCAGCTGATGCGGGCGATATCCCGGGCTTCAGCAAAGGCGGCCACATCCATGCGCAGGTCCAGCGACGGGTCGCCCTTGCTTTCCAGCAGCAGGTCAAGGCCATTGTCCGCCGCGGTGATCTCCACCGCCATTTTCTGGCGCAGCTCTATCACCTGGCCGAGGAAGTCCCTGAGCGCCGGGATCAGGGCGACAATTTCCGGCCTGAGCACCGGGCATTCCTGCAGGTCGATCAGGTTGTGGCTACCCTTTTCGGAAAAGCCGAGGATGGCCTTCCCCTTGCCGCGGCCAATCGCATTAAGGCGGGTGCGGCGGCGACTGCCGGGCGGGCTGGTCACCGGATCAAGTATCTCCACATCTTCAAATCCGCGATGGGATAATGCGGTCATCACCTGCTGGCGCTTCCAGTCGGCATAAAAATCCGCTTTGACATGCTGCAGGGCGCAGCCGCCACAACGGGTGAAATGGCGGCAGGCCGGCTGCTGGCGGTGTTCGGACGGTTCAAGGACCTGGCTGATGCGGGCCTGCTTGCCCTTGAGCTTCACCTCCAGCACATCGCCGGGCACGCTGTAAGGAATATAGACTTCCGCCCCGGCGGGGCCGGCAATGCCATCGCCGCGGGCGCCGAGCTCCTGCACCTCCACCTTCACGCGCCTTCTCCATCATAACGGGCGGCAATCAGGAATTCGATATTGCCTTCCGGCCCCTTGATCGGGCTCTGGGTGATCCCGAGCACGGTCCAGCCGGGCAGGTCCCGGAGCCAGTTTTCGATCTTGTCGCAAACTTCCTGATGCAGTTCCGGTTCGCGCACCACGCCACCCTTGCCGACCCGGCCCTTGCCCACTTCGAACTGGGGCTTGATCAGGGCAATCAGGTGCGCCCCCGGCGGCGCCAGAGCCAGAGCCGCGGGCAGGACGACCTCAAGGCCGATGAAGCTCGCATCGCAGACAATCAGGTCAACAGGATCGGGTATTTGTTCCCGGGTCAGGTAGCGGGCATTGGTTTTTTCCAGCACCACCACCCGTTCATCATTGCGGAGCTTCCAGGCGAGCTGGCCGTGCCCCACATCCACGGCATAGACTTTTTTCGCGCCGCCTTCCAAGCAGACGTCAGTAAAGCCGCCGGTGGAGGCGCCCACATCGATGACAATCTTGCCTTCGGGGGAGATGTCGAATTCTTCCAGTCCCTTGACCAGCTTCAGGCCGCCGCGGCTGACCCAGGGATGTTCCTTGCCGCGCACTTCGAGCGGTTTGTCGTCGGAAATCTGCTGGCCGGGTTTGGCGATTTTTTCTTCGCCGCTATAGACAGTGCCCGCCATAATATAGGCTTGGGCGCGGGACCGGCTTTCCGCCAGCCCCCGGTCCACCAGCAACTGATCAACGCGCTTTTTGGGCATTTTCGACGGAGGCTGTCTCGCCGGTGTCATTGCGGCGCAGGGCCTTCAGCACGGTGGCCACAATATCGCTGGCGACAAGATGAGCGTCTTCATACATCTTCTGCGGGCTGTCCTGGTCCTGGAAGATATCAGGCAGTTTCATGGTCCGCACCTTGAGGCCGCTTTCCATCAGCCCCTCGTTGCTGAGCCAGTCCAGCACATGGCTGCCGAAACCGCCGATGGAGCCTTCCTCGATGGTGATCAGCACTTCATGGTTCACCGCCAGCTCGCGGATCATGTCATAATCCAGCGGCTTGGCAAAACGGGCATCCGCCACCGTGGTACTCAGGCCGCGGGCGGCCAGATCGTCAGCTGCCTTTTTCGCCTCCTCGAGCCGGGTGCCCAGCGACAGGATTGCCACCTGCTTGCCCTCGCGGATAATGCGGCCCTTGCCAAGTTCCAGCACCGTGCCTTGTTCCGGCAGTTCCACACCGACGCCCTCGCCGCGCGGATAACGCACCGCGGACGGCCGGTCATCCAGGGAGGCGGAGGTGGCGATCATATGCATCAGCTCCGCTTCATCAGCCGCCGCCATCACCACCATATTCGGCAGCGAGGCAAGATAGGTCACATCAAAGCTTCCGGCATGGGTCGGGCCGTCAGCGCCCACCAGGCCGGCCCGGTCAATGGCGAAACGCACCGGCAGGTTCTGCACCGCCACGTCATGCACCACCTGGTCATAGGCGCGCTGCAGGAAGGTGGAATAAATGGCGCAGAAGGGTTTGTAGCCTTCGGCGGCAAGGCCGGCGGCAAAGGTCACCGCATGCTGTTCGGCAATACCCACGTCAAAACAGCGGTCCGGGAATTCGGCGCCGAATTTATCGAGCCCGGTGCCGGACGGCATCGCCGCATTGATGGCGACGATCTTGTCGTCCTTTTTCGCCTCGGCGATCAGGGCCTTGGCAAAGACGCTGGTATAGCTCGGCGCTTTGGGCGTGCCCTTGGCCTGGGCCCCGGTCACCACATTGAATTTGGACACGCCGTGATATTTGTCGGCGGATTGTTCCGCCGGGGCGTAGCCCTTGCCCTTCTGGGTCACCACATGGATCAGGAACGGCCCGTTGTCCGCATCCCGCACATTTTCCAGCACCGGCAGCAGATGCTCCAGGTTATGGCCGTCGATCGGACCAACGTAATAGAATCCCAGTTCCTCGAACAGGGTGCCGCCGGTGGCCATGCCGCGGGTATATTCCTCAGCCTTGCGCGCGGTATTGGTGATCGGCCTGGGGAACTTGCGCATGATCTGCTTGGCGATATCCCGAAGCCCCAGGTAAGAACGGGACGACAGCAGCCGGGCCAGATAGGCGCTCATGGCCCCGGTCGGCGGGGCAATGGACATGTCATTATCGTTCAGGATCACGATCAGCTTGCTATGCAGCGCCCCGGCGTTGTTCATGGCCTCATAGGCCATGCCCGCACTCATGGCGCCGTCGCCGATCACCGCAATGACGTTTTCATGGCTGCCGCGCAGGTCACGGGCCATGGCCATGCCGAGCCCGGCGGAAATCGAGGTGGAGCTGTGTCCGGCCCCGAACGGGTCATATTCACTTTCCTTGCGCTTGGTAAAACCGGCCAGGCCCCCGCCCTGGCGGATGGTGCCCATGCGGTCACGGCGACCGGTCAGGATTTTATGGGGATAGCACTGGTGGCCCACATCCCAGATCAGTTTGTCGTCAGGGGTATTGAAGACATAATGCAGGGCCACGGTGAGTTCGACCACCCCGAGACCGGCCCCGAGATGTCCGCCGGTGCGCGATACCGAGTCAATCATGTCGGCCCTGACTTCATCTGCCAGTTGCTTTAACTGCTCAGGTGCCAGTTTTTTCAAGTCGTCCGGATCGTTGATCTGATCCAGAAGTTCTGTAACCGGTTTGCTAGACAAAATACCCTACTCTTCCCACATCCGTTGCCGAATGGTTTTATCTATCTTTATACCCTAACTGGCGCGATGTATAACAAAATGCGCCATTGAGCGCAAAACATCGGCCTTCTCCGCAAATATTTCAAGATGCTCGATCGCCTGCGCGATCAACATTTCAGCCTGTGTCCGCGCCCGTTCCACACCGAGGAGCGAGACAAGGGTCGCTTTGCCGGCATCTTCGTCCTTGCCGGCGGTCTTACCGAGCTCCTCCGAGTCGCCCTCCTTGTCCAGAAGATCATCGACAATCTGGAACGCCAGCCCCAGGTCATGAGCATAGCCTTTCAGGGCATGCCTGCGGCGACCGTCAGCCTTGCCGAGGATGGCGCCGGCTTCGCAGGAAAAAACAATCAGCGCGCCGGTTTTCATATTCTGCATACGGGTGATGCTGAACTGGTCCAGGTCGCGGTTCTCCGCCGCCAGGTCGAACATCTGGCCACCCACCATACCCTGGGCGCCGAGCGCCCTGGCAAAGGCCGCCACCAGCTCGCACCGCACCCGCGGGTCCGCATGGGTCTTTTCATCAGCGAGGATCTCGAACGCCAGCGTCAGCAGGGCGTCGCCGGCCAGAACCGCCGTGGCCTCGTCGAACTTTTTATGCACGGACGGTTGTCCCCGGCGCATGTCGTCGTCATCCATACACGGCAGGTCGTCATGGATCAGGGAATAGGTGTGGGCGCATTCCACCGCCGCCGCCACCTGCAGGGCCGCCTGCTCGGACACGCTGAACAGCTTTGCCCCCTGCATCACCAGAAAGGGGCGAAGACGCTTGCCGCCGGCCATCAGGGCGTAGTCCATGGCCTCGACCACCCGTGCTTCCAGGCCGTCCGCCTTGGGCAGAAGTTTGGTCAGCTGTTTTTCCAGGGACTCCGCTGTTTCCTTGAGGGCCAAGCGGGCAAGAGACGTATCTGCGTTCATGGTCATGAACCTGTATGATAATTAAGACAACCGGACGGGATCTTATTCCACATCCAGCGGTTCCGTTGCCAGGGCACCGCTTTGCTGGCGGGTGATTTTTTCAATCCGCTCGCTGGCATCCTTGAGCTTCTCGTCGCAATGCTGGCGCAACTGGGTGCCGCGGGTATAGATTTCGATGGAATTTTCCAGCGAGACATCGCCGCTTTCCAGGTTTTGCACAATCTGTTCCAGCGCCGAAAGGGCATCTTCAAAATTCATCGCCCTGATATCTTCGGGCAGTTCCATCTTTTCGCTCTTGTCCGCCAATCTAAACTCCTGTTGTCAGACCCCCTGTCCGATACCGCTCCTGATGCCTAATCCATCAGGGCCGAAACATGGGCCGCCGCACATTCTCCGAGAACCGACAGGTTATACCCCCCTTCCAGGCAGGATACAAGCCGCCCATGACAATATTCCCGGGCAATTTCCTTCAGCTCACTGGTCACCCAGTAATAATCGTCTTCCGTCAGCATCAGGTCCGCCAGCGGGTCCTGGCCGTGACCGTCAAATCCCGCCGAAATAAACATAAAATCCGGTTTGAAGTCACGCAGGGCCGGGAAAATCCGCTCCTCATAGGCATGGCGGAAGGCTTTGGAACCGCTGCCCGCCGCCAGCGGCGCGTTGACAATTACCCCGAGCCCGTCGTCCTGGACCTGACCGGTTCCGGGATAAAGCGGCGACTGATGCGAAGAGGCATAGAGCATCCCCTTGGTCCGTTGTGCTACCGTCTGGGTTCCGTTGCCGTGATGGACATCGAAATCAATCACCGCAACCCGGTGCTGGAAAAGTTGTTTATGGGCATAAACCGCCGCAATGGCGATGGAGTTGAATAAACAAAATCCCATGGCCTGATTGGGTTCGGCATGGTGCCCCGGCGGCCTGAGGGCGCAAAAGGCATTGTCGATCTCGCCGGCCATGATTTTGTCCACCGCATCACAGGCGCCGCCGACCGCCCGACGCGCCGCAGCCAGGGAGCCGGGCGACATGCTGGTGTCCGCATCCAGCATGGTCCTGCCTTCCTCGGGACTGCTCTCATAGATATGGTCGACATAGGCCCTGGTGTGGACCAGTTCGATCCGGTCGCGATCCGCCAGCGGCGCCTCGAATCTTTTCAGGGCGGAGAATTTTGTCGCTTCCAGAGCCGACAGGATCACATTCAGACGGTCCACACATTCCGGATGTCCCGGCGGCATCTGATGGTCCAGGCAATCAGGGTGAAAAAACAATCCAGTCGACATATGCAGAATTCCCGTCCGGCCCTTTTCTCCAGCGCCGGCGGATTTTGATTATCCTGCCCGCTTCTGCTGCTTCCGAGCCTCGTATTTGGCTTTTTCCTCCGCCACAAGCTCTTTCTTGGACAATTTTCCAATCATGGTCTTGGGCAATTCGTCCCGGAATTCGACAGCGGAGGGAATTTCATGCTTGCCGAGGCGTTCCTTGAGGAACGTCAGCAGCTTGGCCTCCGTCAGGTCTTCGTCCGGATGAACCAATGTTACAAAAGCCTTGGGGGATTCGCCACGATAATCGTCAGGAATACCGATCACGGTAACCTCCTTGACCGCCGGGTGCTGCATGATGGCCTCTTCCACCACCCGCGGGAACACATTGAAGCCGCCGACCAGGATCAGGTCCTTATCCCGGTCGATGATATAGGTATAGCCGTCGTCAGCCATATAGCCCACATCGCCGGTCCGCAGCATATGACCGTCAATCAGCACTTCAGCAGTGGCGTCGGGACGTTTCCAGTAGCCTTTCATCACCTGGGGGCCGCGCACGCAGATTTCCCCCGCTTCCCCGACCGGCATTTCCTTGGTGTGGTCTTCCCGGTCGACGATGATGATTTCCGTGCCCGGCAGCGGCAAACCGATCGAGCCGATCACGCTGGGCTGGTCGTAGCGGTTTGTACAGACCACCGGCGACGCTTCCGTCAGGCCATACCCTTCGGTCACGGTGACGCCCATTTTTTCCCTGAAGGACCTGGCCAGCTCCATCGGCAGCGGGGCCCCGCCGCTCATGGTATTCTTCACCCGGTCAAGGCCGATTTCCTTGCCGCTGCCCATGCTCAGCATCGCGGTGTACATGGTCGGAACCCCAGCAAACATGGTCGGACGTTCCCGGCGCATCAGCTTGACGGCCTCTTCCAGTTCGAACTTGGGCAGGATCGGGATGCGGGCGCCGGTCCGCACGCCGAGCACCATCACCACGGTCATGGCGAAAACATGGAAAAACGGCAGGAACCCGGGCGTTACTTCGTTGCCCATTTCAATATTGTGGGTCCATTCCACCATCTGTTCCACATTCAGGTAAATATTGGAATGGGTCAGCATGGCCCCTTTGGGCACGCCGGTCGTGCCGCCGGTATATTGCAGGACCGCCACATCCTCATCCGGGTTGATCTCCACCGGCTGGCGCGGTTCGACGCATTTGACCAGATCGGCAAAATCGACATGATATTCGTCTTTCACCACCGGAGCGACCATGCTTTTCTTGAACAGCCTGAACAGGATATTCTTGGGGAAAGGAAGCCCCCAGTCAAATCCGCTGACCACCAGTTTTTTCAGCCGACTCTGTTCCGCAACCTTGCGGATCTGTGGATAGAGGGCGGCCAGATTGAGGGTGACCATGACATCAGTTTCCGAATCTTCCACCTGCTTCATCAGTTCCGGTACGGAATAGAGCGGACTGTAATTGACGACAGTGCCACCAGCCTTGAGGATCGCGAAATAGGTAATGACGAACTGCGGACAGTTGGGCATGAAAATGCCGACATGGATGCCTTTCTTGACGCCGATGGACTGCAGGCCCGCCGTCATCCGGTCAATCATCTCGCCAAGTTCGCCATAGGTGATTTCCCTGCCCAGGAATTCGAGGGCCACTTTGTCGCCAAAGGCCGCGACAGAATCATCAACCACCTTGAACAGCGGCGCGCCGTCAAACTTCTTGTGCCAGTCCGCATTGGACGGATAACTATTCAACCACAGATGCTCTGACATAATATTAGCTTCCCCCCCTACTCCGAAACAGGTTCTACAAAAAAGTCCGGCAGCAGCCCGGCATCGGGATCCACCGCATAGCTGCTCAGGTCCGTCATTCCTTCCGACGCCAACAGTTCATCATCCACACAGAAATTGCCGGTAAATTCCCGGCTGTCGCGGGTCAGGATAATATGGGCGGCGTCAGCCATGATTTCCGGTTTCCGGCTGCCGCGGATGGCGGTATCCCCGCCCAGCAGGTTTTTCACCGCGGCCGTGGCGATAGCCGTCCGGGGCCAGAGCGCGTTGAAGGCGATGCCGTCCCGCCTGAATTCCTCCGCCATGCCCAGGACGCACATGCTCATGCCGAATTTTGCCATGGTATAGGCCACATGCGGCGCAAACCACTTGGCCTCCATATTCAGCGGCGGCGACAGATTCAGCACATGGGGATTTTCCGCCTTTTTCAGATGGGGAATGCAGGCCTTGGACACCATGAACGTGCCGCGGGTATTGATCTGGTGCATCAGGTCATAACGCTTCATCTCTGTATGCAGGGTCGGCGTCAGGGAAATGGCGCTGGCGTTATTGATCAGGATATCGATACCGCCGAAGGTATCCACGGTTTTGGCTACGGCATCACTGACCAGTCCTTCATCCCGGATATCAACCGCCAGCGGCAGAGCCGTGCCGCCGGCCTGTTCGATTTCTTCGGCTGCGGTATAGATGGTCCCTTCCAGCTTCGGATGCGGTTCCGTGGATTTGGCGGCAATGGTCACATTGGCACCGTCGGCCGCCGCCCGCTTGGCGATGGCCAGCCCGATTCCCCGGCTGCCGCCGGTGATAAACAGTGTTTTTCCTTTCAGGTCTCCCACCGTCATACTCCCTTTTTATCATCCCGGTGTTTGATTTGATGTTGTATGCCCCTTTAAATCACCATATTCGGAATTATAGCGCCATATGGTCATCCTCAATAGCATAAAACAGACTGTCTCCGCCCATAACCATCTCCTTCAGCCCGAAAGCCGTCGGCATGACCTGTTCGCCGTAAAACCGGACGGTAGCGATTTTCGCCCTGAGGAAGTCTTCGTCTCCGTTTCCGGTGCCCGATTCCAGCCGGGTCTGGGCGGCGACCGCCGCTTTGGCCATCAGGTAGCCGCCCACGACCATGCTCATCAGGCGCAGGAACGGCACGGAGCCGGCCGCCACATCGCGCATATTCTGTTTCTGCTGTGCTAACAGCCATTCCGCAGACTCACGGCAATCGGCCGTGATCCTGGACAGGTTTTCACGATATTGGGCCAGTTCGCCGATTTCCGGCATGGCGGCAATGAAATCTTCAGTCATACCGAGGAAGGCCTGCCAGTGCTCGCCCCCGTCCATGGCCAGCTTGCGTCCGACCAGGTCCATCGCCTGGATGCCGTTGGTGCCTTCGTAAATGGGATGAATGCGGGCATCCCGGAACACCTGGGCGATGCCGGTTTCCTCGATGTAGCCCATCCCGCCAAACACCTGCACGGCAAGGGAGGAATTCTCCACACCAAGGTCGGTCCCGTAGGCCTTGCTGATCGGCGTCAGCAGGTCGGCCAGGCCGCGATATTTGCGACGGACCTCCCCGTCAGGATGATGTCGTCCCATATCCAGCGCCAGGGCATTGAGATAAATGATCGCCCGCACGGCTTCGGTTGTGGATTTGATGGTCATCAGCATACGGCGTACGTCTGCGTGCTCAATAATCGGGCTTTTGCCTTCGCTTGTGGAGCCGATGGCCTTGCCCTGGCGCCGGTCCCTGGCATAGTCCAGCGCCATCTGCCAGCCCCGCTCCGCAGCGCACAGGCCAAGGATCCCCACATTGAGCCGCGCATTGTTCATCATGGTGAACATGCAGCGCATGCCCTGGTTCTCCCCGCCGATCAGGTAGCCCACACAATTTCCATTGTCCCCGTAGGACATGACACAGGTCGGACTGGCGTGGATTCCCATCTTATGTTCCAGTGATACCGCCCTGAGATCATTTTTCTCGCCGAGGCTGCCATCCTCGTTGATCAGATATTTCGGCACAATAAACAGGCTGATTCCCTTGGTTCCCTCCGGCGAGCCGGGGGTGCGGGCCAACACCAGATGAATGATGTTCTCAGCCATGTCATGTTCACCCCAGCTGATGAAAATCTTCTGGCCGCTGATCCGGTAAGTGCCGTCGGCCTGGGGGTCCGCCCTGGTCCGGAGCGCGCCCACATCGGACCCTGCCTGGGGTTCGGTCAGATTCATGGTTCCGGTCCATTCGCCGGACACCAGCTTTTCCATATAGGTTTTCTGTTGCTCTTCGGTGCCGTGCGCTTCCAGGGCCTCAACGGCGCCCTGGCCGAGAATCGGACAGAGGGTAAAGGCCTGGTTGGCACTGGCCATCATTTCCTGCACCGCCGTGCCCAGCACCTGCGGCATGCCCTGTCCGCCATATTCGACGGGACCGCAAATCCCGTTCCAGCCGTTTTCCACATAAGCCTGGTAGGCGTCCTTGAAGCCGTCCGGCGTTTTCACCCCGTCATCGGCCAGCACACTGCCTTGCCGGTCGCCGACAGCATAAAGCGGGGAGATTTTCTCCGACGAAAATTTACCGCCCTCTTCCAGAACGGCCTGGACCAGGTCATCACTGACTTCCTGAAAGGGCTCAAGCTTCAGCAGCTCGGCCATATCGATCACGTGATCCAGAACAAAACGAATTTCCCGGGTCGGGGCTACATACTCGGCCAACTCTTCTTCTCCTAAACTTGTCTGATTGCTGTTTGACGCCTATGGCACTATGATTTTGTTCGTGTTAAGAACCCTGTGTTTTTTAATCTTGTTCACATAGGAAAACATTCAAACAATCGTTTGAAATTCAACTTACATGACTCGCACGTTTAAAACAAGTGTTTTACGTGTCGTCACCGCAGGACAACCAGACGGCTATGAATTACAAGAATGTCTTCAGCGCTAATTCCGTGAATTACACCCTGGCCGCCAAATATCTGCGACAGGGAAAACTGGTGTCCTTTCCGACAGAGACCGTATATGGCCTGGGCGCAGATGCCTGCAACGGCGAGGCAGTTGCCACCATCTTTGCAACCAAGAACCGGCCGAATTTCAACCCCCTGATCGTGCATGTGCCCGACCTTGAAACAGCCGAAAATTACGTATTCCTGGATGAAACATCGCGCCGGCTGGCGGAAAAATTCTGGCCCGGCCCCTTTACCCTGGTCCTGCCGCGAAAAGAAGACTGTCCTTTAAGCCCGCTGGTCTCGGCCGGCCTTGATACGGTGGCGATCCGCGTACCCCGCCACCACATGGCCCGGGAACTCCTGCAGACATTCGGCGGCGCCATCGCCGCCCCCAGCGCCAATAAGTCCGGCCGGGTCAGCCCGACCACCGCCGAACATGTCGCCCGCGAATTCACGCCCGAGGAAGTGCCCCTGATCCTCGATGGCGGCCCCTGTGAAGAGGGCCTGGAATCGACCATCGTCCAGGTCTCCGGACAGGAAGTCCTGCTGCTCAGGCCCGGCACCGTCACCCCCAGGGAAATCGAACTGGTCGCCGGCCTGCCGGTCCGGCTGGTGAAGAATGCAGACAATCCGGTTGCCCCCGGGCAGCTCAAGAGCCATTATGCGCCAAGGGCCCGGCTGCGGCTGAATGCCACCCACGCAGAGCCGGGCGAGGCGTTGCTGGCCTTTGGCCGCGCTGTCCCGAAGGACGGCGTCATCACCCGCAACCTCAGCCCCAACGGCAGTCTGACCGAAGCGGCCGCCAGCCTGTTTTCCCTGATGCGGGAACTGGATGAACTGGGTATTGCCAGAATTGCCGTGATGCCGATCCCGATGCAGGGCCTCGGCCTGGCCATCAACGACCGCCTGGAGCGGGCGGCGGCGCCGCGACCGGACGAGGAAGAAGCCTGAAAGAAACCGACATGACAAAGCCTGACCAAAACCATCTGGATAATCTCAAAAGTATCGCCGGCGCCGGCGGCTGGTCGGATGATCCCGACGTGCTGGCCCCTCACCTTGTGGAGTGGCGCGACCTTTATCAGGGCAAGACCCCCCTGTTACTGTTGCCCGACAGTTCGGAAAAAGTGGCCGCCCTGGTGAAATACTGCCATGACAACCGCCTCCCCCTGGTTCCCCAGGGTGGAAATACCGGCCTGGTCGGCGGCGGCCTGCCCGATGACAGCGGCAACGAGATCCTGATCAGCCTCAAACGCCTCAACAAGGTGCGGCTCCGCGATCCGCTGAACCAGACCATCACCGTCGAGGCCGGCGTCATTCTCGCCGACCTGCAGGCCATGGCCGAGGAGATGGACCTTTATTTTCCGCTCAGCCTCGCCTCCGAAGGCACCTGCCAGGTGGGCGGCAATATTTCCAGCAATGCCGGCGGCGTCGGCGTGCTGAAATACGGCAACATGCGCGATCTGGTGCTGGGACTGGAAGTGGTGCTGCCGGACGGCCAACTGTGGGACGGCCTGACCGGGCTCCGGAAAGACAATACCGGGTACGACCTGAAACAGCTGTTCATCGGCTCCGAAGGCACGCTGGGCATCGTCACCGCCGCCACCCTGAAACTCTATCCCCGGCCGCTCAACACGCAGACGGCGCTGCTGGCCATTCCGTCGCCGCAGGCGGCGATCGAGCTTTTGACCCTGGCCCGGAAAATGAGCGGCGACCTGGTTACCGCCTTCGAAATCATTCCCCGCATCGGTCTGGACTTCCTGGTCCGGCATATGGACGCCACGGACCCCATGGAAACAGCCTATGACTGGCACATCCTGATGGAATGTTCATCGTCGCTGGACCGGTTGCACCTCGACCTGGAAAACCTGTTCCAGCAGATCATGGAAACCGCAATGGAACAGGAGCTGGTGCTGGACGGGGTGATCGCCAGCAGCGAACAGCAGCGTGACAATCTGTGGGCGCTCCGGGAAAACCTGTCGGAAGTGCAGAAGTTCGAAGGCGGCAGCATCAAGCATGATATTTCCGTGCCGGTTTCCAAGATTCCGGAATTCCTGGAAAAAGCCACCGCCGCAGTGGAGCAGGCCATTCCCGGCATCCGGCCGGTGCCGTTCGGCCATATCGGCGACGGCAATATCCATTTCAACCTGACCCAGCCGGAAGGCGCCGACAAGGCCGCCTATCTCGACCGCTGGGAAGAGGTGAACAAGATCGTCCATGACATTGTGCACGGACTGGACGGCAGCATCAGCGCCGAGCACGGCATCGGCCGGCTCAAGGTGGAGGAGCTGACCCGTTATAAGTCGCCCCTCGCCCTTGACCTGATGCGTAAACTGAAAAAGACACTGGACCCGGCAAATATTCTTAATCCGGGACGGATTGTCCAGAACGATTAAAAAAGTAACCCTAATACAGAGGCAGTAAGGGATATGAGTGAGCAAAACTACAGGGAAGACCGTTATACCTCGCGTGATGGTCTCAGTCTTTATTACCGGGTCTATGAAAACAGCAACAGCACCAAAACGCCGTTGCTCTGCATCCACGGGATTACACGAAATTCAAAGGATTTCCATGACTTTGCCAGCTTGATGCAACAGGACCGCCCTGTAATCAGCATGGATGTGCGCGGCCGGGGGCAATCGGACTATGATCCGGAATATCATAACTACCAGATTCCCGTCTATGTGGCCGACATGTTTGAATTGATGGATCATATTGGACTTCCCACAGTAGTGGTCGTCGGCACGTCGATGGGGGGGCTGGTCGGCATGGGCATGGCTGCGGTTCAGCCGGAGCGCGTCAGGGCCATTGTCCTCAATGACGTGGGACCGGTTATCGAACAGACGGGCATCGACCGCATCTGGACCTATGTCGGGAAAACCGCCACCGTCCGCAGCTGGGATCAGGCCGCCAACATCCTGAAAACCATGAACATCGAGAATTTTTCCGACTACACCCAGGACGATTGGCTGAAATTTGCCAACAATACCTTCCGGGAACAGCAAGACGGCACCCTGGTCGCCGACTATGACCCCCATGTGGGGACCGCGGTGCGGGAAAGCCAGGAAGCAGCCGTCCCGGAGGACATGTGGCCGCTGTTCGAATCTCTCGCCGCCATTCCGATTCTGTGCCTGCACGGCGCCATGAGCGATATCCTGTCCGCCGAGACCGTGAAAAAAATGAGCGACCTTCATCCGACCTTCACCGGCGTCACCATTGCCCACCGCGGCCATACACCAGACCTGCGTGAAGATCAGAGCGTTACAGCCATTAGGGATTTTCTCGGAAAAATTGACGGCTAGAACAAGCCGAA
This sequence comes from Emcibacter nanhaiensis, assembly GCF_006385175.1. Classification (NCBI taxonomy): domain Bacteria; kingdom Pseudomonadati; phylum Pseudomonadota; class Alphaproteobacteria; order Emcibacterales; family Emcibacteraceae; genus Emcibacter; species Emcibacter nanhaiensis. The sequence goes on from NZ_VFIY01000018.1 coordinate 287,881, forward strand.
CTGGCCCTTGTCGTCCTCTTCCCGGCCGGTAGCCGGTTCCCGGCAGGCGGGGCCATCATGGCGGGCGCTGTTGACATAGGGCGACACCCGGTAATAGTCGAGCCGGTCTTCCAGAGCCGTCGACAGTTTGTCGAAGATATGCCGGTCCGGCGGATCGGACGGCCGGAGCCACAGGTCATAGTCATCGGGATGAGGCATCACCGGCATACGGTCATGAATGTCGCGGATTTTCCCCGTGGCCGGTTTGGTGACGATACTGACGCTTTCCAGCCAGTCGTCCCCATGCGGCCCCATCCAGATTTCCCAGATCCCGGCAAAGGCAAAAGGCTCGTGGTCGGGCAGACAGATGTGATAGGGCACCGGCGAGGCTTTGACCGACGCCTTGCTGCGTTTCCATTCGTAAAAGCCATCCGCCGGCACCAGGCAGCGGCGGCGGCGGAACGGACTGCGAAATGACGGCTTGTCGGCAATGGTCTCGCTGCGGGCGTTGATCAGCGGCTTGCCCTTCTGCAGTTCCCTGGCCCAGTTCGGTACCAGGCCCCAGCGCATCAGCGCCACTTCCTTGGGTGGCAGGGGCGCATCGGGCAAAATCGCCTGGTCCTTGTCCGATCCCGAAAGCCGGATCACCGGGATCGGCTGCAGGGGAGCAATATTGAAGCGGGAGGGCACCCGGGGTTCACCGGCCGGGGTCTTGTCGGTAAGCCCCATATACTCGAGGAATTTCTTATAGGCTTCGCTGGCCAGCGAATATCTTCCGCACATGAATAATCCCCGTATTTATCCTTGCCAAACAGTCGATTATTTCCAATAGTCCCAACATACAGGAGACGTAAAGAATGAAAAGGGATTATCCGGACCGGCCATTTGTGGCCGTCGGTGTCGTTGTGTTCAGGGATGACAGCGTATTGCTGATCAAACGCGGCAAGCCGCCGAAGCTGGGCCAGTGGTCAATCCCCGGCGGAGGCCAGGATGTAGGGGAAACCCTGCCGGAAACCGCTGCCCGGGAAGTCCTCGAGGAAACCGGCATTTCATTCGCGAACCTGCAACTGGTCGACGCCCTGGACCTGATCGACCGCGACGATAAAGGTCATGTCCGGCACCACTACACCCTGATCGACTATACTGCCGACTATGCGGGCGGCGAGCTTTGCCCCGGCGATGACGCCGCGGATGCCAGATGGGTTCCCCTTGCCGAGCTTGATCGCTATAACCTGTGGGATGACACCACAGACATCATCGAAAAAGCCAAAAGAATTGCCGGACAGTAAGAGGACTTCAGATGGAAAATTCACCGGAACAGAAAAGCAGCTACAAATGGTTCATCCCGGTTCCGACCCGCTGGATGGACAATGATATTTTCGGCCATGTGAACAATGTGAACTATTATTCCTATTTCGACACCATCGCCAACAGCTTCCTGATCCGCGAAGGCGGATTTGACATTCATAATGCCGAGGTGATCGGCTATGTGGTTCATTCCCAGTGCAATTACCTCAAGGGCATTGCCTTCCCCGACCAGCTCAGCGGTGGTTTCCGGGTCCTGAAAATCGGCAACAGCTCGGTCACCTATGGCATCGGCATCTTCCGGGGCGACGAAGAGACGGCCAGCGCCCACGGCACCTTCACCCATGTGTTTGTCAATCGGGAGAGCGAACGCCCGAGCCCGATTCCGGCCCCGATCCGCGCCGCCCTGGAACGGGTCCTGGCGGAGGCGGCGGAATGACGGAAACGTCGAAATCACAGAGATTTCTCGGCTCCCTCAAGGTTCATTTGCGCCTGATCGGCATCGCCACCCTGTTCGGGCTCACCGCCTATGGCGTCATCCACCTGATGATCTGGCTGTTCAAACTTGTCAATTTAATGTAGTTTCCTGTTCATGTATCCATCCTTCAAGAAATTCGCCGGCATTATGGCCATTCTGATTGGCCTCGCCATATACGCGCTTGTGGTCACACGCCTTATTGAGGCCTTTTTCGCCGAACATATTGTGCTCCAGTTGATCTGTTATTTGATTGCAGGTATCGTCTGGATATTTCCTGCATACTGGGTGCTTAAGAAGACCAGCACATAAAACAGGGGAAGTTATGTCAAAAGTTCTTAATCTATTTCTCGTGATCAGTGGCTTATTCCTTGCCGGCTGCGCCAGTAGCGGCCAGGGTGACGAACCTGTGGACGGCAGCAAATACCGCCAGGACCAGGACGGCACCAACTATGCCAATACCTATGACGAAAAGAGCATCATGAATGCCGCCTCCGACTTTCTTGGCGGCGGTTCCGAGGCCTTGGCCAAATTGATTGAAAAAGCCTTCAAGGACCACGGCCGCCCCAACGCCTATATCATCGGCACCGAAGGCAGCGGCGCGCTGGTGGTCGGCCTACGCTATGGCGACGGCACCCTGTCCCACAAGGTGGAAGGCGACAGCCGCATCTACTGGACCGGCCCCTCCATCGGATTGGATGTGGGCGGCAACGCCTCGCGGGTGTTTGCCCTGGTTTATAACCTTTACGACGTCCAGGAAGTCTACCAGCGCTTCCCCGCCATTGAAGGCAGCTTTTATTATATCGGCGGCCTGGGCATGAACTACCAGCAGCGCGGCGATATCATTATCGCGCCGATCCGTGTCGGTGTCGGACTACGCGCCGGAGCCAACCTGGGGTACATGAACATGACCAAGGACCGGACCTGGCTTCCGTTCTAGGAATAATCTTCACAGGAGGGCCATCAGGCCCTCCGCCGTCAACCTCAGCCCCACCACGAACAGAACCCCATAGAAAAAGATGTAAAACATCCGGTCGGAGGCATGATAGTGCAGCCAGCCGCCAAGCCAGATGCCGAGCGGCGCCAGCGGCAGCAGGATCAAAGAGGTTGTCAGATTGCCGAGGGTCAGTTGTCCGAGCCAGGTATAGGGGATCAGCTTGGTGTAGTTGACCACGGTAAAGAACACCACCGAAGTGCCCACCAGCAGGGTCTTATCCAGTTTCAGAGGCAGCAGGTACAGCGCCACCGGCGGCCCGCCGGCATGGGCGACGAAACTGGTGAAGCCGGACAGCATGCCGAAAAAGCCGCCCTTGGCGGCATTGTGCGGTTTGGCGACCAAATCCCGCTTGCGTACCTTGCCGTACCAGAAATTGAGCACGAAATAGAGCGCCATCACGCCAACCATCAGGCGCATCATGTCCACATTCATCAGATGGAAGGTTGCCGTGCCGATGCCGATGCCGAGCAGAGCCCCGGGGATCATGGACTTCAAGGCTTCCGTGTCCCAGATCTTGCGGAACTGCCACAGCGCCAGCAGGTCCATGATGCACAGGATCGGCAACATGATCGCCGCCGCCTGACGCGGATCGATCAACAGCGACATCAGCGGCACGGTTATACTGCCCAGCCCGCTGGCGAAACCGCCTTTGGACACCCCAGTCATCAAGACCAGCGGTGCGGCGAGGGCGAAAAACCACAGGCTGTCGACCATTCCCCGGGACTTACCCGGTTATCTTGTGGAATTCGAAAGTTTCGTGATCGGACAGGGTCGGCTGGAATTTATAGCCGTCCATATCAAACTCTTTCAGCTTTGCCGGATCCTCGATCCGGTTCTGGATGATATAGCGGGCCATCATGCCACGAGCCCGTTTTGCCATCATGCCGAGCGAGCGGGCGTGACCGTCCTTGACCTGTTTGAACACCGGGGTGATCACCTGGGCCTTGAGCGCCTTGGGCTTGACCGCCTTGAAATATTCGTTGGAGGCGCAATTGACCAGCACCGGTTCCTTTTCACCCTCCAGTGCCTCGTTGATTCCTTCCGCCAGGGTGTCGCCCCAGAATTCATAGAGATTGCGGCCGCGCGGGTTGGAGAGCCGGCTGCCCATCTCCAGGCGATAAGCCTGCATCAGGTCCATCGGCCGCAGCAGGCCATAGAGCCCGGACAGGATGCGCAGGTGATCCTGGGCATAGGCAAGGTCCTCCTCACTCAGGGTTTCCGCATCAAGTCCCACGTAGGTATCGCCCTTGAAAGCGAAAATGGCGGGACGGGCGTTGGCCGGAGTGAAGGGAATGGAGAAATCATGAAAACGATGATAATTGAGGTCAGCCAGCTGGTCGCTGATTTTCATCAGGCCGGCAATATCATTGCGGGTCAGCTTGCGCGCGGTCTCGATCAGTTCCAGGCTGTCGTCCAGATACTCCGGCTCGCTCCAGCTTTTTACGCTGACGTCAGTTTCGTAATCCAGTTTTTTTGCGGGTGATACAATGACCAGCATGCCCTGCTCCGTTTCCTGTAATTCTTCAAATAAATGATCTAATCCCTTATATAGGCAAATTTTCAGAATTTAAACCTTCCTCCGACTGCATAGTGGTCATGCAGTTCTTTTACTTGAAAAAAATGTCCTTTCACCGTTTAGTGACTGGCTATATGAACAAAAGCATGCTTTTATCCTGACCATGGCGCATCGGGGTGACAAATACCGCCGGAAAAAGAGAATTATGACAAAAACCAAAGGTTCGAGAAGACCGCATCACGACCTGACCACGGGATCAATCCCCAGCCATCTGATCAGAATGACCCTGCCGCTGGTAATCGGATTGCTGGCCAATATGGCCTACGGTCTGGTGGACCTCTATTTCGTCGGCATGCTGGGGGACAACGAACTTGCCGCGATGGGTTATGTGACCAGCGTTACCATGCTGCTGATCTCCGCCTGCATCGGCCTTAGCGCCGGGACGTCGTCCGTCCTGGCTCGTGCGTCCGGTCGCAAGGATCATGACGCTATTGTCTGTCTCTCCACCTCCAGCTTCTATCTGACCCTGCTGATCTCATTGGGACTGAGCCTGATCGGCCTGATCACAATCAATCCGCTGTTCACCCTGATCGGCGCCAATGAGGCCATCCTGCCGCTGATCCGGGACTATATCGTGATCTGGTACATCTCCAGCATTTTCGTCATTGCCCCGATCGTCGGCATGGCGGCCATGCGGGCCATGGGCGACACCATGACCCAGACCAAAATCAATATTGCCGCCGCCATCGCCAATGTGATTCTGGACCCGATCTTTATTTTCGGCTGGTTCGGCTTTCCACGCCTGGAAATCCAGGGCGCAGCGCTGGCCACGGCGATTGCCCGCGGCGGCGTTTTCTTTGCCATCTACGGGGTGCTCTACTACCGGTTTGAAGCCATAGAATTTTCACGGGCTATCCTGGAAAGATTCAGGGAGGCCGCCCGCAGTATCCTGCAGGTGGCGGTTCCCGCCGCGGCCACCAATATGATTATCCCGGCCGGAAACGTGGTCCTGATCGGCATTATCTCCGGCTACGGCCAGAATGCCGTCGCCGCCACCAATGTGGCCGCGCGAATTGAATCCCTCTGCCTGGTGTTTTTCTTCTCCCTGTCCGCGGTGATCGGCCCTGTGGTCGGGCAGAACCTGGCCGCCCACAAGTTTGACCGGATTGAGGAAGCGCTGAAAACAGTCCTCGCCTTTTGCCTCGCCTGGGGGGCAGTGCTGGCCGTGACCATTGCTTTGCTCGCCAATTTCCTGGCCGGCCAGTTCAGTGACGATCCCTATATCATCGAAAAAGCCGTGGCCTACCTCTATCTGATTCCGGTCTCTTACGGCGCCTATGGATTCGTCATGTCCGCCAACGCCTCGTTTAACGGCATCGGACGTCCCCTGCCCGGGGTGATTGTCAGTACCCTGCGCACAGTCGTGCTGCCGCTGCCGATCATTTATTTCGCGTCCATGTATTATGACCTGCCGGTGATTTACGGCATCACCAGCGCCTGTAACATTGTTGCCGGTGCAGTGTCCTTTTTCTGGGTGATGAAAACGGTGCGTGACCTTCGCCCCGAACCCCGGCCCGCCACTCAGGTTTCCGGCTAATCCTCCGCCAGAGCCGCCTTGACGGGCGGCTCCCACAGCTCGATCTTGTGCCCCTCCGGGTCCAGGATCCAGGCGAATTTGCCATAGGATTCGTCGATCCGCTCGGGCAGGACCTCCACCCCCTCGGCCTCCAGTTCGGCCACCACACGGTCCAGGTCGTCGACCCGGAAATTGAACATAAAGTCGTGGTGAGGCCCGCAATAGTCCGTGTCCCGGGGAAACATGGACAGGAGGAGATAGGCCTCACGGGGATTGTCGATATTTTCGTAAACCGGAAATCTCACACTGTCATAATCATCAAATTCAAAGCCCAGATGGCGGCTGTACCAGTCCTTGAGCTTTTCCCTGTCCCTGACTTTGAAAAAGAACCCGCCGGGTCCGACAATGCGCGCCATAGCTGTCTCCTTCCTGCTTTAGGATGAAAGATGTTTTTCCCAGTAGGTGCGCGCCAATACTTCAGCTTCCGGGACATCCCGCGCCACCCCTTTCAGGTAGAGGGCCTGGGCGGCGGTGCCCAGAATGGTCCTGAAAGCGACGGAATCTTCGGCCTTACCATACCAGACATCCCGGAAATGATCGAGCGAGACGATACGGTCCGTCTGTTCATGTTCCTTCAGCGAAGCCGGCCAGCTGGATTTTTCTTCGGTCCCGTCGATCACGGTAAACAGGGATATCGGTTTGAACGGGGTGCGCTCCGCCTCCCCGCCGCCGCCCTTGATCACGCCAAGGCGCGGCTGTTCCAGCAACAGAGCCGCTTCCCGGTTGAGGTTGATATAGGGCGGATGGAAGATGCCGAGGAACAGGGTATCGGCATGCAATGGATTGATCAGCCGCACCGCGGTGTTGATGATGCTGCGCACGCCGAGCAGATTGCGCATCTGCAGGAATTCGAGGATGCGGGGGCAGAAATTCCGGAGCGGCAGGAAGGCAAAGTTATCCAGTGACAGCTTCTCGGAGGCCTCGGCCAGATTAATGCAGGCACCCTCGTCAATTGCCGCAAGACAGTCCTCGGTGGGAATGCCGTTCTCCAGATGGCTGTTATAGCCGTGCATAAACACTTTGTGGCCGTTTTCCGCCAGCAGTTTGGCCGCCAGCAGGAACCAGGGCAGGCCGCGGCTCTTGCCCGCCGAATAGCTCGGCCAGTCGATCAGGTCCTGATACTCGGTAATGGCCGCCATCTCCAGGCTGTCACGGATTGCCTCGACGATCCCCGCCAGTTCCGCCGCATCCTCGCTCCGGTAGCGCAACAGCAAAAGCAGCGCCCCAATCTGCAGATCCGCCATGTCCCCGCTCAGCGCGCCGGCAAAGGCCTCCCGCGCCTCCTCCCGGGTCAGGTGCCGGGACTTGGTCGGGCCACGCCCGAGGATGCGGATAAATTCGGAATATTTATTCATGAGCGGAGCGGAAACAGACAGTCCATGACTTCCACGCTGGGGCTGCCCTTTACTTTGTAGGCTGCGGCAACCGTGGAAAACAAATCGGAGTTCCGGTAGGCCGCCTGGGCCTCCTTTGTTTCCCACACGTATATCCCGCCATAGGTGTTGGGCTGTTCCATCGCCACATAATATTTTTGCAGGAGTCCCGGCACGGTCTCGAAAGCCGGATTGCGTTCCTTCGCCACGGAAAGCACCTCGTCGTAGGATAGTTCCGATTCAAAGCGGACAATATGGATAAACATGGACTTATCTCCTGTTTAGTTTACAGCCCCAGCAGAAACAGGACAATCGCCAGGATTGCCCCGACAAAGGGAATCACCACGGTCAGGGCCGCCACCGGCAGGTAGGCGGACTGATGGGTCTCGCCGCAGATTGCCCTGATGGTGGTCACCACATAGCCATTGTGCGGCAGGCTGTCGAGCCCGCCGGAAGAAATGGCCACCACGCGGTGCAGGGCCTCCGGGTCCACCCCCTCGGCCAGATAATGCGGCGCCAGCAACGGCAGGGCAATAGCCTGCCCGCCTGACGCCGATCCGGTCAGGGCCGCAATCACACTGACGGCCACTGCGGCGCCAATCAGTTCATTGCCCGGCAGATGGGTCATATAGTCCAGCGCTACCTGGAAGGCCGGCGTCAGTTTGGCGATGCTGCCGAACCCGACCACCGCACAGGTGTTGCTGATGGCAATCAGGGCGCCCAGGGTCGCCACCGACAAAGCCGCCCCCAGGTTTTTAAAATGCTTGCGGTAAATCAGGATGCCGGACAGCAATCCGCCCAGCAGGGCGACCACCAGCGCCGACTTGCCAAAGTCCAGGATCACGCTGAAATAAAAACTGGTGCCCAGCACCACCGCCAGCGGGACAAAGCCGAGCATCGGATTGGGCAGCACATCATAATTTTTTTCTTCCGGATCGCCTTCACGCACGTCAAAGACCTCGCCGTTGGCTTGGGCCCGGGCCATCATTTTTTCAAACCAGAAAATGCCGACCGTCGCCATGAACAGCGCAACGACGATGCTGACCTGCCAGCCCGCAAAATGGTTGGTGCCGAGATAGCTGGTCGGCAGGAAGTTCTGGATTTCCACCGATCCGGCGCTGGTCATGGTAAAGGTCACCGAGCCGAACGCCAGCGCCGCCGGGATAAACCGGCGCGGCAGGTTGGCTTCCTTGAACAGGCTGAGCGCCATGGGAAACACCGAGAAGGCCACGACAAAGACACTGACCCCGCCGTAGGTCAGGATAGCGCAGGCCAGGATCACCGCCAGCGCGGCATGCCTCATGCCGAGTTTCTGCACAACCCAGTGGGCGACACTATCCGCCGCCCCCGAATCCTCCATGACCTTACCGAACATGGCGCCGAGCAGGAAGACGATAAACCAGTCCTTGAGGAAACCGGCGAAACCGGTCATGTAATCCACGGTAAAGCTGGCCTGCCCCCCCTCGGCCATTGGCGGCAGGATGGCAATGCCGCTGGTCAGCGCTACCAGCAGCGCACACAGCGGCGCCGCAATCAAAATATTCATCCCGCGGATTGTCAGGAAAATCAGGAGAATCAATCCACCGACCAGGCCTGCCATACTCAACATTATTGTTCCTCCCCTTGGAATTACTTAAATACGCACCATATCAATTTTATAAGACTTTAAAACTATGACGTGTTCGCTCCTGCATCAAACATTTTCACCAATTGCAAGCTAATCTTTTTAAATTATCCAGATGCATTAATCCAAGGTTCATGACATAGTGTTTTTATTAACGAAATTGTTTCCGTGTAGGTCGCGCTGTAAACCACTCGTTAATCTATTTAGGGGATAATTAACCATAACCTCAAGTCGGCCATTATTTTTTAGTATCTTTTTCAAAGACTTATAAAACCAGTTTTCTCTGTACCCGGAAAGTTAATAACCGGAATCAGAATTTGGGAGGGAAGTTGTGCCACCGGCACGGCGCCCCAGATACTAAAACACTGGCAGTCGCGCCACGGCATTGCTTCCTTCTGACGACACGGTCGGAAATGGAACGAGGCCACTATTAATCAAAGCCTGTTCGTAACCCGCAAATCCGGCCGGTCCTGTACTAAACCAAAGCCTGGAGTTGCCACGATGACGAACGAAACAGACCTTTTTGATCTTTACTCAAACCAGTATGAAAATCGCAAGGAAACTGAGATGTCCCTGCGGGAATACCTGCACGGTTGCGCCGAAGATCCCATGATGTATGCCAGTTCAGCGGAAAGGATGATCCACGCCATCGGAGAGCCCGAGCTGATCGATACCTCCAGGGACGAGCGCCTCGGCCGGATTTTCATGAACCGTACCATCAAGAGGTACAAGGGCTTCGAAAATTTCTATGGCATGGAAGAAACCATCGAGAGAATCGTCGGCTTCTTCAAACATGCCTCCCAGGGCCTGGAGGAACGCAAACAGGTCCTCTATCTGCTGGGACCAGTCGGCGGCGGCAAATCCTCCCTCGCCGAACAGCTCAAGACCCTGATGGAAAAATGCCCCATCTATGTGCTGAAAGCCGGTGATGAGATCAGCCCGATCTTTGAATCCCCGCTTGGCCTGTTTGACCCGGAACGCATGGGCGATCTCTTCGAAGAGAAGTATAAGATCCCCCGTCACCGGCTGACCGGGCTGATGTCTCCCTGGGCTTTGAAACGGCTGGACCAGTTCGAGGGTGATCTCAGCAAATTCTCTGTCGTGAAAATCTTTCCGTCCAAATTGCGCCAGATCGGCATCTCCAAAACCGAGCCGGGCGACGAAAACAACCAGGACATCTCCACCCTGGTCGGCAAGGTCGATATCCGCAAGCTGGAATATTTCAGCCAGAACGACAGCGACGCCTACAGCTATTCAGGCGGCCTGAACCGCACCACCCAGGGGATCCTGGAATTTGTGGAAATGTTCAAGGCGCCGATCAAAATGCTGCATCCGCTGCTGACCGCCACCCAGGAAGGCAACTATGTGGGCACGGAAAACCTGGGCGCCATTCCCTACCAAGGCACCATCCTGGCCCACTCCAACGAGGCGGAATGGCAGAGCTTCAAGAACAACAAGAACAACGAAGCGTTCATCGACCGCGTCTATGTGATCAAGGTACCCTATTGCCTGCGCGTGGATGAAGAGGCCAAAATTTATGACAAGCTTCTTGCCAATTCGGACCTGAATACCAGCCACTGTGCCCGGGGAACCCTGGACATGCTGGCGCAGTTCAGCGTGCTGTCCCGCCTGCGCGAACATGAAAACTCCAACCTCTATTCCAAAATGCGGGTCTACAACGGCGAAAACCTCAAGGATGTGGATCCCAAGGCCAAGCCGATGCAGGAGTACAAGGATATGGCCGGCGTGGATGAAGGCATGAACGGGATTTCCACCCGTTTCGCCTTCAAGATCCTGGCCGAAACCTTCAACTATGACACCAAGGAAGTGGGCGCCGATCCGGTCCACCTGATGTATGTGCTGGAAAAAGCCCTGCTCCGCGAGCAGCTGCCCGAGGATACCGAGAAGAAATATCTCGAATTCATCAAGGGCGAACTGGCCCCGCGCTATGCGGAATTCATCGGCAATGAAATCCAGAAAGCCTATCTGGAATCCTACAGCGACTACGGCCAGAACCTGTTTGACCGCTATATTTCCTATGCGGACGCCTGGATCGAAGGCCATGACTTCAAGGATCCGGACACCGGCCAGTTGCTCGACACCAAGATCCTGGATCAGGAACTGAGCAAGATTGAAAAACCGGCCGGCATCTCCAATCCGAAGGATTTCCGCAATGAGGTGGTCAAATTCGCCCTGCGGGCCCGGGCCAACAACGCCGGGCAGAATCCGAAATGGACGTCCTACGAGAAACTGCGCTCCGTGATCGAGAAACGCATGTTCAGCAAGGTCGAGGACCTGCTGCCGGTGATCAGCTTCGGCAGCAAGAAGGACAAGGACACCGAACACAAACACCATGAATTTGTCGAACGCATGAAGGATCGCGGCTACAGCGAGCGTCAGGTTCACAGGCTTGTGGAGTGGTACATGCGGGTCAACAAGGCGGGATAATATCCCGCCCCCTCCCCGTCATTGTCCCTTTAAGGAGTAAAATCGCGTATGATGCACATAATCGACAGAAGGCTGAACCCCAAGGGTAAAAGCCTCACCAACCGGCAAAGATTTATCCAGCGCGCCAGGAAGCAGATCAAGAAAGCTGTCGACGACGCGGTCAAAAACCGGAAAATTTCAGATATAGATTCGTCAGAACAAATTCGCATTCCCTCCGAGGGACTTGACCAGCCCCGCCTGGTCGGGGACAAAAGCAAGGGTATCCATGACCGGGTCCTGCCGGGAAACAAGGAATTCATGCCCGGCGACCGCATCAAACGCCCCGAACAGGGTGGCGGCCAGGGCGAAGGCGGCAGCGAAGCCAGCGAGGACGGCGAAGGCGAAGATGCCTTCAGCTTCTCCCTCACCCGGGATGAATTCCTTAACATCCTGTTCGAGGATATGGAACTGCCCGATTTCGTCAAAACCTCCATCAAGGAAGAAATGGTCACCGAATTCCACCGGGCCGGCCACAAACGGGAAGGGTCGCCCGCCAACCTGAACCTGAAGCTGACCATGCGCAACAGCCTGGCGCGGCGCCTGACCCTGAAGCGCCCAAGTCAGGAGGAAATTGACGAGCTGGAAGAAAAAATCACCGCCCTGCACGCCAAGAAACGCAAGAGCGAAAAGGATAAAAAAGAGCTTGAATATCTGTCCGGTCAGCTGGAGGTAAAGAAACGCCGGCGCAAGCTGGTGCCCTATATCGATCCGATCGACGTGCGCTATAC